>NZ_JARXHY010000011.1 GCF_031127815.1 Pelagicoccus sp. SDUM812003 | reverse complement strand
GCGCCGACAAGAACGGATCCTGCAATGCGGCGCGCCGGGCCGTCGCGCCCTACCAATGAAATCCTAAAGAGATATCGCCGTACCAATGCGCCAAAAGGCCTTCTAAAACAGCTCAGCCTGAGCGTAGCGCTTCTTCGCCTCTTCCAGATGGGTTTTCATTTCCATTTCCTCTAGGATCGAACATAGGGCGGGCAGGTCCATGCTGCCCGTATCCAGTTCGCTGGTACCATGGTGCGACAGATCGAACCCGATGATCTTCCGATTGATCTTCAAGCGTTCCTCCAGCTCGGGCAAGATCGCCTGAAAACGCGGCGGGCGAATCGAGTCCGCATGCTCGAGCACGCCTTCCACCGATCCGTATTCGAGCAACCACTTCACCGCCGTCTTAGGACCGCAACCCGGCACCCCGGGAATGTTGTCTGAGGTGTCGCCGATCAGTGAAAGGTAGTCGACCATGCGCTCGGGAGGGAGACCCCATTTCTCCTCCACTCCAGCTGGGTCAAGCTCCCGCCAGCCCAGGCGCGGATTGGCTGTCGGAGGCGGGAGCAGCAGGTGGATGCGCTCCGTGACCGATTGAGCGAAGTCCTTGTCCGCACTCACGATCTTCACCACCGCCGCAGCGTCACCCTCGGTCAATCGCGTGGCGTAAGCTGCCAGCAGGTCGTCGGACTCCACTCCATTTTCCTCGATCAGACCGAAACCCATGGCCCGCGTCAGCTGCTTGATGATCGGCACCTGCTGTTCAAATTCCGCCGGTGTTTCCGCCCGGTTCGCTTTGTATTCAGGCAGCAATGCCAGCTTGTCCTGAGCGCCGCCGAGATCGAAAAACACCGTGACAAAGTCCGGTTTCTGATCATCGAGTAGCTTCCACATCGAGCGCACCCAGCCGTACAGGGCGTTGGTCGGAAACCCGTCCGAGCGCTTCAGTTCCTTGACTGCGTAAAACGCTCGAAACGCCATATTGTAACCGTCGATGAGGAGATAGTTAGCCATGACGCAGCTCAACGGAGCGAGGCCTTGGTTTCAAACCCAAAGCGGCCCCACCGCACCGCAGCTCTCAAGAGCCTGAGCGAGGAAGGGTCCGGCTCTGTCACGAACGCCGACGAGGATCGAGACCTCAGTGCGCTCTGGACTCCGAGCCGCTGGGCGTGACCAGAGTCGGATTCTGGAAAAGCGAGCCCGGCTGCACGCCGCGCAGGGTCTGGCGCTTCGGCGAGCCGCCTGGGCTGACCAGATTCGCGGTCACGAAGATGAGCAGGTTGCGCTTGGCGGAGCTTTCTCCCTCGGAACGGAATAGCCGTCCGACAAAGGGGATGTCGCCCAGGAACGGCACCTTGTCGTCCACCGAGACCACGTCTTCGCGAGTCATGCCACCCATGACTACGGTCGCTCCATCCCAGATCGTCACCTTGGTTTCCACCTCGCGGACCGCGAAGATCGGTTGATAGAATCCGGAAGGGGTCTTCACGGTGCGGCCGCCAGAGATCGCGATGCTGGGCCCTCCGTATTCCACGAAACCTTCGAACTCCGTAACCCGCGGATTCAGATCCAGCGTGATGCTGTAGTCGTCTTCCTCCACGATCGGAGTGACCGCGAGCTCCACGCCCACGTTTCTGGTGACGAAATCCTCCGGAGTGCCCGGGGTGATGGTCACCCCAGCGCTGCCGCCATTGAGCGATCCGCTGGTGCTGCCCACATCGCTTTCCGTATCTGAATAGCGCGTCGGATAGCGGAACTCCTGGCTGACGTTTATATTCGCCCGATTGCCTGATAGCACGGTGACCTTCGGGGCGCTGAGCAGATCGGAACCGGACTTCTGCGACAAAGCGCGAATCGCGACGTTCAGGTCCACTCCGTCGATGCTGCCGATCACGTTGGTGAACGGATCTGCGCCCAGACCGAGGAGATTTGCTCCAGGCAGATCGGGGGCGGAAATGCTGTCAACCTCCTCGCCGTCCACGATGATGGCGCTGCTCACGCTGGTGGGAGCGGCCGCCTGAGCCAATCGTCGCAGAGAAGAGCGATACACCTCGCCGGTCTCCCATCGTTCGTCGCCGCCCGAGCCTTGCTCGTTCACGATCCAATCGAATCCGAGCTCCTCCAAGGAGCCTTCCTGCACTTCGAGAAACTTGGCTTCGATCTCGACCTGCTTCACATCGGTGTAGCGGTTCAGTATATTTCGGATACGATCGATGTTGCGGGAGGTTTGCGTCACGATCATTGCCGATCCGTCGTAGGCCAGCGTGCTTCCCTCGATGCCCGCGAAATCGACCCCCGCTTGCTGCAGGAAATTCCGTATGGCCTGAGCTTCGCTGGCCACGCCACCATCGCGAATGCGCGAACCGTCGTCGGAGTAGAACGGATCGTTGAAGAGTCCGCCGGAGGTACCGGTCAAGCCCCCCGTCATGCGAATGACCGTCGAGCGGGAGATGGGAAAGAACTCCGTATCCAGATTTGAATGATCCCCTCCTGGGCGAACCACCACGGCGTCAGCGTCGACCTCGTATTGATAGCCGACGGAGTCGACAATGAAGTCCAGGATGCGCTTCAGGGAAAGGTTGCGCAGGGTGATGTTCACCGTCGGGTTCGCGCGATCCGGATCGATCAGCACGAGGTTCACTCCCTTCGTTCCAATGTTCGTGGTATCGAACTGTTCGGAAATGGCGCTGAGCGTGTTCACCACCTTGCTAAGCTCCACTTCGGTGAAGTTCACACTGGGAATCTGGATTCGGTTCAACTTCTCGTTGAGTGGAATCGACTTCGCATCCACCGTTTCAATACCGGGTCGCTCTTCGTAGATGCCGGGGCGCTGCCAGGCGTTCGAAACCTCCTGCAGCAGCTGCTCGCGCGTCTTCATCTTGTTCAGGTGCCCTACGGACTGGCGCTCGCGGGCGATGCGAATGAGGAAATTCTTAGCCATCGCATTGTTGGGGTCCAGGGCCTCGATCTGCTTGAAGGTCGCCTCGGCGCCCTCGAGATCCCCTGCGAAGAACTGGCTGCGACCGCGGAGATGAAGCACGTCGATCTGCTGCTGCAGTTTCACGAAGTCGGGGCTCGCCTCGTGGATGGAAAGGGAGCCTGGAGAACCGCTCATGGCATCGACCGCGTACTGAGAGCGCTGACGCAGGAACTCTCGCTCGTCACGCTTCATCTCTTCGATCAGCACCTGAGTCATGGGATTGGGCTCGAGCGATGAGATCGCGCGGTTGATGGTGGCCAAAGCTGCATCGTATTCGCCGCGATTCGCTTGGCGACGCGCCGCCTCCCGGGTGTTGCGGGCCTCCTGCATGGCTTTTTCGATGCGCTCAGTCTCCAGCTGGGCCAAGTATTCCGCTTCGCTTCTGAGAGCCGCCAGCCGATCCACCTCCGCAGGCCGGGAATCCGCGCCCGCGTCGCTCTGCCTCTCGATCATGCGCTCAACCCCGCCGAGAATGCGTTTGACCGAGGCGTCGTTGGGAGCGATGACCAGCAGCGCTTCGAGCTTCTCCTTGGCCAGGACCAGGTTTCCGGAATCTCGGGCCTGCAGGGCCTCGGTCATCAGCTTGATCTTGGTTTCCGTGTCGCTCTGGGCGAGAGTCTCGACGGTCGCGAGCAAGGCGGCGAACGAGAACAGGAGGCAAAGGGTTCGGCGGAGGAGGCGATTTGGTTTCATCATGACGGTGGGAGTTGTTCGAACCTAGGAGAGCGGAAATCCGTCAGGGACGGGCGCTTCTATCGGGGCGAGGGGAGAAAGGGCTGGAGGAGGCGGGATCGGACGCTCGCGAACGACGGGCATTGGGATCCGTTTTGACGGCAGGTATGAGGGTGCGGGAAATTCGGCGGCTTCCATCCTTGGAAACCTTTACTACAGTGGCTCCTTCCGGCTGCACAGACAAGTCTTCGATGAGGTAATCCCAGTTTTCCAGCTCGATGCGATCCCCAATCTTGACCAAATGGACGTATCCATTTCCCAAATCCCGGATCTTGGCCTCGAAGTCGGAAAACATCTTGGTTTCCTTGTTGGTCAAACTGACCTGCTTGCCATCGTTGAAGTCGTACAGGCGGGCCACCCCGATGGACTGCGTCACCGGCGTTTCCTCCTCCTCGCCCATGGTTTCGATTCTCTCCTCCTGGAAGGAATCCAGCCTCACTCCGATCTCCAAGTTCTCCTCCCCTTCCCTGAGCAAGACGATTTCACTCGTGCTGACGCGTTCGAAATAGGCGACGTAGCTACCGGGTTCGCCCGCGTAGCCGACCAGCTGCAACCGATAGGGCCGCAGCCTGACTTCCAGCAGCTCCAGGTCGAACTGGGTCCACAGACTGAGTCCATCGTCGTTCGAGCGCAGGTTTGGCGGCGTAACCGCGAACTCGCGCGACGACGGATCGTAGTAGATCACTGGCGGAGTGAAAACGTCGAACACCCACTCCTCGCCCCGACTTTGACTTTTTGGGGCATCCCAAATGACCAGCTCCTCGTCAGGGGGCGTCGCCTCGTATCGGGGAGCGTTCACCTCCATCTCAGAGAGCAAGGGGCGACCTTGCGACGAGAGCGTGTCCAGGCGCCTCACCTCGAAAATGGCGCTGATGCCGACCCACGCGAACAGCAGCATGGCCACCAGCAGGAGCAGTTTGTCAAGAAATTCGGATACGCGCAGCTTACGCATCGTCAGCCTCGCTTTCCACTGCGGATTGCTGTTCCTCCGGCGCCTCGAAGTCCACCAGCGATTCCATGAACTCGATCGTGACAACGTACAGCGAGGTGTTGTCGGCGATGATCGGCACGCTGGTATCCGCCGCCGCGTAGCGACTTTCGCCCAAGCCCCGGACCCCTTCCATCACGGAGTTCAAGCCCTTCTTGACTCCTCCTTCACTGGCGAGATCGACCTCCACCCCCCGTATCACATAGGGCAGAGAGGAGTCCGCGAGACGATTGAGGAAGTTTCTCAGAGCGATCGATTGCCCTCTGAAAACCACCCGAAACGCCTGGGCGCCGATCACCTCGGGAATCGATGCGCTCATCTCCTCCGTCACCAGAAACTCGTCTCCCTCGTTGTAGATCCTTTCATCGGTCCTGACCGTCACCCGACCGGCGCTCGACGTGCCCTTTTTGACGCCGCGCTGAATCTTGACGAACGACTCGATTCCGGAGCTGAACAGGGTAGCGAGCAGATCCGACATGATCATGACCTGTCGATGCACCAACTCCTTGTCCTTAGGCGGAGGCCCCCCGTCCGCATAGTCCTCGAATCCGAAGTGCACGCTAGCCGGCAATTCCACCCCGTTGCTCAACGCGGCGTAGCGGGCGTTCTCCTTGAACTTGTGCAGCTCGAATGACCAATCGGCGCGGGAGACGGGCGTGCGGCCGAAAAACTCCTCCCGGTCGTAGGTGTTCAGATTCAGGGAGCGAAGGGTCTTCTGGTAGGCATCGTAGAGCTCCTCGTAGTTTTCCTTGAGAGCCTGGAGATTCGAGCGCGTCGGCGAAGGACGAGCCGCCAGGTAGCGATCGTACTTTTCCGACATCGTTCGATAGTCAGCCTTCAGCTCCCTCAGCCTCCCGTCCAATCGAGCCAGTATCCAAAGCCCCGCTACAGCGATGGCGAGCAAGATGAACAAGGCAGTGTAGAACACGGGATTTCGTTTAAAGAACTCCATCGCGACCGCTATAGCGACACCTCCTCATCGATCACCAGCGTGAAATCGAACGCCAGAATGCCCGGAACGGAGTAGTCGAAGCGCTCGTCCTCCAAGCTTTCCACAAACTCCGAACCGCGAAAGTTCTCCAGCAGCGCCTTCACCCGCTCGTAGGAGTCCGGACTGACGCTGGAAACCGGATTGTAGACGTCGATCAATCGCCCTTGGAGTCGCAGTCGCGTCTTTGTATCCGTCGACTGGACACGGACACGACCGTTGCCGGTCGGGGCGAGCGGCTCCGGCCGATCGAGCCGCAGCTTATCCAGCCAGACATCCTCCACCTGCAGCAGGCGATCCTGCAAGTCGTTCAGCAACACCATCCAGCTCAGGCGGGTTTCAGCGAGCGTGGCCGACTTCTCGATCGCTTCCTTCAAACGCCTGATCTCAGCGGAGCGCTCGAAGATCTGCTGATTGAGGCGGCTCAACGGACTCACTTGAACGTCCAGATTCTGAAGCTCCTGCTCGTAGGTCCGGATCTCCAAGGCTGCGTTGAATATGGGCAGTCCGATGGCTCCGCAAGCGACCAGTCCGGCCAGTAGAAAAAACGGCTGCTGCCGGCGGAACTTTCGCTGCCAGACGATGCTGCGAGGTGTCAGATCCAGGCTGATGGAATCGGGAAGAAAGCGCCCCACGCCCAACCCCACGACGTCGGATAGAAAATGAGCATCCGACTCAAGCGTTCCTTGTATTCTTTCATCGGATACATCTATTTTGCGAAACGGTTCGTAGTTGCGAACTGGATATCGCAATCGAGCTTCGAGCAGATTCATCAGCTCCGGGAGCTGGGCTCCGCCACCGGTCAGAAAGCAGGAGCTCGGCTCGAAGGCGAACCCCTGGCGTCTCACCACCGCAGAGGTGCGCGTGATCTCCGTGACCAGCCGATTGAAAAAACCTCGCTGAGCCGCCTCGAAGGCGGAGAATTCCTCGGTCGAAAGCGCCTCTCCCGCGATCGCGGAAAGCTTGACGCGTTCCCCCTCGCTCATCGGCACGTTCAGCGATTCCGCGATATCGACGCTCAAGCCTTGCCCGCCGAAGGGCACGTTGCGCGAATGGTAGCGCCCTTTTTCCACGAAGATGATGTCGGTGGACTTGGCACCGATCGAGAGCAGCATCGAACACCCGTCTTGATCCGCGTAGTTGTAGCGAAACCCGTTTATCAGGGCCGCGTTGGATGGCTCGATGCACCGGAGATCGATTTCGGAGTCCCTGGCGTAGCGAGCGATCGTATCGACGATCTCAGTACGAGTCGCCCCGATCAACACTTCGAAATCCAGGCTGTCCTCCTCCACCACAGCGTGGTTCCAGGTCACTTCCGCGATGGGATAAGGGATGTTTTGCCGGGCTTCGAAAGCCACGATCTTGTCACGCTTGCCAGACGCGACCTGGGGAATCTTCAGGTATTTCGACAAGGCCACATGTCCCGGGATGACGAACCCAGCCGGCATGTCGTTGCCAAAGCGCAAGGCCACCGAATCCAAGTGGGACGATGTGGCTTTCAACCACAGCAGCGGATCGTTCGAGGAGAAATCGACCAGGTCCACCTGATAATCCAGTAGCTCGCATCGCCCGCTGGGATTCATCTTCAGATGAACCGAACACAGATGGCGAGCGCCACAGCTAATGGCTAGAAAGTTGGAGGAAGGCATACCGAAGACAGGGCTTCATTCTTTTTTAACAAGTGCCTATTACAAGATAAAACCATCTGCAGCTTGGACTTACGCGGGGGGAGGCCCAGCCTCCGCGGACAGGGCGCCGTCCTCTCAGCGAATCGACGTGAAGCGCTCCGTGGGAGTGGATTCGGGATAGAGCCAGGCGAACGGAGTGAGCCGCTGGCTTCTCAGGATTCCCGCGTTTCGAGAAGCTTCCACCTCGAGCAGGGTCAGAAACCGTTCCCTGCTCGCCTCCCGCTCCAGCGAGTCCGACCAGAACCAGACCGGATCCTGCCCTTCGGCCTGCAGGCGAATCTGAAAGCTGTGGGGAGCGCCCCGAAGCCTGTCCCGCTCCACCACCTCCGGCGGCAGATAGAAACGGGCCACGTGACGACCCTCGTCGATCGTCACCCACTCCAGCTCAGCCCGATAGAACGCGAAGCCCCTCTCGCCCTCCCGTTCCACCTCGAACGCCAGCGAGCAGGCCACCTCGACGCTGTCGGTGAATCGTTTTCCCAGCAGATCCCCTTCCCCTCGACGCGCTTCCACCGTGACGGCAATCTCGTACCAGAGCTCTCCGCTGCGGGGTTCCTCTGTCAGATCGAACTGCAGTCGGCCGACTTCCAGCAGCCCAGCGGACGATGGAACCGCCAATCCCGCGAACAGAAAGAGCCAGAGCGTAGGAGCGAAGCGAGGCATCCGCACACCATCCAGCGCGCGCCCGCGGAGGGCAAGCGAATCCCTGCCATCTCCTGAATGCGCTTGCCCCGGCATTTTCCATGCCCCCTACTCGGACCCCGTCCGCATCCATGCAATACAAAATCAGCGTCCTAGTATTCCTAAAGAACTCGCAGGGGCAATTCCTGCTCATCGAGCGAACCAAAGCCCCGAACGACGGGCTATGGAGCCCGGTCGGGGGCAAACTGGAAATGCCGCTCGGCGAGTCCCCCTTCGAATGCGCCATCCGCGAAACCCGCGAAGAGACAGGCCATGCCATCAGCGAGAAGGACCTGCACCTGTTCTGCATGGCCGCCGAAAAGGCCTACGAGGGCAAGGGGCACTGGCTAATGTTTCTTTTCGACTGCTCCAAGCCGCTGGACGTCCTGCCCGCCTCCATCGATGAGGGAAAATTCGCCTTTTTCTCTCGCGAGGAGATCGACTCTCTCCCGATTCCCGACACCGACCGCCAGGGCCTTTGGGACATCTACGACCGCTACCACGACCGATTCGTGGCCCTGAAAGTCGACTGTCAGCCCGGAAAACCGCTGGAGTTCGAAATTGAAGGATTGATACCCAGCGAATAACGCATTCTCTCCCTAAGCGGGTTCGTCACCTCAACGCGATACCGCTTTGTTGTTGTGTCCCGACCAGCAAGACCTTCAATCCACCCTTTCGAAAGAATTTCCTTCTCAAAATCAGAGAACACCAGAAAAGAGACACGTGAGCGCAAAAACTACGCCAAAGAAACGCGTTAAGCCGGAAAAAGCGAATCTGGCTAAAGAAGCGAAACTGCCTATCAACAAGGGGCTCTCAAAAGAAGACCAGCTGGCATTCTACCGCGACATGGTCCGCATCCGCCGATTCGAGGAGCGATCCCTTCGCGTCTACCAGCAAGGCAAGATCGGAGGCTTCCTCCACCTCTACATCGGCCAGGAGTCGATCGCGGTGGGCTGCGCGTCTCTCATGGGCGAACACGACCACATGATCACCGCCTACCGCAACCACGGACACGGCCTCGCGGTGGGCATGGGCATGAACGAATGCATGGCCGAGCTGCTCGGAAAGGCTACCGGCTGCTCCAAGGGCAAAGGCGGCTCCATGCACTACTTCGCGCCGGACAAGAACTACTGGGGCGGCCACGGCATCGTGGGCGGCCAGGTTCCCCTCGGAACCGGCATCGCCTACGCCCTCAAGTACAAGGGCCTCACCGGTTCCTGCATGACCTTCATGGGAGACGGAGCCATCAACCAGGGCGCCGTGCACGAAGCCTACAACCTGGCCGCTCTCTGGGATCTTCCCGCCATCTTCATCATCGAGAACAACGGCTATTCCATGGGAACTTCCCAGGAACGCTCCTCCTCGCACCCCGAGCATGGTCTCGCCGCCCGAGCCGAGGGCTACAACATGGCGTGGGAGCACGTGAACGGCGAATCCATATTCGCCATCCGCGACGGCGTGGGACGAGCCATCGAGCGGGCTCACAAGGAATCCAAGCCGACTCTGCTGGAGATCCATACCTACCGCTACCAAGGCCATTCCGTGGCCGACGCCAACGCCAAGAAGTACCGCACCAAGGAAGAGATCGACGACTACCGCAAGAACCACGATCCGCTCAACGTCTATCGCCTCTACCTGCTCGACCAGAAGATCATGAGCGAGGACGAGATGAAGGAAATCGACAACGCGGCCAAGAAAGAGGCGGAAGACGCGGCGAAGTTCGCCGACGAAAGCGATTTCCCATCCGTGGAGTCCATCACCGAGGACGTCTACTGGGAAGCGGACAACCCCGACCAGCGGGCCTCCCAAGGCCGCCTCTTCTTCAACGACTAATTTTCACCAGAACGGACAGCTAACATGCCAGAGATCTCTTACAGACAAGCGATCAAAGACGCTCTCGCCGAGGAAATCGAGCGAGACGAAAACGTGGTCATCATCGGCGAAGAAGTGGCCCAGTACAACGGAGCCTACAAGGTCACCGAGGGCTTGCTCGACCGATACGGTCCCAAGCGCATCGTGGACGCGCCCATCTCCGAGGCCGGATTCATCGGCATGGGCATCGGCGCCTCCATGCTGGGCGTCCGCCCCGTGATGGAGCTGATGTTCTGGAGCTTCGCCTACGTGGCGTGGGACCAGATGATCAACAACGCCGGCTGCGTGCGCTACATGTCCGGCGGCCTGATCAACGTGCCCATCGTCATCCGCGGACCCGCCAACGGCGGCACCAACGTAGGCGCCACCCATTCGCACACCCCGGAAAACCTTATCGCCAACATGCCAGGCCTGAAGGTGGTCTGCCCTGCGACTCCCTACGACGCCAAAGGCCTCATGAAGTCCGCCATCCGCGACAACGACCCGGTCTACGTCATGGAATCCACCCTGCTCTACGGCAACAAAGGCGAAGTGCCCGAAGAGGAATACATCATCCCGCTGGGCAAGGCCGACATCAAGCGTGAGGGCACCGACGTCACCATCGTCTGCCACGGCCCATCCGTGGGCGTAGCCATCACCGCCGCGACCATTCTCTCCAGCGAGCACAACATCAGCGCCGAAGTCGTCGACCTACGCTCCATCCGTCCGCTCGACGAGGAAACGATCATCGAGTCGGTCAAGAAGACCAACCGGGCCGTGCTGGTCGAGGAAAACCGTCCCTTCTGCGGCGTCGACGCCCAGATCGCCTACCTGATTCAGAACAAGGCCTTCGACTACCTCGACGCCCCGGTGCAGCGCGTTTCCACCATCGACGCCCCCGCAATCTACAGCCCAGCGCTCGAGCCGGAACAGCTGCCGAAAGCGGCCAACGTCGTCGATAAGGTCCTCGCGATCATGTAATCTCTTCCTTCTAAATCCTTACTTCTAACTTTCAGACAATGGCTACTTTCATCGATATGCCGAAACTGTCCGACACCATGACTGTCGGCACCGTCGCCAACTGGCTCAAAAACGAAGGCGACGCCATAGAGTCCGGCGATGTCATCGCCGAAATCGAAACCGACAAGGCGACCATGGAGTTGGAGGCCTTCGAAGACGGCATTCTCCTCAAGCAAATCGCCAAAGCCGGCGAGCAGGTCGCCATCGGCGCCCCGATCGCAGCCATCGGCGAGGAGGGCGAAGAGGTCGAGGTGCCGGACGCCCCGTCCGCTCCCAAAACCTCCGACTCCTCCGACAAAAAGGACGATGAGCCGGAAAAGAAGGACGAAGCCCCGGCCAAGGAAGAGAAATCCGAAAGCGATTCCTCCTCAAAGAAGAGCTCCGACTCCACCACGCCCGAAGGCCGCATCAAAGCTTCCCCTCTGGCCAAAAAGCTCGCGGCCGCGGAAGGCATCGATCTCGCCTCCATCAGCGGCACCGGCCCCAACGGTCGCATCGTCAAGCAGGACGTGCTCGACGCCAAAGCCTCCGGAGGCGGCAAGAAATCCAGCGATTCGTCCAAGGCTTCCTCCGCTTCCAAGTCCAAATCCGCCGCCCCGGTCACCCTGCCCGGGCTGGCCATCGCTGAAGACGCGGAACTGCCCGTTTCCAACATGCGGGGCGTCATCGCCAAGCGCCTGGTGGATTCCAAGGTCAGCGCCCCTCACTTCTACCTGCAGATCGACGTCAACGTGGCCAACCTCCTAGCCACGCGAGCCAAGATCAACGCCGACCTGGCCAACGTGCCAGCGGAACACGGCGGCGGCATCAAGCTCACTGTAAACGACTTCATCCTGAAGGCCTCAGCGGAGGCTCTGCGCCGGGTGCCCGCCATGAATCGCGCCTGGCAAGGCAATACCATCCGCCAAAACGGCAGCGTGAATCTCGCGTTCGGCGTGGCTATCGAAGATGGACTGCTCACGCCGGTCATCCGCAACGCGGAAAGCAAGACCCTCAAGCAAATCGCCATCGAAGCCAAGGAACTGATCGGCAAGGCGCGCAGCAAGAAGCTCGGGCCAAACGAAATGACCGGCAGCACCTTCACCGTGACCAACTTGGGCATGTACGGCATCAGCAGCTTCTACGGCATCATCAACACGCCAGACGCGGGCATCCTGTCGGTCGGCGCTACCGTCAATAAGCCGATCGTCAACGACGCCGGAGAAATCGTGGCCGGCCAGATCATGACCATCGGACTCAGCTGCGACCACCGCGTGGTGGACGGAGCGGTCGGCGCGGAGTACCTGCAAGCGCTCAAGACCTTGCTGGAAACCCCAGCTCTGTCGCTGATCTAGCCAGACCACTCCAAACCCGTTTTTCAGGAAACGTCTCACGCTTCGAGCGGGGACGTTTTCCTTTTTTCCGCGATCGGCCCGAAGTTCCTCGATCCTCTAGACGCGGCTGTCGTCGAGACACAGCATGGCGGAAAGCGTCGCCCGCAAAGCCGACGTGCCGAAGGGCTTGCATAGGAAACGGCTGCTTCCCTCTTCGATTTCCTCTCCGTCCTCGGACACCCAAGCACGGTCGTCGCCGCTCATCATGACCACTGGCAGATCGGGGCTGCTGCTTCGGATCGACTTCAGCACTCCCAATCCGTCGATCTCCGGCATGTAGCGATCCACCAAGGCCGCCGACAACTCGTCGCGATGCTGAAAGAACTTATCCAAAGCCTCCGCGCCGTTTCGAGCGATCACCACCTCGAAATCCAACGACTCCAGCATGGCTTGGATCGCCATGCGCAAGACCCCTTCGTCCTCCGCCAGCAGTACCTTTCTGCTTTCGATACGTTCGGGACTCGCTTCGAGCGACTGCGTCGAAGCTTGCTTGGCCCTATCGCCACCGAAGCGTAGCTTCAATATGGACAAGCCATTGTTCGAATAAGTGGATACAAGCACACCCGAAAGATCAGATAGGCAGCGGGCGCACTCGCTATCCAGCTCTTCGCCCGCATAGACGAATTCAACATTTGGATACCGGTTCACTCCATCTTCGGCCTCCTCTTCGAAAACTCGAATCAGCAATCGGCTCTTGAATTCTGGAGAAACCTTTTCGCCAATGCTCGAGAGCGCCTCCGAAATGGCCAAGTCCAAAACCCCTTGCCGATAGTCCGCCAGCTCGACAATCTCGCTCGCGTCGATTTCCACCACCACCTTGGAAGGCAGCAAACAGGAAAGCTCCTCGAGCCTGATCTCCAGCCAGAAGCCCAGATCCAGTGGCTCCTCGGGATTTCCCCTTTCCGGGAGTCCGGAAGCAAGCACCTCGTTCAAGCAAGCCATCCGACGGGAAAGTCGCTCCATTTCCTGAATACTGTTGGATATCTCCGAGTCGCTTCGAAAATGGGAGCGAATCCAAGAAGCGCTTTTCTCAAGCCGACCGGCTACGCTTCGCAACCGCTTCGAAATGCGCTCCTCTATCAATCGGGTCGCGCTCCGATTCTCATCCGCTTGCGCCTGTTCCGCTTTCGCCACGCGCTCCGTCACGTCGATATGGGTGCCGAGCAGAGCTGACAGCCTGCCTTGACTGTCAGGGAAAACCTCCGCTCGCGAGAGAATATGCCGATAGGAACCGTCGCGGTGAATCATGCGATACTCGAATTCCAACTCTTTGATCTCGCCCTTCAGAGCTCGACGCAGTTCGCCGACCACATGGTCGCGATCCTCCGGGTGCAAGGCTTCCCGAAAGGCTGCGAGCGTATTCGAAAACTCGTGACTTCCGAATCCGAGCTGCTTCTTCCAGCGTTCGCTAAACTGGAGCTGATTGCTGCGAAGATCCCAGGACCACATGCCGATGTTGGAGGTCTTCAAAGCGAGCTCCAAGCGTCGTTGGCTTGTTTTGTACGCTTCCTCGGCTCGCTTGCGTTTCGAAATGTTGCGCAGCGTGATCATGCAGCAGTCCTGACCTCGCCAGTCAAGGGCTACCGATCTCAATTCGGCGTTGGGGATGATGGGGTTCGTGGTAGCGATCTCGAGCTCTATCGACTCGGAATCAAGCACTCCGTACTCGAAGAGCTCTTTCAGAATGCTGTCTTTGCTATTCGGATACCAAGTTTCCGCAACATCGTTGGTGAACAGCAATTCCCCTTCCGGTCGCGACACCAGAAACAGGGCCTCGTCCATGCAGTTCAGCAGAGCCTTGTAAGTCGCCTTACCGCTTGTCTGATTCGTTTGCCGCAGCTTCAGCTCGTCGAGCAAATCGCGCCTTTCCCAAGCGAGACGGATCGCCTCCATCAAACTGGGTTTGTCCAAGTCTCGATAGAAGAGACACTCGTCGGAGAGCTGCTGTGTCGCGTCGAGCATCGCGCCCTTTTCCTCATCCTCGATGAGAGCGATGAGCAAGGCGCCAGGCATTCGCGATCGATACGCCGCCAACGCTGAGCCATCTTCAAAGCCGGGCAGGAAAACTCGGGAAACGATCAGGTCGATCGCGCGCTCCTCAAAGACGCGCTCCGCGTCCGCGAGCGACCGCACATGAACGCAGTGGAACACAGGGTCCTGCGATTCGCTCAACGAGCACAGAATCTGGTTCGCTCGATGTAGGTCGGATTCAACTACCAGACTGGTAATCGGGGAGGAAGCCATTGCTTGGGAGGAAGGGAGGATACCGGCAAACTAGACCGCAAGTCATACCCCATCGCAAGCGGAAGAGCATGAACTAGTATTCACACGGTGAGACCACTTGAGCTTTTACCTATTTTCGACTAAGAAGTTACCCCTAAACAGGCGTTCAGGGTATACATCAAAGGCAGCAAAGAGCCCCCAAATCCCGCAGAATCAGCCGGATATGTAAATATCGCCTGAGAAGTCGAGTCGCTGCGGTTTCCGGCTCCAAGCCATCACGAAACTGTCTGAGTCGGTCGCGAACAGGGGCGAGATCTCGATGCTGTGGGCGAAGTCGTCTGGCACGGAAACGCCGACCGCCTCCAACCAAGACTTGTATAGAGCGACCTGGTCCGCCTTGCAGCTTTCCGGCGAATCGACGCCTTCGGCGTTCTTCACCGGGCTGAAGTCGTTGAGACGGGTGGTCTCGATGATAAGCGGGTTGTTCGCGAAGGGGATCGCATCGAAAACGAACATTTCAAACTTCACTCCATTCGGCGTATCCGGCTTTTGGATCTCCCCTGCCTCGTCGACGAAAGGAATCTTTTTGTCCGCTCGGTGAAACGGCAAGGAGAGGTCGCTGCCACCCGTGGCCAAATCACGAGCGAAACTGAGCGAGATAACGTGGATCGCGATACTTCCCGCACGGAAGGAAAGCTGTCCATCCTCATCGCGCAAAGCGCAGAGCTCGTCCGGCATATCGCTGTATTCAACAATCTGAGTCGTGCCGTCCAATACGCAGAAATGACCAAGCTTTTCCTTCTCGTAAGCCTTGGGCAGCATCTTGCTCGACATGGTAGAGCCAGTCTTGAGGTGGAAACCGATGAAGTACGGGTCGACCGGTTGCACCAGCGGATTGTCCACCTGGAAATAGCTGATCGCTTCAATGCCCGCCTTTTGCATCGCATCCAGCGATCCACTACGATCCAAAGCCCGCAGAGCGCCGCCATGCCCATCCGGACTCATGGCGATCGAGCCCTTTCCATCCAATATGATCTTTCCTTCGAAATCGACCGCCGGCATTCGTCCTTGGCGGAAGAAGGAAACCGAACCCGCCTCAAGGCCAAAATAGTCGTTCTCCTCGAAAAACGAAACCGTCGCCTGGTGGTTGATATCGCTGGTCATGATGAACCAAGGGATAGAGCTCTGGTAGCAAACCCGAGCTGCCTGTATCTTTTCCGCGAATACCTGAAAAAGCGATTTGGACTTCACCGGCGTCACCGGGAAGGTGCCTTTCGGCCCATCGTATCCGAGACGGGTGCCTTGTCCGCCTGCCACGGTGAAGGCCGCCACCTTGCCCGCGCGCAGAGCCTCCTCTCCGATCCGTTTCGCCTCCTGCCATTGAGCGTCCTTCGATCGGTCCTCGGGAATAGGGAGGTACGGAGCCGGCTGCAGCTTGGAGTAGTCGAGGTGAGCGGTCTCGCCTTTTCGTTTCACCAAGGTATCGACCAGATTGTCCAGCTCGCGCAAATCGATCTCCTCGGCTTGAGAGACGAGCTGGGACCGCTCTTGTTCGGATAGCTCTTTCCAGAAGCGAAAGACCTGATTCTGACCGTGAGATTCGAATAGCTGCTGAATTTCCATGATGTGAAGTCGGGTGCGAAGATTTTCCTGCAAGCCTAAGCAAAGGACGCCTCATTGCTCCAACAAAAATGTCGAATGTCGAACACCTTTCACAATACTCCCTCGAAAGGGGGAAAGGCCTATTTCTCGAAACGAAAGATCGTCTCGTCCTCCTTGGCGTACTTGAGCTTCGCCCGAATCACGCTTTCGATGTATTCAGTATCGCCCTTCAGCATTTGCAGCTGCTGTTCACGCTCCTCATGCTCGGCATCAAGGCTATCCAAGCGCTTCTCCAGAAGAGTCTGCTGCGTGCGCAAATTGTCGTAGTGCTGATAATCCCGATACAGGAATACCGAAGCGAAAACGGCGACCGCCAGAAAGACGATGGAGAATAAGAGGTTTACGAACCGGGTGGACTTCATTGGTAGCGTGCTCATCTACGGTCACCCCGGCAAGTATTGCAAAAAAATAATTGTAAGCCTCGGGTAATTCCCCGACATTTCGCGGCAATGTACCAAAGTTTCTACGGCCTCAGAGAGATGCCTTTCAACATCACTCCTGATCCGAACTTTCTCTACCTAAGTCCCACCCACCAAGAAGCGCTCCAACACCTGAAATACGGAGTGGCGGAAAAGAAAGGCTTCATCGTGCTGACCGGCGAGGTCGGTTGCGGAAAAACCACCTTGTGTCGCCATTTCATCAACGAGATCGACGACGAGAAATACGAGACCGCGCTCATCCTCAATCCCCGCATCACGGAGACGCAGCTTCTCAAGACCATTCTGAAGGAACTGGGAGCTGAGGGATCGATGAGCCGCAGCCGAAGCGGTCTGGTGCAGCAGGTGAACGACCTGCTCTTGGAGAAGATTCAAGCGGGCAAGGACATCCTGCTGATCATCGACGAGGCTCAGAACCTGACCTTCGAGCTGCTGGAGCAGCTCCGTCTGCTCTCCAACCTAGAGACCGACAAGCAGAAGCTCCTGCAAATCATCCTGATGGGCCAGCCGGAATTCAAGGAGATCCTGGCCGAGGAGCGCTTGCGCCAGCTTCGCCAACGCATTCTGGTGCATACGGAGCTCAAGCCTCTGAACCGCATCCAGATCGAGCAATACATTCACCACCGCATCGCCATGGCCGGCGGACAAGGCATTCCCTTTTTCACCAGCTGGGCCGTTCGATGGATCAGCTGGAAATCCGGCGGAATCCCCCGCATCGTGAACAATATTTGCGACAAGTCCCTGCTTTCCTCCTATATCCGCAACAGCGAGGTCGTGACCTGGCGAGACGTGCGAGCGGCGTTGAAGGAGATCAAGACTCTGGACTTCAAGTAGCGGGACCGGGTTCGAGTCCAGCTTCCGTCCGCTATCCCCGGCGCCTGGTTCGGCGCATATCGCCGCCCTCCCCTTAACCGCGGGCGATTTTGTCCGTTGTAAGAGATTCTGGAATGCTACGCGCATTCGCCAACGAACCCACTAAGAGCAGCGAACATGAGCCTCATCAACCAGGCCCTAAAACTCGAACAACAGCGCCGACATGTCGATGCGCGTCCCGTCGCGCCTATGGTCAGCCGAGCCATGGCCCGGAGAGGCCGCGGCGGCAATCTAACCGCGGCGCTGGTTGGATTCACCGGCTTAGGAGTGGCGCTGGCGATCGGGGCGGGAGCGTTTTTCTATTTTGGATCACAGTATCTGGAAGGGTCTGACAAAACGCTCGCCGCGGACGTAGGCGCCAAAGACGAGCCCATTTCCGAGCGGGCGGACCCCGTTCCGACGTCTAGCGTCGAGAAGCAAACGGTCCCTCCCGAAAAGGAACAGGTCGTGCAAGCCCTCTTGGGCGCCCTGTCGGAAGAGCAGATTTCCACCGTGCAGAAGATGCTGCTAGAGAATCAAGCTCGAGAGGCCGAACCAGCCAAACCTCAGATCTCGATCGAGGAGCGAATCCAGATTCAGGAGAAAGTGGATAGCTTCACCATCCAGGGCATTCGCAAGTCCGGGGCGGCCAGTCGCGTTTTTCTGAACGGAAAGATAAAGCGAATCGGCGACGTGGTGGATATCGAGTATGACCTCGTGCTGCGAGGCTTCAACGACACGTCCCTCATCTTCGAAGACCGAGCGGGAAACCGCTACGCAAAGCCGCTCTAGACGGTCGCTTCGCCGGCTATTCACAAGCTCGTCCGACGCTCCGCTCTGGGCGCGAGCGAGCGGCCGGCGCCTTGCCCACTATACCCCAACGCGAACGCAGCAGGTTTCGCTAGGGACCTTTCACCCTTAGGTAGTCCACTAGGTCGCTCGAATAGGGGCGACTCTGATCTTGGCGTCAGACTACCCACGCTCGTATAGGCAACGTCACGATTTGAAGTTGTGTTTAGACTCTATACAGCAAGGCTGATCCATAGGTAACGCCAATCACCAGCTCGCTCGATGCTCAAGAATCGCCAAGAAGGAATCCTCAACCTCCACGGACTTTGGTCCATGGCGGCTTTGCTGTTTCTCTTTCTCCTCGTGAAAGAGGTCTTCACCCTGTTCGGGTACTCGCTTCGCATCGGCTACCTCAACCTTTACATGCTGGCGGTCGCACTCGGGTCGTTGGTAAACATCAGGCTGCTTCGCGACTATGCGAACGATTTCAACGAACTCGGCTGGTACAGAACCTTTCGCCTGAGCTTTCAGCAGATCATTCGCATCATGCTGCTCCAGCTCGCGATCGTTTTCGTTATGAAGGATACGGAAATCAGCCGGCTCTTCCTGACGACCTACCTGACCGCGAGCTTCCTCACCTTGTTCGCCATGAACAAGATCCTCCCGCGACACCTCTGCCGACTCAGCTTCAAGACCCAGACCATCCCCACCCTGATCGTAGGCTCCACCGAATCGCTCAGCAGCCTCCAGGACTGGATTACGAACAAGGCGGACTACGGCATTGAGATCATCGGCTACGTGCCAGGCGAAGGCTGCCCTCCGGTCGAAGATCGCCCCATCCCCTGCATCGGTTCGGTCGACGACTTAGGAAAAGCCATCGAGAGGCACCGCATCGCCCAGGTGGTCATCGTGCCCAACGCCCTTTCTCAAAAGGACTCCAAGGCGGCCATGGAGATCGCGCAGAGAGCGGGCTGCCGCTTGCGCATCTACAACAACTGGCAGGAGGACATTCAGCAACGCATGGCGATCGAGCACGAGGGCGACTACACCTTCCTCACCTACGAAAACGAGCCGTTAGAGAATCCGATCAACCGCATGGTCAAACGAACGTTCGACGTCGCGGTCTCCCTGCCCATCGTCGCCTTCATCCTTCCTCCGCTCACCCTTCTCGTATGGGCGGTGCAGCGCAGGCAGTCACCCGGACCCATCTTCTACGCTCAACCGCGAACCGGCATGACCAAGCGGACCTTCCACATCATAAAGTACCGCACCATGCACGCGACCGACGACAACGCTCGCAACGTGGCCAAACAAGCGACAAAAGGCGACTCGCGCATCTATCGGTTCGGTCAGATCCTCCGCAAGACCTCTCTGGACGAGCTGCCTCAGTTTATCAACGTGCTCCTTGGTGAAATGAGCGTTTCCGGTCCCCGACCTCACCTGATCGACCACGACAAGGAGTTTTCGGAGAAAATGCGCGTCTATTATACCCGCCACTTCGTGAAACCGGGCATCACTGGGCTGGCCCAATCCATGGGCCTGCGCGGCGAGATCAACGAACCGGAGCATCTCAAGCGACGCATCGAGTACGATATCAAGTATATCAATACATGGTCCTTCATGCTCGACCTGAAGATCATGCTGCTCACGGCGAAAGCGATCGTCTTCCCGCCGAAGAGCGCGTACTAGACCGCCAGGACCAAGCAGCGACAGCTCCGCCCGAGGTGAACCCTGTTTCACCCTGAATAAGCTCGAACGCGCAGTTTCGTTTCGGGAAAAGGCAGCTTGAAAAATCGGCCGCCGAGCCAGAGGATCCTGACGTCCACTGCCTCGATGTCACCGACTCTCCTCATCGATACCGTCCTGCCCCACCTAGGCGCCATCATCGGCTTCGGACTCGGCTTCATCTTGATCGCTCGTCTGATGCGGGAAAAACGGCGGCCGAGCAACACCTTCGCCTGGCTGCTCATAATCATTTTAGTCCCCTATGTAGGCGTACCGTTGTTCCTGCTCTTTGGTGGCCGCAAGATCGCGAAACTCTCCCGCGACAAGGATTCCCTGAGAATCCCATCCAACCTAAGCCAAAACTCGGCTGTCACGCCCTCGCCGTTCGGGCTAATCGCGACAGGGAACCGTACCCAATTCATTCCTACCGGCATCGAGGCCTACGAGGCTCTCATCGATTCGATCAAAGATGCCAAACATTCCATAGACATCACCACCTTCATCCTCAGCCACGACGCCGTTGGACGACGCGTCGTAAAAGAGCTTTCCAATAAGGCCCGTGAAGGCGTTGAAGTCAGGCTTCTGATCGATGCCATCGGTTCCTGGGGCAAGAAAACCCTCTACATGCTCGATCTGGAAAAGGCTGGCGGACGCATCGAGCGTTTCATGCCCGTCTTTCCCTTTGCCTTTCCCGGCGCCACCAATTTGAGAAACCACCGAAAGATCGCGATCTTCGACCAGTCCAAAGCGATCGTGGGCGGAAGAAATATCGGCCGCGACTACATGGGGCCAACCATTTCCAAGGGTCGCTGGGTAGACCTAGGAATCAGCATCGAGGGTCCAGCAGTCACCGCCCTCAACGCGATCTTCGAGCAGGACTGGAAATTTGCGTCGCGAAAACGTGGATACGTAAGTCGAGAACCTACCTTCATCGCTCCCTTGGAGGACGCGGAGAGCACCATCGAAATCATGGCCAGCGGCCCCGATACCACAGGGGATCCGCTCTACGAAAAGGTCCTTTCATCGATTCAAGAGGCGGAAGAAAGCATCAAGATCGTCACACCCTACTTCATCCTGGACGACGTGCTGCTGCGCTCGCTCATCGTCAAAGCGCGCACCGGGAAGCAGGTGACGCTCATCGTTCCCCGAAAATCGAACCATCGCCTAGCCGACCTGGCTCGAATCCACTTCCTTCGCGAGCTCTATCAGGCGGGCGTCAAGATTCTCGCCTACGAAGAGGTGATGATGCATGCTAAAGCTCTCCTCATCGACGACAAGATCGCCATGACAGGATCCGCGAACATGGACCTTCGCAGCCTTTTCATGAACTACGAGGTCGCCGCTTTCCTCTACTCTCGCCCCGAAACAAGCGCCATGGCTGAGTGGATACAAAGCCTCGAAGAAAACTGCACACCCCTCGGGGCTGACGAACTCGCTCACAAGAAGCGGCTCAAAGGGATCGCGGAAGACCTTTCTCAATTGATCGCCCCGCTTCTGTAGCGCGGCGATCCTATCCGTACCCAGTCGATGGTTACTTTCTGTCGTCGATCAGAATCTTGTAGTCCACCGCATCGCGGATCGCCTGCCAGCTCGCTTCGATGATATTGTCGCTGGCCCCTACCGTACCCCAAAGCTCCTCGCCGTCGGAGGACTCGATGAGCACGCGCGTCTTGGCTTCCACTCCTTGCTTGGAATCGAGAATGCGCACCTTGTAATCCTTGAGCGTAAGCTCCTTGAGATTCGGAAACGCGTCGCCGAGGGCGACTCTCAGGGCCTTGTCCAAGGCGCCGACCGGCCCCGAATCCTCTGCCACCACGTAGCGGGGCGCTCCGTCCACCTTGACCTTAATCGTAGCCTCGGAGACCGGATCCTCGTCCTTGGAACGCTTTTCTACAATGACGCGGTAGCCCTCGAATTCGAAGTGTGAAGTGAACTTGTTGGTCAACTTGTCAAGCAGCAGCCGCAGCGAGCCATCAGCCGATTCAAACTCGTATCCGTTGTACTCCAGCTCCTTGAGCTTTTCGATGATAACCTTCGTATCCGGAGAGTCGCGATCAAGATCGAAGCCGAGCTCTTGAGCTTTCATCAGCAAGCTGCTGCGTCCTGCCATATCGGATACAAGCACACGCTGCTTGTTGCCTACGTCGGTCGGATCGACATGCTCGTAGCTGTAGCTCACCTTCTTGGTCGCGTCCGCATGCGCTCCGCCCTTGTGGGTGAACGCGGAGAGTCCGACGAAAGGCGCTTTCGCGTCGTGGGGCAAGTTAGCCAGATCCGCGATGAACATCGAAAGCTCCCGCAAACGTTTAAGGTGCTTCTCGCAGTTCACCGGATACTCCATTTTCAGACGCACGTTGGGGATGATCGTAGTGAGATTAGCATTACCCACACGCTCGCCGTATCCGTTGAAGGTCCCTTGGACCAAAGTCGCGCCCGCATCCACACCGGCCAACGACACTGCTACGCCCAGACCCGAATCGTTGTGGCAGTGCACACCGACTCGGACTTCCGGGAAGCGTTTCACCACCGCAGCCGTGATTTCTTCGAGTTCCTTGACCAGCTTTCCTCCGTTGGTGTCGCAGAGAGTCAGACAATCCGCTCCGCCGCGCACCGCCGCCTCCAACGTCTTCATGGCGTAGTCAGGACTATCCACATAGCCGTCGTAGAAGTGCTCCGCGTCATAGATAACCTCGCGCCCGTTCCCCTTGAGGAAGCGCACGCTGTCTTCGATCATGGCAAGATTCTCTTCCGGCTCGACGCGAATGACTTCGGTCACATGCAGCAGCCAGGTCTTGCCGAAAATCGTCACCACCGGCGTGCCGGCATCGATCAGCGTTTTGAGCTGAGGATCCTCTTCGGCCTTCAGATTCGCCCGTCGAGTCGAGCCGAAGGCTGCGATCTTCGAGTGCTTGAGCTTGAGCCTCTTCGCTTCCTCGAAGAACGCCATGTCGCGCGGATTCGACCCCGGCCAACCGCCTTCGATGTAGTCGATACCGAACTGATCGAACTTCTCCGCGATACGGAGCTTGTCCGTCACGGAAAAGGAGACGCCTTCGCCCTGAGTCCCGTCGCGAAGGGTTGTATCGTACATTAAGATGGTCGGTTTGCTCATGATGGTCTGTGAGGAGTTTCTTGGTAAAAAGCTAAGCTTGGTGATTGCGAATGAACGCCTTGATCGCCTGTTCGGTGGGCTCGACGGAGTACTTCTGCACGTCCTTCGCTTTCAGAGCCTCGAGGCTAGCGTGGGTGGGAGAGATTCCCGTGCATGCCTCCACCACGTCGGGAAACTTGGCCGGGTGGGCCGTGGAAAGAACGATCGCCGGCTCCAGATGATCGATGTCCTTGAAGCCGCAGGCGGTATGAGGATCGGAAACGTAACCAAATTCCTTATACACGCGTGTTATGGTCTCCGCGATTTCAGCGTCGTCCATGCGCGAGCTGGTCATAAACTCCGTGATGGCCATGCCACCGACCTGAAAGGCGCCATCCTTTTTGAAGCCTTCCATGATCTCACGAGTCATCTCGGCATTGCCGCCCAGCGAAAAGTAGAGAAAGCGCTCGAAGTTCGACGCGACTTGGATGTCCATCGAAGGAGCGTGGCTAGGCTGCACAGCGCCCAGCGAATAGTCTCCAGCGGAAAAGAATCGGTGCAAAATGTCGTTCTGGTTGGTCGCCACCCGAAAGCCGTCGACCACCATACCCATGCGTGACGCCAGCCAGCCAGCGAGCACGTTTCCGAAGTTTCCGGTCGGCACGACGAAGGTCGCTCGATCGCGGGATTCCGCAGGCAGCTTCAGCCAAGCGTAGATGTAGTAGACGCACTGGGCGAGGATGCGGGCGAGGTTGATGGAGTTCACGGCCGACAGATGCACCTCCCGGCTGAAGTCCTTGTCTCCGAAAACCTCCTTCAAGGCAGCCTGGGCGTCGTCGAAACTCCCTTTGATCGCCAGCGGAAAAACGTTTTCCTCCTCCAAGCAGGTCATCTGCCGTTCCTGCAGCGGCGAAACACGCCCGTCTGGATACAGGATGAAAATGTTCACGCCTTTCTTGCCGAGCAGTCCATTGATCGCCGCAGCTCCAGTGTCGCCTGAGGTCGCCCCCAGCACGTTGATACCTTGGCCCGACTGAGCGACCTGACGCTCGTAGAGGCAACCGAGCAGCTGCAAAGCGAAATCCTTGAACGCTAGCGTTGGCCCATGAAAGAGCTCCAGCACGTAGAGCTTATCGGAAAGTTTCACCAGCGGAGCGTGGTCCGGATGATCGAAGCGGCTGTAGGCGGTTTCGACGAGGGCTTTGAGCTCGTCGCTCGGGATGTCGGTGGCGAAATGCTTGAAAAACTCGTAGCAAAGTTCCGGATACGTCTTTCCTTGCCAGCTCAGCATTTCCTGACCCAGATCCGGAAGCTCTTCCGGAACGAACAATCCCTTGTCCGGCGCCAAGCCGATGCGCACCGCTTCCGAAAAGCTGTGCGGCTCCGTCTGTCCTCGTGTGCTAACGAACTTCATTTTCCGATATCATTGACGCTAAATCGCCGACCGGCGCCCAGCGTTCATCTTACTCCTTGTCCAAACCGAAAGCGGAATGAACGATTCGCGTGGCGTCTTCCGCCCCATCTTCATCGATCACCACGGAGATCTTGATCTCGGACGTGCTGATAATCTGGATATTCGCCTTGGCCTCCGCCAGAGCGGAGAAAAGCTTGCTGGCCACGCCGGAATGGCTGCGCATCCCAATTCCCACTACAGAAAGCTTGACGATGTCGCCAAATACCGCGACTTCGCCGCCACCCAGCTTCTTGAGCACGTGCTCGACCGCGTCGAGCGAGCGTTTCGAATCGTCGCGAGGCACCGTGAAGGTGAGATTGGCCACCCCATTTCTACCCAAGTTCTGCACGATCATGTCGACGATGACGTTCGCCTTGCCCAAGGCCTCGAAAATCTGGGCTGCCGATCCAGGCTTGTCCGGAATGTTCGTCACCATGATCTTGGCCTGGTTGCGGTCGAGCGCCACGCCGCGTACCACGACGTCTTCCATTGAGCTTACTTCTTGTTTCACGATTGTCCCTGGGATTGAGGTGTCAAAACTGCTGCGTACTTCGAATACGACGTTATACTTGTTTGCGAACTCTACGGAACGGGCCTGCATGACCTTGGTTCCGAGACTGGCGAGCTCGAGCATTTCCTCGTAGCTGATTTCCGGAATTTTCTTAGCGAGCGGCACGATGCGCGGATCGGCAGTGTAGACGCCATCGACGTCGGTGTAGATCTGGCAGAGATCGGCATTCAAGCCACTGGCGAGCGCCACCGCCGAAAGGTCCGAACCGCCGCGGCCGAGCGTGGTGGTGGTGCCCTCTTCGTTCACCCCTTGGAAACCGGCCACGATGACCACGCTCCCGGAGTTGAGGTGGGCTTCGATCTTCTCGCAATCCATGCTGACGATGCGAGCCCGAGTGTGGAACGGGTCGGTCTTGATGCCAGCTTGCGCTCCGGTCATGGAGATGGCTTCGATGCCCAACGCGTGCAAGGCCATGGCAGCGAGAGCGATGGTCTCCTGCTCGCCCACCGCTAGCAGCACGTCCATCTCGCGGTCGTTCGGGTTTTCGTTGATCGCTTTCGCGCGAGCGATCAATTCGTTGGTCACGCCCGATCGAGCGGACACGACCACCGCAACCTGATGCCCTTGTTCGACATCCTCGCGAATGATGTTCGCCACATTCTTGATGCGATCGACATCACCCACCGAGGTGCCACCAAATTTCTTTACGATACGAGCCATTGTCTAGCGTCTCTAACGGTTGGATACGGGCTATTTCTCGATGCCGCTGATCGGCATGCAAAACGGTTTAGCGGTCACGCTCGGACTTTCGGCCAAGCTTTTTACGGAGTCCAAAATCGCTTTTTCATTGGTCATGTGGGTGGTGACGATCAAAGTCGCGGACTCCGCCCCTTCTCCGACCTCCTTTTGCGTGACGCTGGCGAGACTGACCTTGTGGCTGGCCAACAAGGAAGCGACCTCGGCCATGACGCCTGGCTTGTCCAAAACCTGCAGGCGGACATAGTAGCGGGATTCGATTTCCTCCGGTTCCGCCAGCTCGATGGCGTCGCCGCCCCGAGGCGCCGGATCCACGAAGGTCTCGGCTCCACCATTGACCAGCAGCTTGGCCCCATCGACGATGTCAGCGATCACGGAGCTTGCGGTCGCGTCACGACCGGCGCCCGGCCCGATGTAAACGGTTTCGCCCACCACGTCGCCATGAATCGACACCGCGTTGAACACGCCATCGACCGACCCTAGCGAAGTCTTTTTGGATACGAGCGTCGGCAGGATGGAAATGTAGAGTTTGCCGGAAGCGTGAGCGACATCGATCACCGCCAGCAGCTTGACCGCATAGCCGTTGTCCTTGGCAAACTGGATATCATCCTGCGTCACCTCGGAGACGCCTTCCACCAGCAAATCCTTGAACGGCACCCAGCGACCGTGGGCTAGATAGGCCAGGACCACCGCCTTGTGAGCGGCGTCGATGCCATCGACATCGAGCGACTCGTCAGCTTCCGCATAGCCTAAGGCCTTGGCTTCCGTCAGGATTTCCTGATACGTGGCGCCCTCGTTGGTCATGCGAGTGAGGATGTAGTTAGAGGTTCCGTTGAGAATCCCGTATATGCTGCTGAAACGGTTGACGACCAGACTGTCCTTGAGAGCCTTGATCACCGGGATGCCACCCGCGACGCTGGCCTCGAAAAACAGCTGTCCACCGCCACGCTTCGCCGCAGCGAAAACCGCTTCGCCGTGGTCGCACAGGAGAGCTTTGTTGGCGGTGACCAGGATTTTGCCAGCTTCCAAAGCAGCGATGCTGACATCGAGAGCGACGCCCGTTCCGCCCATCAGTTCACAGACGACGTCCACTTCAGGGTCCGTCGCGATCGAGAGAGGATCGGTGGTCAGCATGCTCTCGTCGTAGTCGAAGTCCCGCTTCTTCTTCGTATCACGAACCGCAATACGAGAAACCTCCAAGCGAGCACCAATTCTGTCGGACAATAGGTCCTGACGACTTCGCAGGTAGTTGAAAACGCCCTGCCCTACGACCCCGAAACCACAGAGTCCTACTTTTATCACACGTTCGCTCATTTAGCTTTGCTTGCCTCCAATCACCGAAGACGTCGCCGTCTTCTTGGAGGACTTCTTTTCAAATCGATTTTCTTCGCCCTTCATCAGACGAACGATGTTTTCCTTGTGACGAACAATCACCAACGCCGCGAGCGCGAGCGACACCCAGGTGATGGTTGCTGGGGCATTCATCACGAGATTGGTAATCGGCAGGCTGATCGCCAAGCAGATCGAGGCCAGCGAGACGTAGCGAGAGCCATAGAAAACCGCTAGCCAAACTGCCACGCCCACTAGGGCCGCCCAAGGCATCAAGGCTACCACGCCGCCAAGCATGGTCGCCACGCCCTTGCCGCCCCGAAACCGGGTAAAGAGGGAAAAGGAATGACCAAGGACCGCGAAGACCAGTCCGACCAGTCCGTATCCAAAATGGGCAGACAGGATAACGATAGGCCATGCGGTGGCGAGAAAGCCCTTCAACGCATCCAACAGGAACACGAGGTTTCCCGCCCGCTTGCCCACGCAGCGCTTGACGTTGGTCGCTCCGGGATTTCGGCTGCCGACAGAAAAGATGTCGACCCCGTTCGCCTTCGCTACCCAAAAGCCAAAAGGCAGGGAACCGATGAGGTACCCTGCTCCTGCGGCCGAAATGGCATCTATCGCGTCGATGGACATTCGTGTATCGAACCGACCACTACAAGTGGACGATCTTCGCCTGCTTGATCGCAGCGATGGATCGGATCTCCTCCATCGCCGCATCGCTTGGATCGCTGTCCAAGGTGGCGATGTTGAGGGCGATTCCGCCCACTTCGTTGCGGCTGAGAGACATGCCGGCGATGTTTACACCGTCCTTGCCCATGATGCTGCCGATCTTGCCCACGATGCCGAGCTCGTCGCTATTGGCGATGACCAGCATGCAGCCATGCGGCTCGACTTCCACTTCGCGGCCATTGACGGACACGATTCGCGGGGAATTGCCCTTGCCGATGAGGGTGCCCTCCGCGGATACGCTCTCTCCATTTCCGCACACCGCCTCGACCTTGATGAGCTCGGTGTAGTCCACTTCTTCCGAGGACTTCAGGACATCCACCTGCAGCCCGAGGCGCTCCATGATGACGAGGGCGTTTACGAAGTTCACATTGCTGCTCACCTCCTTGAGGTAGCCCTTGAGGATACCGCGCGTTAGCGAGTTGGCGTCCAGATCGACGATCTTGCCGGAGTAGGTGATCTTCACCTTCTCCACCTTGTCGAGGGCAAGCTGCTGCACCAAGGAACCGAGGGCCGAGCAGAGCTCGAGGTACGGTCCGACGGTCTTGAGCGTCTGAGCGTCGAGCGAGGGCATGTTGATAGCGTTGCTGATGCCGCCACCGGTCAGGACGCTGGTCACGCACTCCGCGATTTCCAGTCCCACGCTTTCCTGAGCTTCTTCGGTCGAAGCTCCGAGGTGAGGCGTGAGGTTGAGATTTTTCTGAGCGCGAAACGGATGATCTTCCGCTGGCGGTTCGCTGACATAAACGTCGAGACCCGCTGCGGCGACCTTGCCGCTTTCCAGTCCCTTGAGCAAGGCGTCTTCGTTGATGATACCGCCACGGGCGCAATTGAAGAGACGCACTCCGTCCTTCATCATCGCGATGGCCTTGTCGTCGATCATGTCGCGGGTGGCATCGGTCAACGGCATGTGCACGGTGATGTAGTCGGCCTGGCGGAACAGCTCCTCGAGATCCACTTGCTTCACGCCGAGCGCCTCCGCCTTGGCGGCGGTCAGATAAGGATCGTAGCCGAGCACGGTCATGCCAAAGGCCTTGGCCCGCTTGGCCACTTCGGCCCCGATGCGGCCCATGCCGCAGATGCCGAGGGTCTTGCGAAAAAGCTCGCTACCGCCGTAGATCTTTCGGTCCCAACGCCCTTCGCGCATGGACTGGGCGGCCTGGGCGAGAGGACGAGCTCCGCAAAGCATGTGCGTAAAGGTGAGCTCCGCGGTGGCGATGGTGTTTCCGCCCGGAGTGTTCATGACCACGACGCCATAGTCGGTCGCGGCTTCGGAATCGATGTTATCCACACCTACCCCCGCGCGGCCGATGGCCTTGAGGGAGGAGCCAGCCGTCTCGATGACTTCGCGGGTCACCTTGGAATCGCTACGAACGATGATCGCAGCGGCACCCTTGGCGAGCTCCAGAAATTTCGAGTAATCGTCCTTATAGGTGCCGTAGGCTTCTACGACTTCGAATCCTTCCTGCTGTTTTAGGAAGTCTACCCCAATGGACGATATTTTGTCTGCTACTAGGATTTTCATCGGAAAAAAAGAGTGCCCATCAAAAGTGATGCCTTCCAAAAAGCAAATATAGAATGGGGTACTTGCGGACTCGTTTTCCAGAGGCGAGTCATTCCCAAATACGGGAGGGCGCGCCAGCGGTCTCGCGCAGGCGTTCGCGGTCGGAAAACTGACCGTCGAGACGACGCTCGCTACCTATTTTTCACTCTCGTTCAGAGACATCAGAAACCCTCTGATTCCCGCCCAAAACGTCGCCCCTTTTCGGGTCGCGACATCGTTGTGTCCAGCCTCCTCGATCCAAAGCGTGCGTCCGAGTCCGTCCGGCAGCAGCCTGGCCAGCTCCTCGCCATGAGCGAAGGGTACCACTTGATCCTCCCGGCCATGAATGATCAGCGTGGGACAGCTGAGCTTCTTCGCCTTGGAGGCGTTCACATACTTGTCTCCCGGCATCCACTTGAGCGGCAGGTAAATACGGTAGGCGCTCAGAAATGTGGATTCTAGAATCAGGCCCGCTGCTGGGCGCCGGACCGCCATTTCCATCGCTATCCCTCCGCCCAGCGACCGGCCGTGGAAAACGACCGACTGCGGATCGACGCCCAAGGCGCTCACCGCATAATCCAGCACCGTCTCCGCGTCTCGGTAGGTCAGCTTCTCGCTGGGCTTGCCTTCGGACAATCCATAGTCGCGATAGTCGTAGGCGAGCACATTCACCCCTTGCAGGCGGTAGTTGTTGAGGATGAAAGCGATGTCGCCCAGATCCTCAGCGTTTCCGTGGAAATAGAAAACCGTGCGTCGCGCTCCAGGCGACGGCGCCCAGAAAACCGCGAGCTGCGTGCCATCTTCGGCTTCGATCAGGCGGATCGAGTCGTCGGTCTCGGAAAGTTCATAGCTCGTCGGTCGCGGCTGGAAGAGCGCTTTGTTGGTGATCTGGTGAGCGAACAGGTAGAAAAACAGCACGCTGACCGCGATCAGCACGAGCAAGCCGTTCAAGGGATTGCGTTGCTCGCGTTCTCTCATGGGCGTCCTAGATCAGATCCCGAGCCGCCTCGAGCAGCTGGGCGTGCGGCACGTCGGTTTCGGAGCGATCCGCCAGATTTCGCAGCTTGACCACGCCCTTTTCCAGCTCCTCCGAACCGTAGATCAGGGCGAAACGGGCACCCGCGCTGGCAGCTGCTTTGAACTGCTTGCCGAACGCCTGCGGCTTGAGCTGATACTCCACGCTGTAGCCAGCGCTGCGCAGCAAGGCCACATCCGCCAGGGCCGCCTGCATTTCCGCGTCGCCTCCGACCACCGCGAAAAAATCGATCGCATCGATGAAATCCGGCATCTTGCCGCGAGCTTTCAACAGCTCGCCAAGCACCACGTCGCCCATGCCGAAACCAACCGCTGGCATGTCCGGACCACCCATTTTTCTGACCAAGGCGTCGTAGCGTCCGCCACCGGCCAGGGCCCGAAACTCCCCCTTCTTGTCGAAGGCCTCGAAGACGAAACCGGTATAGTACGCCAATCCGCGCACGATGCTCAGGTCGAGTTTCACAAACCCTCCCAAGCCCATGGCCGCCAAGCCATCGAGCACCTGACGCCAATCCGCCAGACGCTGGTCCAGCGTCGCTTGGATTTCCTCCGAAAGCTGCAAAGAAGCGAAACGCTCCCGAATGGCGTCGACCGAATCGATCTTCAGAAACGCGTCGATCTGCGCCTTCAGCTCGTTCGCCTTGTCGCCAGCGATCTCCTGCAGCATGGCCACGAGTTTTTCTTCCGGCATGCGCTCCCATTTGTCGACCACCCCGAGGACCGCCGCGATGGCATCGCCTTCGTAGCCGAGCGCTCGCAAATAAAGCATCCAAAGATCGCGATCGCTCAGGCGCACGTAAAAGTCCTCTTCATTCAGGCCAAAACCGGTCAACGAGAAGATCATCAAGGCGATCAGCTCCACTTCCGCAGACGGGCCCGCTTCGCCAAGAATGTCCACGTTGAGCTGGGTGAAGCAGCGCAACCGCCCCTTCTGCATGCGCTCGTAACGGAAGTTGTCGCCGATGCTGAACCATTTGATCGGTCGCTTCAGACCGTTGGCCCGCGCCGCCACCATGCGAGCCAGCGAGGGCGTCAGCTCGGGGCGCAGGGAGACCTGGCGGCCGCCCTTGTCCTCGAAACAGAAGAGCTGGCTCTCGATCTCCGGACCGGACTTGGTGGTGAACAGCTCCAGCGACTCCAGCACCGGGCCATCGTATTCGGCGAAGTTGAAACGACGCGCCACCTGCCTCCAGATCTGGAAGATGTGCTTACGCTGAGCGTAGTCCTCAGGGTAGAATTCGCGAAAACCGGGCAGTGAGCTAAAAGTGGCCATCTCGTGTAGATATAAAAAAAGGCGGCATACGCCGCCTTAGGAAAAGGTCAAGGTCTCAGCTCCTAGTCGAGCTTCTCCAGGTCGATATCCTTGATCTTCGCCTTGAGCACCTTGCCCGCCTTGAATTTGACCACGGCGCGCGTCGGGATGACCACATCGGTCTCAGGACGATTCGGATTGCGGCCCACGCGAGCTTTGCGCTTCTGCACCTCGAAAACTCCGAAGTTTCGCAGCTCCACATTACGGCCCTCCGCGAGAGCGTCCAAAATAATGTCCAAGGTCATCTGGACGGTGTCTTGGATCTTGCTCTGGGGGATGTCCTTCGTCTTTTCGAAGATTCGAAGAACGATATCGCGTTTGGTAAGGTTGTTAGACATGGCGGCGTTGGAGTTGGAAACTCGTTACATAGTTGAGGGTAAACTACTTCCACGCTTTGGGTTGCGTCAACCTCAAAGCCATCAAATATCCGCCAACAATGAGCAAAGACGACGAACCGAAAGATCCGATGGAAGAGCTGCAGAAAAATCTGCAGGATCTCTTCAAGCAGGGAAAGGCTTTCATGCCCTTCGGCGGCCCCATGGGGGGAGCGAGCGGCGTGGCCAGTCCCGGTTCCAGCGGCCCCACCTCCCCCAAGCAGGAGGAGGAAGATCAAGAGCGGGCCGAAGCCCTCAAACGCATTCAGGAATTCAACCTCAAACCCCGGGAGATCCGCGACTATCTCGACCGCTTCGTCATCCAGCAGAACGAGGCGAAGAAGGTCATCTCCGTTTCCATCTGCGACCACTACAACCACGTGCGACGCTGCATCGAACGTCCGGAACTGCTGGAACAGGACTACGCCAAGCAAAACATCATCCTGCTCGGCCCAACCGGCGTGGGCAAAACCTACCTGATGCGCAACGTGGCAAAGCTGATCGGCGTGCCGTTCGTCAAGGCGGACGCCACCAAGTTCTCCGAAACCGGCTACGTGGGCGGCGATGTGGAGGATTTGGTGCGCGATCTGGTGAAAAACGCCAATGGCGACACCGATCTCGCCCAGTACGGCATTATATATATTGATGAGATCGATAAGATAGCCAACAAGATGGAGAGCGGCGGGCGCGACGTTTCCGGCCGCGGCGTGCAGATCAATCTGCTCAAGCTGATGGAGGACACCGAAGTCGCTCTGCAGAGCCAGACCGACATGATGGGTCAGATGCAGGCCATGATGGAGATGCAGCGCGGCGGCAAACCGCGCAAGCGCAGCCTCTCCACCAAACACATTCTCTTCATCGTCAGCGGCGCCTTCGACCAGATGGACAAGTCCATCGAAAAACGCCTTCGCAACACCTCGATGGGCTTCGGCTCGCAGCCTGCCGCGGACCAGGAGGAGCAAGACACCTTCCTCAACGAGGTGGAGACGCGCGACTTCATCGACTACGGCTTCGAGCCGGAATTCATCGGCCGCCTGCCCGTTCGCGTCGCTTGCCAGCCGCTCAAGCCGAAGGACCTTCTGGAAATCATGAGCAGCTCCGAAGGCAGCGTGCTGCGGCAGTACATTTCCGATTTCGAAGGCTACGGCATCACGCTGGAGATGGCCCGCGAGGCCATGGAGGAAGTCGCCGAACGGGCCTACAAGGAAAAAACCGGAGCCCGCGGACTCATGACCGTGCTGGAACGCGTCTTCCGCAGCTTCAAGTTCGAGCTGCCCTCCACCAGCATCAAAACCCTCAGCGTGGGACGCTCCACCATCGAAAATCCGGAGGCGGAACTCAAAGTCCTGCTGCGCGAAAACCTTTCCGATCAGCACGAGGTCTTGAGGGCGGAGATCGACGCCTTCTGCCAGCGTTTCAGCGAGCAGTACGGCTTCACCCTGGAGTTTACCGATGAGGCCGTCACCGCCCTGGTCGAGGAGAGTCTCGAAAAGGACAAGACCATCCGGGCCCTTTGCGAGCGCAAGTTTCACGACTTCAACCACGGTCTCACCCTGATCAGCCGCAACACCGGCCAAACCACCTTCACCATCGACGCCGAAGTGATCGCCGACGCGGAAAAGGCCCTTTCCGCCTGGGTGGTAGCCAGCTACAACCGAACTCCGGATTCTTGATTCTAGTCTCGCATTCGCGCCCATTCGCGCAATTCGTGGGCGGATACACAGCGACAACCGACCGTGCCAGATCCAGACAAAGTCAACTCCATGTTCAGCCGCATCGCGGCCAAGTACGACCTCGCAAATCGCGCCCTGAGCTTCGGCATCGACACGCTTTGGCGCGATCGGCTTGTAGACGAAGTTTGGATACGCAACCCGAAACACGTCACCGACCTGGCCACCGGCAGCGGAGACGTGGCCTTCGAGCTGCGCAAGGAGTTCCCCGAATCGGTTCGCGTGGAAGGATTGGATTTCTGCGAGCCCATGCTGGACGAAGCTCGACGCAAGCAGGCCAAAGCAGGGTTCCGGAACATGGGCTTCGAGGTGGGCGACATCTTGAAACTGCCACTGGCGGACGCCTCCACCGACGCCATCACCATCGCCTTCGGCTATCGAAATCTGGCCGATCGCCACGCGGGACTGCTGGAGATGAAACGCATCCTGCGTCCAGGCGGTCACCTTTTCATCCTGGAGTTCTCCCAGCCCCACCCGCTGGTCCGCCCCTTCTACTATTTCTATCTGAAAACGCTGCTGCCAAACATCGCCGGTCTGCTCACCGGTGACGTGCCCGCGTACCAATACCTGAGCGACTCCATCGAAGCCTTCCCCGATCGGCAAGGCGTCTGCGACGAATTGGAAAAGGCCGGCTATCGCACGGTCGCAGCCATCCCCATGACCTTTGGCAGCGTGGCCTTGCACATCGCCTCCGTCTAGCGAGGCGAGCTATCTCGCCCCGCGAACAGGCGTCGAATCTCGCAGATTCCTGCGATCTTGTCGTTTTTACGAAAACCTGCGAAAACGAATTCTCATATTGCACAAACGGCGAAACGTGAGACACTTCCGAATACGCGGCGCCTACGTGTTCACCCGAAATCGAGGGGACCGATCGATGCTTGGCCGCTAACCGAGGAAATACATCCCCTTTCCCTGACAGTTTCCCACCCCAGAAGCCGATAAGTCGTAATTGCATGAACTGGAAACCTTCGAGCGCATTCCTCTTGGCGACCTTTCTCGCCTCCCTTTTCCCCCCGCTCGGTCACTGCTTCCAAGAAAAGCTTACGCTAAAGCACCTTTCGAGCGATCTCGGTCTTCCTGGCAACACGGTCAAGACCATCACCCAGGACAATCGGGGGGTCATTTGGATCGGCTTGGAAGGCGGTGGACTCTCCAAATACAACGGAAACGAATTCAAGGTCTTCCAAAACGAGCCTGACGACCCGGCCTCCCTTTCCAGCGACTATGTCAACGTGCTGTTCCAAGACAGCGCTGGGAGCATCTGGGTAGGCACCCAGAACGGACTGGACCGGTTGGACAGTTCGCGCAGCAGCTTCGACCGGATCGGGGGCCAGCAGGGTCTGATCGGTAGCATCGTTTTCGACATCCTGGAGGACGAGCGCAAACACCTCTGGGTGGCCACGGAGAGAGGCGTCTCGAGAATCGACCTCGCAAGCTACGAAGTGGAGCCGAGCATCCCCTTCCAAGGTCGGCCCACAGACTCGTCCGCCTTGTGCAACGCCCTTTTTCGAGACTCCCACGATCGCATCTGGGTCGCCACCCGGTCGGGCATCTTCCGCTACAACAAAGCCACCGAGCAATTCGAACCGCCTCCGGAAATCGACTTCACCGAGCTCAACCACATGACGCTGGAGTTCTTCGACATCCAGGAGGACGGGCACGGCTCGCTGTGGTTCGGACACAATACCGGCCTATCCCATTACGATCCTCAGACCGGACGCTACGAGGCGGTGCATCTGGTGGAAGAAGGACAGGACCCCGAGGAAACCAACGTCAACTCCATCCTAGTCGATCGACGCGGCAACATCTGGGTCGCCACCTTCTCCGACGGGATTCGTATCATCGATTCCAATACGAGAAAAATAAAGACCTACCGACCCGATCCCTTCAACGTGGAAGGGCTGAAAAGCAGCAGCATCCGCTCGCTCTTCGAGGATCGAAACGGCCTGATCTGGATCGGCACCAAGTTCGCCGGTATCCAAATCTACAACAGCGACGTCGAGACCTTCACTCGATTCTCCGGCGGTGTGCACAGCGAGAGCGGACTGCGAGGCAGCCATGTGCTCTCCATCGTTTCCGACCAGGAAGGCATCATTTGGATCGGCACCAAACGAGGCGGCATCAACGCTTTCGACCCTCGAGACGAGACATTCCTCGAAGCCCACTACCAGGAAAGCGATGATCCCAACCCCATCTTCGACAACCGCGTGGAAGCGATCGCGGAGGGAGAGGACGGCGTGCTTTGGCTTGGCACGGAAAAAGGCCTTTCGCGCTTCGACAAGCGAACAGGCAGCTTCGAGAACTTCGAAACCTACATCATTCGAGATCTGCTCGACGTCGACGAGCGCCAGCTCTACATCGGCACCCACTTCGGCCTGCAGATCTTCGACAAGCAAACGAAACGCTTCCAGGCCTTCCCCATCATCGACGGAATCGACCTCTCCACCGAGTCCACCATCGAAATCAAAACCCTGTTCCTCGATTCGGCGAACAACATCTACATCGGCACCCACCACAACGGCCTGTACCGTTTCGACCCGAAAAGCGAAACCCTCACCCACTACGCCGCAGGCTCGCCAGACGCCCTTCCCCTCAGTGGAAACATGGTGCGCAGCGTCTACGAAGACGTGCGCGGCCGCATCTGGGTCGGCACCCGTCTCAAAGGCCTGAACCTGCTCGATCTCGAGCGCGGATCGATTCAGACCTTCGACGAAAACAACGGCTTGCCCTCCAGCACCGTCTTCGGCATACGCGAAGACAGGCTTAGCCGGCTCTGGCTCACCACCGATTCCGGGATCTGTATTCTGACTCCAAATACAGGCGAATCCGTCTCCTTCACCGAAGCGTACGGGCTGCAGGGAAACATCTTCGAGCCAAACGCCTTTTGCATCGGCGCCGATGGCAGCTTCTACGTCGGCGGCGACGGCGGCTTCAACAAGTTCAGACCAGAAGCCATCAAAAAAACGATGCACAGCGCCGACATCGTCTTCTCGTCGATCAGCGTGCTTGGACAAAACATCTCCCAAAGCAAGCTCGACCAGAACGGCATCGAACTCAGCCACAACCAGAACTACCTGGGATTCTCCTTCGCCCTCACCGACTATAGCCTTCCCGGCCAAAACGAGTTCAGCTACAAGCTCGAAGGCCTCGATCCGGACTGGATCTACAGCGGACGACGCAACTACGCTTCCTACACCTCGCTTCACCCAGGCAACTACCGATTCATCGCCCGAGGACGCCTTCCCTCAGGGGAGTGGAACGAGCAGCCGGCAATCTTTAGCGTCACCATCCGCCCCCCCTTCTGGCAGACCGCAGCCTTCGTCGTCTTCGCCACTTTCGCCTCCTTGCTCACGCTCGCTGGCGTCTACCTCTTCCTCACCAAGCGTCAACGCTGGCAGCGCAACCGACTGGAGGCGCTCGTCAAGCAAAGCACCTCCGAACTGCGCGACGCCAATCAGACGCTCATGGATCAGAGCGAGAAGATCAAAACCCAGAATCTGGAACTGGAAGCGCACCGGGACAATCTGGAGGAAATGGTGCAGCAACGCACCGCCGCCCTAGAGGAGCAAAAGCGACGCGCGGAAGAATCGGACCGGTTGAAGTCCTCCTTCCTCGCGAACATGTCGCATGAGATACGCACCCCGATGAACGCCATCATCGGCTTCTCCACCGTGATCTGCGACACGCCGGTCACCGAAGAGGAGCGAAAGGAATACTCCAAGCTCATCAAGAGCAACTGCTCCTCGCTGCTCAGCCTGATCGACGACATACTGGACATCTCCCGCATCGAAGCGGGCGAGATGAAGATCGACAAGCAACCCTTCGACCTCCACGAGCTGGTCAAGGAAATCTCTACCGTATTCGACGCTCAACTACAGAAGAAGAACCTCGAAACGTTCCAGTTCAAGGTGGCTCCCAACCAGCTGGACGGACCATGCTCCATCGTTTCCGACCCGGTGCGCCTGCGGCAGATCCTAATCAATCTGATCGGAAACGCCCTGAAGTTCACCGACGAAGGCCATGTTTCGCTGGACTATCAGATCGACAGGGACGCGAAACGCATCGACTTCGTGGTGGAAGACACCGGTATCGGCATCGACGTGGAGAACCTCTCCGTCATCTGGGACCGCTTCCGCAAGCTCGAGGACGAAAAGCAGCAGCTCTACCGAGGCACGGGTCTCGGCCTCTCCATCACCAAAAACCTCGTTCAGCTGCTGGGCGGAGACATCGAAGCCGAGTCCACCTCCGGCGTCGGCACTCGCTTCACCTTTCACATCCCCTGGATCGACGCTTCGCCTGACTCGTCAGACAAAGCCGCAACCTCGTCCGCCGACACCGCCCAGCCTGCGGCCAAACGTCCGACCCGCTCGGACGATGCGCCTCGCTCCTCCGTCGTCATCGCCGAGGACGAGGATTCCAACTACTTGGTGATGTCCAGGCTTCTCAAGCAGGAACCCATCAACCTCATTCGAGCCAACAACGGCCAGGAAGCGATCGATATCTGCCGCCAGCGTCCCGACGAGATCGCCCTAGTCCTCATGGACATCCGCATGCCGGAACTGGATGGGCGACTAGCGACGCAGACCTTGAAGGCCGATTTTCCCGACCTGCCGATCGTGGCCTGCACCGCCTATGCGACGACGACGGAACGGGCCGAGATCATGGGCCACGGCTTTGACGCCTACCTGAGCAAACCGGTGACCGTCGACGCTCTCTCCGAAATTCTCAAAAGCTACCTCTATACTCGCCAAAGCTGAACGTAGCTCGAACCGAGGTCCTCGGTCGGCGTATCAATCATTTGCCTACAAGCAGCGCCCTCGCGGCCTCCGCAGGGGCCAAAGATGCGTTTTTTCGGCGCTTTCTGCTACGTGTCAGCTCGCAAAGCGACTTTTGATCACATATCGAACATCGCCTTGTCACCGATGGCGTAGATACAGCCTAGATTCGGGAGGAAACAAACCGAGTTTCCCCGCCTGACGCCACTATCGGTTGACCTCGCGATGCGATTCTTAAACGCTCCTGCCCACATTTACCCTAGCGCAGAAAGCCGACTGCCATCGTTGGACGTTCGCTCCGGTCAGGCCTCCGCTTTCCCTGCAGCTCACTCGTTTAACCGACTACCACCTATGAAATCCTCGTCGTTCAAATCTCTGCTCACGACAGCGCTCGCGCTCTTCGTCGCCTCAAGCTCCTTCGCCCAAAAGTTCGAAGGCCTCGCCCTCACTCCACCCATGGGCTGGAACTCATGGAACACCTTCGCCACCAATATCAACGAAGAACTCATCATCGGAGTCGCCGACGCCATGATCGAAAACGGCATGCGCGACGCGGGCTACGTTCACATCAATCTCGACGATGGCTGGATGATGATGGAACGCGACGAAAACGGCGACCTCGTGCCCGATCCCGAAAAGTTCCCCAACGGACTCAAGCACCTCGCCGACTACCTGCACGAGCGTGGCTTCAAATTCGGCGTCTACGGGGATGCGGGATCCAAGACCTGCGCAGGCTACCCCGGCAACATGGGACACGAGTACCAGGACGCTCGCAAATACGCCGAATGGGGCGTCGACTATCTCAAGTACGACTGGTGCTACACCGGAGAACGCAACGCCAAGGAGGCCTACACCACCATGCGCGACGCCCTCTACGCCGCGGGGCGCCCGGTCGTCTTCAGCATGTGCGAATGGGGCACCGCCGAACCCTGGCTCTGGGCGCAGGACGTGGGGCACCTCTGGCGCACGACTGGCGACATCATCTCCTGCTACGATTGCACCCAGGAATGGTCCATGGGCTGGAAGAAAATCCTCGATTTGCAGATGAGCCTCAACCCCGGTCTCAAGGGATTGGAGGAATACGCCGGACCCGGCCACTGGAACGATCCGGACATGATGGAAGTGGGCAATCACGGCATCAGCTTGGAGGAATCCCGTTCCCACTTCAGTCTCTGGTGCATCCTGGCCGCTCCCCTCATCGCCGGAAACGACGTGCGCGATATGACGCCCGAAGTGACCGCCATCCTCACCAACGCCGAAGCCATCGCCATCAATCAGGATCCGCTCGGCAAGCAGGGCACCCGCATCTACCAGGACGACGAGAAGGAAATTTGGATCAAGTACCTCGAGAACAACGACTTCGCGGTGTGCGTGCTCAACGCCAGCGACGAACCACGCGAAACCAGCCTGCAGTGGGAACAGTTCCAAAACCACTTCTCCACCTGGAATACCAACTACGAGATTCGCGACATCTGGGACGCCCAGAATATCGGAACCACCGACGAGCATGCGGAGGTCTCCAAGATGCTCGCTCCGCACGCCGTCATGCTCTACCGCTTGAGCTTCCTGGAAAAAACCAAGTAGCTTTCCAACGAAACGTTTCACGCGATCAGGCGCCGCTCCCCCGCGGCGCCTTTTCCATACCCGAACAAGCGCAACCGCCGTGCTATCCGCTGGCAATTGGCTCTCCAGTTTGCTAGGAAGCCAAGCAGAATGAAGCAAAGCGCCCAGCCCTCCTTTGCCAGCCTGGACTTTCTCGACGCTCGTCGCGAATGGGTTCTCGACGCCCCGAAGAACCACGCACCCATCATCACCCTCTGCGTGCGTCCAGCAGAAGGCGAGCGGCGCTACGTGGATCGTATGGAGTTCGACCCCGAACAGGGGGTCGTAGGCGATCGTTGGATACGCAAGACTTGGATGTATACCGACGACGGAAAACCGGATCCGCGCATCCAAGTGTGCCTGCTGGGCTCTCGGATTCTTCAGCTGGTGCAACGCGACCCGCAAAATCCGATCTACCCGGGCGACAACATCATCACCGATCTCGATTTTTCAGAAACGAATCTTCCCATCGGGCAGAGGCTCCGCATCGGAACCGCAGCGCTCGAAGTTTCCGACGTCTTCAACACCGCTTGCTCCAAATGGAACGAACGCTACGGAAGCGATTCCCTGAAATGGATCAACCTCCCACGCAACAAGCCGCACCGCCTCCGGGGCGTTCTCGCCCGAGTTGTCGAAGCCGGATCGGCAACGCTCACCGACACCATCGTAAAATGCTAACACCCCACCAAGAAAATGATCGAGCCACCACAGATCACCTGCCCCTATTGCTGGCAGTCCATCACCATCGAAGAGCCGCCTGAGAGCGACGAACCCATCGAGTTCGTCACCGATTGCGAGGTCTGCTGTCGCCCTATCCGCGTCATCGCTACATGGCAACAGCATCAGCTCGACTTGCAGGCCGACCCGGAATAGCCCCGAAAAAGAAGACCTCATCCGTATTCATTTACTCCCGACATCAATGCGCTCCCTACTCTTCCTCTCCTTCTTCGCGATCGCTCGCCTCTGCCTAGCTCAAAACGAGTTCCCCATCTGGGATGGCCCAGCGCCCGGGACAGAGAACCGAGCCAACCAGGAGCTCCTCGTCAACGAGCGCTACCAGCGCGTCTTCCAGCCTTCGCTCACGCTACACGCGCCGCCCCAAGAGCTTTCAAACGGCACCGCCGTCCTCGTCATCCCTGGCGGTGGCTATCACCACGTGACCATCTACAAGGAAGGGCACCACATCGCGAGTTGGCTCAACACTCTCGGGATAACCGCCTTCGTGCTCAAGTATCGGCTCGATCCAGACGAAGCGCTTCAGGACGCATCGCGAGCCATCGAAGTGATCCGCCACCGAAGCGACGATTTTGGCATCCAGCCCGACCAGTTCGGCGTGATGGGCTTTTCCGCTGGCGGACACCTTCTCCTCAACACGGTCTCGAACGCGAACGATAAGACGTGTCCGGACTTTCTCGTCGTCCTGTATCCAGTCATCGATGACATCGACCTTCAGAACGCGTTTCCCCAAAACGCTTCGCCCACCATCGTCTTCGCCGCGAGCGACGATCAACGCACCCCTCCCGGAAACGCCATATCCGTCTATCAAAGCGTGCTTGGGGCAGGCCAGCCAGTGGAGCTGCACCTTTACCAGAACGGCGGACATGGCTTCGCGTTCGGACTCGGCAAAGGCCCCGTAAACGACTGGACCGATCGCTGCGCCAGGTGGCTAGACGCCCAAGGCCTCTTGAACTAGTCCATCCGCCCTCTACTCCGCGCAGTCGCTGAGGCTACCTCGAACGTTTATCCTAAAGACCGTTTCCAAAACGCCTCAGGATCGATTCGGCGCCCATGGCGCAGCCTAGGAGCAGGGCTCTTCACAGACTTTTCGCAAATCCAGGTGCCGAGGAAACCAATACAGGCCGTTTTCTCGTAAAAGGATTGTAAGAGCGGTCGTGGGATCTGGATACAAACAGAACTTGACGCTTCTTTCACTGTCCAAGGCCTTAACAAGATCGTTTTCTTGGACGATATTAAGGGCAGCGAAGCAAGAGGCTTCCCACACCAAAATCAAGATAGGAGGAACCATGACACTGTGCATCGACACGCAACTCACATTGAGAGATCTAGAGACCTACATTAAGGTCCAACTAGACGATCCTCGCTACGAGCACGTCAGCATGGATCCAATTCTTGACATCATTCTGCACGCGAAGCGACGCCTGCACCGCGGAGACTACATGCCACGCGTAGTCTCAGAGGCGATGGTTAGCCTAGATGAATATTTGCTACTGATGTCGGATTGTGAAACCTGCACTATGTAACAGGACGTAATTACTTAGCGAATACAGTCAATCCGAACTCAATTCTTACCCGAGCTCCGTCGCAGGCGCCCAAACACGAGGCCTGCAGCGGAGCTTTCCTTTTGCCCGCTCTTTCAGGTCAGCCGAAACGCCAGATCCGCCATCAGGCCTCTGCTCCTGCAGAAGCGCTCACCAAGTGAGCTCTGACTGATTCTCGTCCAGCCAGCGCTCGTGCGTTCGGAAATTGGGACACGCCTTTTCCACCAAGCGCCAGAAGGCTGGCGAGTGATCGAAGCGCTTCAAATGCATCAACTCGTGGATGATCACGTAGTCCCGCGTCGCCAGAGGCGTCAGCAGCAGCCGCCAGCTGAGCGAGATGGTGCGACTGTTCGAGCACGAGCCCCAGCGGGTCTTGGGATCGCGAATCGAGACCTTGGCCACCTTGACCGCGTATCGTTCCGCCAGCTCGCCGACGCGTCGCGTCAACTCCTTCTTGGCCTTCTCCTTCAGGTACTCTTTCAACGGTCTCGTCAGGTCCATCGCTTCGTCAGCGATGTAGACGCGCTCCCTCGCCAGGCAGAGCACCGGACGCCCCAAATCCTTCTCCAGAACGATCGGAGTCAGCTTCCCGCGCCACATGATGCTGTCGCCAAAGCGCAGGCCCGCCTTTCGCTGGGTAACTTCACGCGTGCTCAAAGCCTTGCGCTGCTCCTCGCGCAGCCAGTCGCGATGCATGTTGGCGAACACCAAGGCGGAGCGTTTATTCCCCCCAGAGGGAACCGTGAGAGCTATCTCGCCGTCACTATCGATTCGAGCAAGGTAGCGACGCGCCCGAGCATGACGTTTGAAAACAACATCTTCCTCCCTCAGGGGAGCCGTTTGGTAGAAAGCCTCTGCGGCAGGCGTGCGTGACATATTGCTTGAGACGGTCCGAGGATTTCGGATACGGTCGCCATTCAATCCCTCAACCTTTCAAAATCAAATGCAGATTATCGTGAAACACGTTTTTTCAGCCGCCCTCTGCGGACTGGCCGCCTTTTTTACCGCTTGTTCAAAAACCGACTCCGACGTCGACCAGCGATTGGACGACCTGGACAGCCGCTTGAGCTACCTGGAGAGCAAAGATCCAAAATTCGCCGACCAGTACCAGCAGGAGGAGATCGCCAAGCTCTACCCGAAGGCCGAGCGCACCGATTCCGGCCTCTACTACATCGTCACCGAAGAGGGCGAAGGCGAAGAGACGCCTGAAAAAGGAGACATGGTCACCGCGCACTACCACGGCACCCTCCTCAACGGCGAGACCTTCGACAGCTCCATCGAGCGCGGCAGCCCCTTCTCGTTCCAAGTGGGCATGGGCCGCGTCATCAAAGGATGGGACGAAGCCTTCCTTGATATGAAAAAGGGCGAGAAACGCACCCTCATCATTCCCTCGAAGCTCGGCTACGGAGCCCGCAGCATGGGCCCCATTCCATCGAACTCCGTTCTGGTGTTCGACGTCGAACTGCTCGACTTCAAGTAGACGAGCCGAGGCGAAGCCATTCCAAACGAAAAAAGGCCGACGCTGGCAGCGTCGGCCTTTCGTGAAAAAGCGTGTCTCCTAGTGGTTGCAGCCGCAACCGCCACCGCCGCCGCCTCCGCAGCAGCCTTCGGAACTGTGGGCATGCCCATGGGCGAGCTCCTCTTCGCTGGCTTCGCGCTTGGAAACCACGTCCACGGTGAAAAACAGATCCTCGCCAGCGAGCGGATGATTGGCGTCGAGGGTGACGTTCTCCCCTTCGACCTTCACCACACGCACCACCGGAGCGTGGCGATCCGGACCAGCCTGGAAGTAGTCGCCTACCTTGACCTCGTCCACTGGCAGCTGAGAAAGCGAAACCACGTCGATCTGGGCCTCGTCTCGAAAACCATACCCCTTTTCCGGTCGCACGAGCACCTCTCCCTTATCCCCCGCGTTCATTTCCAGCAGGTTCTCCTCAAGGCCTTCGATCAGAAAGCCCGCTCCGGAGAGAAACTCGAGAGGGCGCCCATCCGGGGACTGATCAAGGATTTCGCCCGCTTTGTTGCGCAACGTATAGTTGAAGCTGATGACTTGTTGTGTCGACATGACCCCGCACCATGCGCCCCGGAGCCGGCATTGCAAACACAATGCCGCCACCGTTTTTTTTCAAACGCCGCCGCAAGAGTGTTGAACCAATCCGCAATTAACACTGTCCTCATCCCCCAAACAATCCGACTATGCCTCCCAACCGCGACGACCAGGAACTGTCCAATCTGCAGCGCGAGCTCGTGCTCCTTCAACAAGACATAAACAGCGCCGGCAGGCGCCTTCTAGTGATCTTCGAAGGGCGAGACGCCGCAGGAAAAGGCGGCGCCATTCGACGCTTCGCCCGACACCTCAATCCGCGCAGCTACCGCATCATCGCCCTGCCCAAGCCGACAGAGATGGAGCAAGGGCAGTGGTTCTACCAGCGCTACTTTCGTGGCCTGCCCAATCCGGGCGAAATCATCTTCTTCGACCGCAGCTGGTACAATCGAGCCGTGGTGGAGCCAGTGATGGGCTTCTGCTCCAAGCAGCAGTACGAGGCCTTCATGAAACAGACGCCGCTCATCGAGAAGATGCTCATCGACGATGGCATCGAGATCGTGAAATTCTGGTTCTCCATCAAGCGGCAGGTGCAAAAGGAGCGCTTCGAAGCCCGCAAGGCGGACGTGCTCAAGCAATGGAAACTCAGCACCGTGGACGCCTTGGCTCAGGAGCGATGGGACGATTTCACGCACTACAAGGAGCAGATGTTCGAGCGCACCCACAGCAGAAAAAGCCCCTGGGTCATCGTAAACGGAAACGACAAGCGAACCGCCCGTCTGGAGGCCATGCGCTATTTGCTCAAACGCTGCGAGTACAAAGGCAAAGGCAGCACCGGCGCCAACCTGGAGCCGAACAAGTCGATCGTCGTACACTACCGCTCCAGCCTCGTGAGAGCCAAATCTCTGGACGACCAGGAGTAGCCTCGGGCTCGCCAGCCCGACCGATTCCGGGATTCGGGAAACCTGCCCTCACCGGCGATTCCCAACCCCAAGCTTCGCCCTCGGCAGGAGCTGACCGACTCCACCGCTCACTCCTTCGCTTCCCACTCGCAGCAGCGCTCCACCGCCTGCCGCCAAAGCCGCATGCGTTCGCTGCGAGCCGGGGCATCCATGCGCGGATGATACACACGATCCGGCTCCACCAGACTCTCAAGGGCTGAACGGTCCGGCCAGAATCCGACCGCCAATCCAGCGAGAAATGCCGCGCCCATAGCGGTCGTCTCCAAAATCTTAGGACAATTCACTTCCACATTCGTCACATCGGCCTGTATTTGCATCAACAGGCCATTGGCTGACGCTCCGCCGTCCGCCCTCAGTTCCCGCAGTTCGCGGCCGCTGTCCTCAGCCATGGCGAGAATCACGTCGGTGACTTGATTGGCGATGCCGTCCAGCGTCGCCCGAGCGATATGGGCCACGCTGCTGCCTCGAGTCAGCCCCATGATGGAGCCGCGAGCAAACGGGTCCCAATACGGGGCGCCTAAGCCGGTAAACGCTGGCACCACCACCACTCCCTCCGAATCCTCGACCTGCCGAGCCAGATCCTCCACCTCGGAGGCGGAGGAAATGACCTTCAGCTGGTCGCGCAGCCATTGCACCGCCGCGCCGCCCACGAATACGCTGCCTTCTAGCGCGTATTCAGTTTTTCCATTCACTCTCCAAGCCACCGTGCTCAGCAGCCGGTTCTCCGAGCGAGCAGGCGACTCGCCCACATTCATCAATATGAAGCAACCCGTCCCATAGGTGCTCTTGACCATGCCGGGCTGGAAGCACAATTGCCCGAAAAGGGCCGCTTGCTGATCGCCCGCGATGCCAGAGATGGGTATCTCCCGATTCGTCAACCCCGCATCGGTCCGAGCCAGTTCGCCACTGGAATCCACAATGGTGGGCAAGGTTGAGCTGGGCACCTCGAAGAGTTCCAGCAGAGTCTCGTCCCAATCGCACTTCTCCATATCCATCAACTGGGTACGGCTAGCGTTGGAGACGTCGGTGATGTGGGAGCGACCCGCGCTCAACTTCCAGACCAACCAGGAATCGATGGTGCCAAATCGGAGCTGTCCCTGGGCGGCCAGCTCTCGAGCCTCCTCTCGGTTTCGCAAGATCCAACGCATCTTGGACGCGGAAAAATAGGGATCGAGAAGCAGTCCCGTTCGTTTCTGTATCCATTCTTCCCTACCCGATCTGCGAAGCGACTGGCAGTACTCCGCCGTGCGGCGATCCTGCCAGACGATGGCGTTTCCGATCGGCTTTCCCGTCCGGGCGTGCCAAGCCACCACCGTCTCGCGCTGGTTCGTTATGCCGATCGCTCGCACGTCGGTCCAATCCACGGCCGCCTTGTCCAGCGCGCCTTGAATGGCCCGCCACTGGCATTGCCAAATGGCTTCCGCGTCGTGTTCGACCCAACCGGCTCTGGGAAATATCTGCTCGAACTCGTATTGATCCGAAGCCACGATCCGGGCCTTGGAATCAAAAAGGATTGCTCGCGAACTTGTAGTTCCCTGATCGATCGACAATATAAGGCTCACTCCCAACTCCTATGCTAAAACCCACAGACCTGAAAAGCGTGAAACGCTCTTTTTAGCAGCTGACCGATTCGCGAACCATGTCTCGATCCGATCCAACTCTTTGGCTTCACAAGGAAATCCCCAAATGGCAGAGAGCAGGTATCATCGATCCTGCCACCGCCGAGCGGCTGCGGGCATCCTACCCGCTTGAGGATCCGGAACGAAACGCCCAGTCCACCCTTTTGATTCGATCGCTGGCGACCGTCGGCAGTCTCCTGATCGGGCTCGGCATCATCCTGATCTTCGCCTACAACTGGGACCATATCGCCAAAACGGTGAAACTGGGCCTGGCCTTCACGCCTCTCTCGATTTGCTTCGCCCTCGCCATCTACGCCCTGCGCCGGCGACCCGACTCCGTAGCCTGGCGAGAATCATTAGGCGTATCGACCTGTCTCTGCAGCGCCGCGTGCATCGGGTTGGTGGGACAAACGCTGCAGGTCCAAAGCAATCTCAGCCAGTTCTACTTTTTCTGGCAACTTAGCTGCCTCCCACTGCTCTGGGCCTTTCACTCGCGCGCCCTCTACTGCCTGCTCTGCTTCCTTTCGCTTTGCTGGGCTACGAGCATTCGCTACGACCAATTCGACTTGCTCCCGATCTATTTCGCGGTGGCCCAAGGCGCTCTGCTCGTCTACCTGACACAGGAAAGACGCCATCTGCTCTCCAAGTCCTCTCTGCTCTTTTTCGCCGTATCCACTTGCTGGACCTTCACCATGGCAGCCACCCGAGCGTTCCCTTTTTCCACCGCGTTTCTCTGGCTCACTCTCGGATTAGCCCTCTTCTACCTGATTGGTTCGAGCGACGAAAAGCGAAGCGACGCCCTCAACCCGACCGCCGTGCTAAGCAAGCTGGCGCTGACGGCCTGTGGGTTCATTCTCTCCTTCGAAGACGCCTGGGAGCTCACGACCTATCGAGAGGCCTCCAGCTCTCTGACCTGGATCATTGTGGCCCTCGCCTGCGGCGCCTATCTTTTCGTATTGATAAAACAGATTCGCGAAAAGGATTGGTATTATCTTCCGTGGGCCAGCATCCCTCTTATCGTAGCGCTCGGACTGACCCTCGCCGCCGCGGAGCTCGTCTCCTTCTCCCATGCGGCCCTCTTCCTCACCCCGTACATGGGGTCCCTTGGAGTCCTCGCCATCTTCGATGGGTACCGAAACACGAGCATCGCACGGCTAAACCACGGATTGCTTATCGTCATCACCTTGGCGATATTGAGGTTCTTCGACGGTGACATGGGAATGCTCGCCAGAGGAATCGGCTTTATCGTGATCGGTATCCTCTTTCTGGCGACGAATATTCATTTCATCAAACGTAGCAAGGAGGCCCAAGCATGAGGCCCAACCGACTTTCCTGGCTATTTCTCGCCCTAGGAGCCGCGCTATGCTTCGGTTTCCCTGTATCGACAATCTGGAAACAGACCCAAATCCTGCAGCGCGGCGTCAGCGTCAAGTTCTCGCTGCGCCCCGTCGATCCCTACGACCCGTTTCGAGGACGCTACATCTGGCTCAACTTCGATTTGAATCGCGCTCCCGCCTCTGAGGAGGACCCGCCCCTGGAAGCGCGAGGAGCCGCCTACCTTTCCTTGCAAATCGACGACAACGGTTTCGCCGACGCGGGTTTCCTGTCCGCTTCGCCTCCGTCCGATGGACTCTACCTGCGCGTCGAAAACGTTCACTCTTGGTTGGATGGCCTATGGGCGTTTTCGCTTCCCTTCGATCGCTACTATCTCAACGAGAGCGACGCGAAGCGGGTGGAGGAAATCGCGAGGGAGGAACTGAGTCCTCAGCAAGACGAGGACGCAAACGCCCGACGAATGCTCGAAAACTATCTGCGTATCCGTATTCTGGATGGCGAGGCGGCAATCGAAGGCTACTACCTAGGCGGGGAAACCGTTGAAACGCGTCTGGCTCGCCCCACGCCAATTCCCTTGCATCGCTCTTCAAAGGAATAAAACAAGGCGACGGGGCACAAGAACCGCCAACATGCCGCTCACTGTATTCAGCAACACATCGAGCTGGCTCGAATCTCGATGCACCAGATAGCCCTGAGCCCACTCGATGGCAAAGCTCAAGGCAAACGAGCAAAAGCCTACGAACACCAAGACGCCGATCCAAGACTTGATCCGACGACGCCCCATGGCAGCGAAACAAAGCCCGATCGGAATGAAGCCTAGGCTGTTGACTACGATATCGCGCCGGTAGCCATGTCGCTCCCATCTATCCGTCTGGATGGGATTGAGAAAACGGCGCTTGGCCACGGAAAGCCGAGCGCCCGACTGCAGCCCTTGAACCTCCAAGCCGCTTTGGAGTTCGCCTGGTTCGAGATTCGAAAAGTCGAAAGAAAGCTCCGGAACGCCCTGCGCGATGCGACCGCCGATGGAACGCAAGGCTTCGTCGAAGAACGCTACTCTACGAATTTCCCCAGTGAAGGGGCGCGTGCCATCGGCGCTGTTTCCAATGACGACGCGGCCAACAAAGGCGTTCATAGGGTCCACCAGGACGAAATCCCGGCGCATTTCGACCAGTTCCCCATCGATATACACACCGGTACGTTCCGGGGTGGAAGAAAGCGCGATCTGAAAAAACTCTCCACTGGAAAAACACCCTTTGTATCCGATTTCGGAATACTCGTTTCCATCAGCGCCGCCTAGCCTCCGACTTCGCAGCGCCAAATGCTCCTGCCATTGGGCAAGTAGCAAGGGAGGGAGCTCTCCCTTCGCTTCCTCCTCGATCAGCTCCAGAAAGACGCCTAGCCCCCCACCTCTCGGTCTGCCCTTGAGTTCCACCAGAACGCTCAACTCGTTCCAGCCCCGAGTATCCAGAATTCCCTTACTCATCAGCAAGCCGCGCGAACTCTCGCTGCCTCGCTCGTATTCAGCGTTGAACCGCGCCGCGCCGCCTTCCGGAGCGACCGAGACATCGTTGCTGTCGACGAAGTTGAAAGGCCACCAGCCAAAGCACAACGTAGCGGTCAGCAACGCTAGAAACACTCCTCGTCGAAAACTCGGCTGCAGGCTCATCAGAGAACGAAATGCTGGCGATCCGCAAGCTGCGGCGGTCTGTCGCAGCCGTTTGGCAAGCGATGGAGCTTGGAGGAAGGGCGAGCCAAGCAGTCCACGGGCGCCGCATCGCAGGATACGGTTTCGGATAGATCTGATCGCGCGTCGAGAGGGCTCATGATCAGTGAGCCAAACCCTTCCGACGCGCCAGCGCAATACTGCATCTAGGCAAGGTTTCGCGCTTGTCAGAGGGCCCACGAAACTCAGGATCTAGCAGCGATGGATCAAGAAATCGAGCAACTGAAGACCTTTTCCGAAACCCTTGTCGAATACCTGAAGGTCAACAGTCCACAGATCATCGCCGCAGCAGCGATCGTTTTCTTCGGCTTCCTCGCGGCACGCCTCGTATCCAAATTCGTCGACCGCACCTGTTCCAAGCGCAACCTAGACATCACGCTCACCCGCTTTTTCGCCAGCGCCATTCGCCTGATCATCATCGGGATCTTCCTGATTCTCGCCATCAACAAGATTGGCATCGAGATCACCCCATTCATCGCCTTGCTCGGCGCCTCCGCCTTCGGCCTGAGCCTTGCCGTTCAAGGTCCGCTATCCAACTACGGGGCGGGCATCGTGCTGATCATCACCCGTCCGTTCAAGGTGAAGGACACCCTGACGCTGCACGGGCTGACAGGCATCGTGCAGACGATCAATCTCGGAAACACTCAGCTCCTGACCGAAGACGGTCAGGAAATCACCATTCCCAACCGCAGCGTTCTGGGCGAGATCCTGACCAATTCGTTTCAGCTCATGGTGGTGGAAGGCGTGGTCGGCGTGGACTACGCCTGCGATCCCGAACGCGCCATCGCTGCGGTGCGAACTGCGGTGGAGGGCATTGCCGAAGTGTCCACCGAACGAGCCCCTCAGGTCGGGATCCAAGCCTTTGGCGACTCCTCCATCGAGATCGCGTATCGATACTGGATACCCACCAGCAACTACTTCGTCATCCAGTACGCGGTGAACCTCGCCGTATTCAAATCTCTGAAACAGGTGGGCATCACCATTCCATTCCCGCAACGGGACGTGCGCCTGGTCAAAGATGAGAAGTGACGGCGGAGAGCGCCTCGCTCAGTAGGTTTCCTCCATCAACACGCCCAGACGGGGGCGGCCGAAATAGTCGTATTCATGGCCGTCCTCATCGCAATTGACGGAGTCATAAGCCCAGTAGCGACGACCTTCCATCACCTGGTCCTTCGTCAAATCCAGCTTCATGCTGGAGCTGGCCCAATCGAGGTCCCTCACTTCCGAGAGCTTCACCAGGTACTTGCGATGCGGAAAACTGTGCATGAGCGTGACCACCGCGTATGCGACCACCCATCGATCCACTTCCATGATCAGGTCGCTCACCGTGCCGAGCGCCTCCTCATCCTGTCCCTGCACCTGATAGCCAAATATCGCTTTCGCAGAGTGCAGGTGCTCTCCCGCGATCTCCTTCATACGCTTCTGGTGCTCGAGGTACTCGATTTCCGTCGGCTCGTACTCGAAGCCCATCGGCAAATAGCTCCCCATGGCCGTAAAGGGCGTGGCGAACGGCTGCTCCTGATAGAGGTTCCTGCGAAAGAAGCGACGAAACTCCGACTGGTATTTCTCCTCGACAGGCTGCAGCTCCTCATGATGCGGGCAGCACGAGATCTCCTCGCTGCTCATGTTGACTGGAAACTGCCTTCTATCCAGCCCCATGGTCGGCTCGCCCAAGCGCTCCGACGGGACCAGAACCCGGCTTGTCCCGCCGGAATCCGCCTCGTCATCCCAGATTCGCCTCAGCTTCAAATGGAAGCCCGAACGCGTATCCACATCGAGATAGCGCACTCGCCAATGGCGATCCCCAAATAAAACGTCCTTCACCTTTCCCGCCTTTCCGTCCGTGGCCATGAGCGGGTACCCAATGACATCCTTCAAACTACGTAGCATTGCAATTCTCCTCCTTTCCTCTCCGACGATAGCGAACGCCAGCTTCGCGACGCTGCTGCTCAAAGATACGCCTGAACACCGTTCTCAGCAAGCCCGACCATCCTTTATTCCTTGATCGAAATCGCCTTTCCAAAGCGTCAATCGCAGCCCCGTTTGGCTCCCCTCGGCGATCGGCGCGTCCCCTCCGCGACCCCCTTGACCGAGCGTTCGAATCGCCGCGATCCGCTCGACCTAGGGTTTCCATCTAAAACCGCAAGCCGCGCCCCGTAGCGCTGAGCGGTTCTCACTACGTCTATCCCAGCAGTTCGCCCCCAAGCGCCTTATGCGACTTGAGGCCTTCTCCTCTGGGGCCATGACGGCGAGCGCTCAGTCTCGATAAGCCCCGCCCGCCTTGGGTTTTACATTTAGTTGATGCAAGGATTCGCGACGAATCACAATAATGTCAGCGGTTTGTAAAATCTATGAAACAGATTAATAACGCTTCGGTTTCTGGCAAAGGTGACGAAGACAGAGGAGAACTCAGACAAATTCCATCCATCACCTTTATCAATCAACCCCGATTCACATCGACTATTTCGCTTACTACTCGAAATATGAAGACAGTAAACCGAGCATTCACCACCGTTCTAATCGCGATCGCCGCATTCGCATTCGCAGCCGCTCCCGCAGCTCAAGCCAATGACTGGGACGAGCAGCCCGCCGTAAAGAAGAGCGTCGCGCCAGACAACCCCAACGGCCTCACAGGCATGGTCATGGCGACCATCGTGATCGACGAAAAGGGCTTCGTCACGGACGCGTCCATCGCCAAGTCGACCGACGGAAATCTCGACGGTCCAACCATCGCGGCTGTCAAGCAGTGGATCTTCACACCTGCCAAGAAGGGCGGCGAAGCGATCTCCTGCAAGATCAACGTGCCGTTCAAGTTCAAGGGCTAAGCCGCCTCTCGAACCTTCACACTTTCAAGAAAGCGTCTCTCCCAGCGAGAGGCGCTTTTTCGCGTTCCTAAGCGTGGCGTTTTGTTTGCGACGCGTAGAGGCAGGCCACCATGAGGATCGAGATGAGGACCAGGATCGACCCTGTCCAAGCCGTACCCCTGGCCCCAATGCCCGAGATCAGATAAAACCCGAGAAAGGGGGCTAGAATGCCGCGTATGCCGGTCAGAAAGGTATGCACGCTCATGTAGGCCGCAGTGCGTTGAGGGGCCGCGAATTTCGTCACCCACAAGCTCCAGGAAATGTTCGCTCCAGCCATGGCGGTTCCCAGTATGGCGGCTGAAATCCCGATCACCCAAAGCGATTTCGTGGTCAGGAACAAAATGATGGAAACCATGATCATGCCGTTGAGCAGCATGCGCAGCAGCATGAAGTCGATGCGATCGAACAGGGCTCCCCAGAACTTGGAGGTCGCCAGACGAAACAGCGCCGGGATCACGAAGGTCATCAGCGTCACCATCGTCTTGCTGGCTTCGATTCCGTATTGAGGCTGCAGCAGGTATTCGAAGCGCAGCGGCAGCACCATGAGATTTCCGAAACCGAGAAACATCCAGCCAAGCAGCATGATGCCGAACTTCCAGTCCTCGATGGCGTACCAGAGGTTTCTCAACGGATTCTGCGAAGCCTGGCTGTTAACCGGCGTCGACGGTATGCGCGACATGACCCAGGCCGTGCCAAAATAGGCGAACGAAAGGACCAGAAGGATCGCCCGATACCAGCGTAGGTCGATGTCGAGCAGTCGCCCGCCCGCCAAGCTGAAGATCAAGGTCGCCCCGATGGAAAACATCATGCTGCCGGCCAGGTAGGCTCCCCGCCTGTTCGAAGGATAGTTTTCCGTCCACACATGCACCAGCATGGGCATCGCCTGAGAAGCCAGAGCGAATGCGAGGCACACCGGAACGAGAAAGCCCCACAAACTGCTGGAGAACGCCGCGACCAGCATTAGCAAGCCCGACAAGAACCCGATCCAGGCTGCGATTCGCGCCGAAGGCTGGCCAATCCGCGAAAACAGGCTTAAGGTCAAAGGGTTCACCAAGAGCCCCAGAGGACCCGCCGCGGCGATCAGCCCCTTCACCGTGTCGGGCGCCTGGTAAACCTGTATAGCGATGATCAACGCAAATCCGCCGTAGCCCGTCTCCGCGATCCCTGCGAAGCCTGCCCTCGCCCGATCCCAGAAATAGGTCCGCTTCGCATTCTCCTGATTAGGCTCCATGCAAGCACCCTAGGCCATGCCGCCTAGCGCAAAAGCTAATTCTTTTCCGCCTCTTTCACGGACGCCAAACAGTTGCGCAAATCAGGCGAAACCGCTCAGTCCAAGGCGCTGAGCGCCGTTTATCAAACCAACGCCTTCGGGCGCCTGCTTCGCCGTACCGTCAAACTCGCCTGTCCCCTTCCCTCTCATGCTCAAACGTCGCGTCACGCTTTTCGCCCTTTTCGGTTTCTTCGTCTTCGGCCTCGCCCTGCTGCTGCTCAAGGACCGAGGCTCGCCCCATTCCGATTTCGCCGAGCGAAGCGGATCGCTCCACCCCCTCCATCGCGCTCAGACGGAGGCCCTCGCATTCGCGGATTGGGCCACCGAAGGGCGCGTCGCGCAGCTCGAGGAGGCCAAGGATCGAGATCTTTGGGAAAAAGCCTTCGGACTGGCGGAGCGCCGCCGCGAGGCCATGCGTTTCCTCATCGAAAACGATCCTCAAGCCGCCTTGGACCTAGCCCTGTCCCATGGCGCCTACCACGCCTTGCCCGACGAACTGAAAAGTCGCGTGGAGCGCCCGTTTTCCGAGCGCGCGGACATCGACGTCATCGCCATCTGCGGCTTGGACCACGATCACGCGAACGACCTGCAGGCCAGCCTGCGTTTCGCGGACGGTTCGCGATACCAGCTTTCGGTCGAAGGCACCGAGCGCGTCGGCTACAGCAAAAAGGACATCCCGGTTCAGGGCATCTCTCTGGATGGACTCGCCGTGGCGCGGACCACGGTTTTCCAGCAAGTCTCCACATCCGATCTCGCTTGGGCGGAAAACCATCTGCCTCTCGCCAACCATAGCCCGCAGACGGATTTCTTGACGGGAGAGGCCATCTCTGGAGCTCCCCTCGTCGCGATTTCCGGCGGCTTCCGATTTCATTTCGCGCACGAAGCCTCACTGCAGGAGCTGGAAGCGGCCCTCTTCGACCTCGATCAGCGCCCGGGAGATCAGGTTGGCAGCGCCGCGTTCCTCGACTTGATCGAGGCGAAGCAATCCGGTACCGCCTTTCCTTTGCAGGCGTTCACCGACGAGCAGAATCTACAATCCCTCGCAGCTACCACGGATACGCTCGACTACCTGATCATTAGAGCCGACTTTCCGGATCGGATCGGGACCCCCTACTCGGAGGAGGAACTCGTCCAATTGGTCACTCATTCCGTCGCTCCCGCCTTGGCCGACTACTCCTACAACAAGACCAGCGTTTCCGTGGTGGTCACGCCAAGCTCCTACCGTCTGTCGCAAACATCCAACTACCCGAACGAAACCGGCATTCTCGACGACGCCGTAGCAGCCTACATGGGCGACGGAAATCCGAATCCATTCTCTCAATACGACTTTGTCGCCGTGAGCTTTCCTATCCTGTTTTCCGGCTGGGCGGGCAAGGCCTCTGTCGGCGGGCCGGAACAATGGCTGCAAGGACGCTGCGGAGCGGAAACCATTCTCCATGAGCTCGGACACAACTACGGTTTGCTCCACGCGAACTACTGGGCGTTTGAAAAGATTGGAGATCTGGATACGCCGAGCGGCTCCGAGAACCCGATCGATCCCAACGGCGTGGATGAAGGGTACGGCGACATTTTCGATACCATGGGTTCCGGTCCATTGGAAGCGGGTCATTTCCATATGGCGGCAAAGGAGTCGCTGGGCTGGATCGAACCGGACCAATGGCTGGATGTCACCACCGCCACGCCAAACGGCGTCCATCGCATCTATCAGTTCGATGACGTATCAGCCGAAGGGATACAAGGACTGCGCCTCGAGAAACAGGCCAGCGGAGATCACTACTGGCTCGGCTATCGAAAAAAGTATCCAGGCATCTCCTACCTCGATCGCGGAGCCTACCTCATTTGGGAGCGAGCAGGCAGCGGCGCGGTCTACAACCAGTCTTGGCTGGTCGACACCACTCCCAATTCCGATCTGGGCAAACTGGATTCGGCCATCGCTCTCGGCAGGACCTATTCGGATCCCGCCTCCAACTTGCATATCACGCCCGTCGCCGCCGGCGCCGATTCGATCGGCAGCTACATCGAAGTGGCGATCAACCAAGGCGATTTCTCCAACAACCTCAATCCGACCGGCTCGCTTTCCGCCCCTAGCTCCGCGGAGGCGCGCACCGCCGCTAGCTTCAGCTTCAACGGCTCCGATCCCGATGGCGACGATCTGGCCTTCCATTGGGACTTTGGAGACGGCACCGTGGAAACCAACTCCGACAGCGTCGATCATACCTACGCCACGGGCGGCGTTTTCCAGCTCACCTTGACGGTGAGCGATATGAAAGGCGGCACCTTCAGCGCCCAGCAGGAGATCACGGTCGGCGACCCGATCACGGAAATCAACCTGCGCGATTCCACCACCAGCGCCGACCTCACCGCTGGCGCTTCAAACGGAAGCCTCGCCGTGGTCGCGGCCGTCGGAGGAGAGTTTCTCCGCTCCAGCACCGGTCAGATCTGGTCGTCCAGTTCGCTGGGATTCGGAAACCAGAACGTGCGCATCGAAGAGATCATTTGGACTGGGGAGCAGTTCCTTGCGGCAGGCAGCGACTACGATTTCGGCATTTCGTCGCGCGTCGGCATCGTGCTCGCATCCAGCGACGCCATCTCGTGGCAAAAGGTTCTGGTGACCGATAGCGCCGTGGGAGACTGGGGATTCACAGCGCTAGCGATGCGCCCGGACGACTCCACCGTAGCAGTGGCGGGCAGCGACTCCAAGATCTACTACAGCTCCGACCTCGCTCAATGGTCTTCCGTCGATCTCAGCGAAACAGGCTGGAACGCGAGCTCCTCACCGAGCATCGAGTTTGTGGACGGCGCCTTCATCTACGCCGCCTACGAAGTGAATCTCGACTTGCAAGAGGGCCGTCTGGTCCTGAAGGAAACCGAAGACCTCGCGGCCTTCACCGACTTGGCGCCCAATAGCGGCATCGAAGACTGGCACGGGATTCGCGAACTCGATCTCCTCGACGGCCTCCTTGTTGCCAGCGGCTTCAAGCTGGGCATCGTACACTCCTTCGACCGGGGAGAAAACTGGTACTCGCTCGGCCAACGAGGCGAACTGGAGGCCACGACTTTCGCCTTCGGAAACGGATTCTTCTACGCCCACGGTTTCGATGAGGAACAAGCGTCGCAAAACTTCGTCTCGCTCGATGGTCGCATCTGGTTCGAATCCATCGCCCCGCCCGGAGGCATAAGCTACAACGATCGCATCTTCTTCCAGAATACGTTTATATCCCTCGCGGATGGCGGCGTTATCCACCAATCGGATACCTTCGAAACCTATAGCGACAGCGAGTATCAAAACTGGATCGCAGGATTCACGACCGATTCCAACAGTCAGTACGCGTATTCGAATCCTGACGACGACTGGGCGCCAAACTTCATGGAATACGCTCTCGGCAGCGACCCGACCGACTCCGGCTCCGTGCCCGCGCCCCCTGAGATCTCGGTCAACGAATCGGGAGCGTTCGTCGTCAACATCTACCGCCTGGCGAAGACCGATGTCACGCTAAGTCTGGAATACTCGACGGACCTCTCAAACTGGCAAACACTGGGCTCGATCGCCACCATCGACCGCGAAGACCTGCTCGAGCTCACGACCACCGCTCTCAGGGCCGACTACGATCGCTTTTTCATCCGCATCCGGGCCAGCCAGTAGAGAGCTCGTCTTGAGGGAACCCCGTTTACCCACGCGACCTGTCACCGTAGAACGAATACGTAAACAAGCAAGGCGAGCAAGCAGACGATAAGGATGAACTTGCCCGCGCTGCTTTCGCGAGCGTCCGGCTTTTCCGTCTCGTCGCCCGGCAGTTCCACACCATCGAGATAGCCCTCGTCGTTCCATCCGGTTTCCGGACAGCTGCCGCATTCCTCGCAGGAAGAGGCACCCTTCTCCACGTACTCGCCGCAGTTCGGGCAATAGCCTGGTGGTTCGAAACTCATGATTGAGAAGACACCACCTCGACCACCGTGTTGCCCAATGAAACCTTATCTCCTGGAACGAGCTTGCGACGAACCCGCGACTCCACCTCCCCATTCACCAAAACCGCGCCGGATTTGATCGCTACCTTGGCCTCGCCTCCGCTGGCCACCAGGTTTTCGTATTTCAACAGCTTGTTTAGCTCCACGAATTCTCCGCGGAGCGTAAGGCTGCGTTTCTCGGAAATTGGTTTTTCGCTCATGGTATAGATTGTTGGAAATTCATTGATCACGCGTTTCTGCCGACTTCGATCTGCGGCTCGTCCTTTTCCAAGGCGCTGACCAGTAGCACGAAAAAGCAAAGCACCAGCGTGAACAAGGGCAGCTGCAGATCCGAGGGCATACTGTAGACGAAGGCCGTTCCGGGGATCCACACCATCCAAGTGGAAACGAGCACGCTGGGAATGTGCAAGGTGAACAACTCGCGATCGAAGGAGCGCTTGAAGCGAGCCCAGGAAAAATCGCAGTCCTTCCAGCGATATAGAATAGCCGTCACCGGGGCCGACCAAAGCGGACAGTAGACAAACTGGTCGAATGCCACCTTCTTCGCTACGGTGGCCGCGTTTGCCGCATCGCCGAAGAGCACCGCCTGAAAGCGATAGAGAAAGTCCACTTCGATTCCCTTTTCCATCCAGGCGAATACGAAAAACGCTCCGATGGCGAGCGCTGAGCCCTTCTTCACTCGCCCTGTGGCGTAAATGTATAAAAACGGTATCAGCCCTCCGAATACCGCCGTTGTAACCGCCGAGTACCAATAGCCGTACTCCAGCTTCACATCGCGCACGAATTCGAAAAAGCCCGAAGTCGCCGGCACGAAGTAATAGGCGCCCACCACCACCAAACCGATCGCTTGCAGGGCCACCCCAGGAATCAGATTCGCCCGAACTCCGCGAGCGCACATTCTCGTCAACTCCTTCATATTCAATCTCCAAATACACCGCTCCCTCCGCTTAGGAGCGAAGCTTTCGAGCTACGTAAACCGTCCCGCAGGAGCTTCCCCCAGTCAACGGATTCGCGAAATCCACCCGATGCGACTTCGCTTCGCCAAACACGTTTCCCAGCCGATCGGTGAAGTAGTCCTCCGGCTCGCCATCCGACCACAGGGCGAACACGCCATTTTCTTTCAAATGCTGCCCCGCTTCCGCCAAACCTTCCTCGGTGTAAAATCGCGTATTGGTCTGGCGCAGCACGTTGGTGGGCGTGTGATCGATATCCAGCAGGATCGCGTCGTGTCGTTTATCGGGCTGCAGCGGATCGAGGCTCTTGCGGACATCCGCGCAGAGAGCGAAGAAATCCGCGTGGGCGTAGCGGCAACGCGGGTCGGCGTTCATCGTTTCACCCAGCGGCACCAATTCTCGCTCGTGCCAATCGATCACCGCATCCAGATATTCCACCACCACCAGGGAGGCAATCCTCGAGTCCTCCAAAGCCGACACCGCGGTGTAGCCTAGACCGAGTCCGCCGACCACCACGTCAAGCCCCTCGCCTTCCACCGCTCCAAGTCCGAGCTTGCTCAGCTGCCACTCCGCCTCGTGGAACATGCTAGACATCAGAAAATACTCGCCGAGCTTCACCTCGTAGATGTCCGTGTCCCCGAACTGAGGCATGCGACGTCGGCGGAGCAGCAAATCCCCCATCGGGGTCGGTCGATAGTCCAATTCCTGATAATCCAAATGCATTTCCCCACATCGCTCTTCTCCGGTCCGCCGGTCAACAACCTTTCCGCTTTCCCGTTAGAACGCCCCTCCCAAACCGCCCTGCGGCGCAAGCCTACAACGTCGCAGCCTTGAGCGGCAGATTGGCGGAAAAACGGAGTCGGATTTGGGCGCTGGCGCCGTCCTCATCTACTATTTTACTTGCTCTCTGACGGAAACCTGTCACCCGTCGCTACTTTTTACGCGAGCTGGGGCTACTTGTTGGGACAATTGAAGGCTGCCGGCTTAGAACCGCTCGTTTCGGGCACCTCGCAAGGCGCGAAGTGGGAAACGAGCACCAAAGCCAGAATATGCAGACCATGTCTGAACAAGATACCGAACAGAATCAATCTGTCCGCTTTGCGGACCTATCTCTCAGCGAGCCGGTGCACGCCGCACTCGAAGAAATCGGATACGAGACACCCTCTCCGATCCAAGCAAAAGCCATCCCAGTGATGCTTTCCGGCCGCGACATGATCGGTCAGGCGCAGACCGGCACCGGCAAGACCGCTGCCTTCGCCCTGCCGCTCCTCTCGACTCTCGATCCGGAAAAGGAAGGCCCACAAGCCCTCATCCTCGCACCGACCCGCGAACTTGCCCTGCAGGTCTCCGAAGCGATTTCGAAATACGGAAACAAGATCCGTCGCCTTTCCGTCGCAGCCATCTACGGCGGCACCGATTTCATCAAGCAGTTCAAAGCGCTCGATCGCAAGCCAGCCATCGTGGTCGGCACGCCTGGCCGCGTCATGGACCACATGCGCCGCGGCACCTTGGACCTTTCCCGCATCAGCCACTTCATCCTCGATGAAGCTGACGAAATGCTGCGCATGGGCTTCATCGACGACGTGGAATGGATCCTCGAGCACACGCCAGCCGAGCGTCAGACCGCTCTCTTCTCGGCCACCATGCCGCCGCGCATCAAGACCATCGCGGAAAAACAGCTTCGCGATCCGGTCACCATCAAGATCAAGGCTGCCACCGCCACGGTCGACACTGTTCGCCAGCGCTTCGTGCAATGCGCTGGCATGCGCCAGAAGCTGGAGGTCCTGCAAAACCTGCTGGAAACAGAGGAGCTCGACGCGGCGATCGTCTTCACTCGCACCAAAAGCGCTGCCAGCATGGTAGCCGAAGAGCTCATCGCAAACGGCATCGCCGCTGAGGCCATCCATGGCGACATTTCCCAAGGCCGCCGCGAACGCTCGGTATCCATGCTCAAGTCCGGCGAAATCAATGTCCTCGTCGCCACCGACGTGGCGGCTCGCGGCCTGGACGTCGATCGAATCTCGCATGTATTCAATTTCGACATACCGGAAGACGTGGAGCCTTACATCCACCGCATTGGCCGGGCGGGTCGGGCCGGGCGCAGTGGCGACGCCATTCTGCTCATCACCCGCCGCGACTTCCGCAAGTTGCGCGAGATCGAGAACGTTACGCGTCACAAGATGGAGCCCATGCCGCCTCCGACTCGCGCCGCGCTGGCCGAAGCGAAACAAAGGAAACTTCAGTCCCGCATCGCCGAAACGCTGGCCGAGGGCAAGTTCGAGCGTGAACGCGAATCCGTTCTCGCCGCGGCGGAAGCCCTCGAAATCGATATCGAGACCCTCGCTGCCATTCTGTTGAAGATGCAGTCCGGCCGCTCGGTCAGCCTGCCTCCAGCCGCTCCCGCTGGGCGCTCCGACCGCGAACGGCCCGAGCGTCGGGATCGCGACTCGCGCTCGGATCGACGCAATGACAGCCGCGATGGGTTTTCCTCAAATCGCCCAGCGCGCCCCGAACGTCGCGAAACCCGCAACGACTTTTCCGACGAACCGCGCCGCGAACGGTCGCGCGAGCCCGAGCCGATCGCCGACGACGCCGATCGCTATCGCATCGAGGTGGGCCACAACCATCAGGTCAAGCCGGGCAATATCGTGGGAGCCATCGCCAACGAAGCGGGACTCGAAGCGCGCTACATCGGTCGCATCGACATCTACGACGATCACAGCCTCGTGGACCTGCCGAAAGGCATGCCGCGCGAAGTGCTCCAGATCCTCAAGAAGTCTTGGGTCGCCGGGCAGCAAATGCGCATGAGCCGCGTCAAGCCGGACATCAAAAAACGCCCGCGCTTCGCTCGATAAACGACCCTAGGTCGACTAACCAACCCCCTTTCAAACGCTCGATTCCGCCCGCCGGATCGAGCGTTTTTCATATCCGGAATCGATCAATATCTCCGGCGCGTCATGCCGTTATTAATACAATCAATCCATCCCGCTTATAAATCCGTATCGCAACCCTCTCATGGCAAAGAAAGTAGCAGAAAAGGGGAAAGCCTTGAATAATCCAGCGACTCGACTGTTCTTCTACGAGAGAACCCACAATCAATCCACTCCAACTCAAGCGCCTCTCATGAAATCCCTCTGCTTCCTTCTCTCCCTCATCGCCATCGTTCTGGGCGCCCTGCTCCTCAAGCAACGCCAAACCATCGCGTCCCTCGAAGCCGAAATCGCCGCTCTGGCCGAAGCTCCCAGCGAGCAGAGCGATGCAAATAAGACGAACGCCCAAGCGGCTCCTGCCACTCCCCAAGCGAGTTCCGCGAACGCGCCCGCCCCTGTCGCGCAATCCGTTTCCGAGACAGAGGAGGACGACAACTCCAGCAACGCCCGCATGATGCGCGATATCTCCAAAATGATGGAGAATCCGCAAATGAACGAAGTCATGCAAGCAAGCCAGCGGGCCACGCTCGAAGTCCTCTACAAGGACTACCTCAATAGCTTGGACCTCACTCCGGAGGAACGTAGTCATTTTATGGATATACTGATGGCACGCCAAATGTTTCGCGTGGAAACCAGCATGAAAATGATGGGCGGGGTATCCGACGAGGAGCGACGCCTGTTGTCCGAGGAAATGCAGGAGTACGACGAAACCATCGGCGAGGAGATCGGCTACTTCCTAAACGACGACGAAGACCTCGCCGAATGGGAGTTTTACGAACGCACCATGCAGGAGCGCATGTCCCTCTCCAGCATGAAGGCGAGCCTTGCTCAGCGCGAAGCTTCCCTCAGCCGCGAAGCGGAGCGCGCCTTGATCGAAATCATGGCGGACCAGCGAGCGAACTATGATTTTCAAAGCGACCTAGCCGACCAGCAAAACTACGACATGGGACCGGAGCGTTTCAGCGATGAAAACATAGACCGATACGCCGACGATCTAAAAGCCGTCAACCGGTTGATTGAACAGGAAGCCAGCGGCATACTGACAGAAGAGCAGCTCGCCGCCCTGGTCGAAAGCTTGACCGCAATGAGCGAACTGCAGCTCAACCAGCTTAAGATGGCGGCGAACATGTTTAAGAATCGAAAATAGCCCGACCTAAGCGGCGTCTCGGCCTTGAGCGAATCGTGGCTCCAGGGCTCCTTTCCGCTCTTTTTCTTGCTCGTATCCCTCTACCGGAAATTCGGAATCGCAATTTTTCGATGCAATTTCCATTTTGAAACCGGGCTTAAACGCGTTTCCGTGACTTCGAAGTCTCCGAAAGCAGCCCCGATCGCCCCCAAACGTCGGTTTCGCGAATCAAACTAAACCAGCTCCAGCCCGCCAGCTTATGTTCCGCCGCTTATCATTATTCCTATCTGCCCTTCTCCCCACCGCTGCCCATTCGGCAGTCGAGAATGTCGACGCCCCACGCTTCTCGGAGTTGGCCCAGGACGAAAACGCTATCGTGGTGGATGTGCGCACCCCGCAGGAAATCGCTCAAGGGAAGGTCCCCAACGCTAGCGAAATCGATTTCTACGACCCGAACTTCGCAGCCAAAGCATCGCGATTGCAGAAGGATAAAACGATCCTTCTCTACTGCAGATCTGGAGCTCGGAGCTCACAAGCCGCCCAACAGCTCAACAGCATGGGCTTTGCCAATATCGTCAACCTAAACGGCGGCATCACCGCTTGGCAACGCGCCAAGTTGCCGATAGAAGTGCCGGACACTGTCGCCGCTTCGGATGCTCCTCAACCCATTTCGCAAGAGGAGTTCGAGACTGCCATCGCAGCGAACCCCTACGTTCTACTCAACTTCAATTCGAAATGGTGCTCGCCCTGCCGCCGCATGAAACCGGTGATCCAAGAGCTTGAGGAGAAACACGCCGATCAAATCAAAGTGCTGGAAATCGACGCGGACGCGAACGAAGCCTTGATGGACCAATACGAAGTAACGCCTGTACCCACTTTCGTAATACTGAATAAGGGCCAAGAGATCTGGAGAAAAACTGGCGCCACTCCGCTGCAAGCCTTTTTGGACGCCATCGAATAGCGGGCGTTTGTCGCTCCTTAAAAGGAACGGCGCGCAGCGAGGTACAGGTTTTCGTTTCGTCCAAATTGACCGAAGAAACTCCAGTCTTCGCCGCCGAAGAGATTCGCCCCCACGTCCCAACGCCATTCGTCGCTCGCCTTCCAGCTAGCGGACAGGCGCGTGTAGTGGTCTTCTTGTGACGGACTATAGAAGACGAAAGCGTTCAACGTGAGCGTCTGCTGCCAAAGCTGCTTGCGAAGCCGAAGGGTCACGAGGTCTCGATCGCGATCCGCGACCGAATCCGCAGCGGCGTAGTCCCGCGTGCGTTCGACATAGTATTGCGCACTGCCAGTTAGCTCGTTTCCCAATTCCCGCTCGTATCCCAGCAGCAATCGCAACTCGCTGTTTCGCGTGAACGGATCCTCTCCCGCTGGATCATCGACGCTTTCATAGGCCCCGATTTCCGCGCTCAGCAAACCACTGCCGATCGGCCCACGAGCGGAAGCTCCAAATACTTCCAGCTCCGGAAAAAGAGCTCTACCCGTGGCCGTATCCACTCCAGCAGGACTCTTCCAATAGCCCCAGTAGCCGTAGGCGGCGAGCTCGAATCGACCCAGGATGCGCGAAAGCCTGAGATGCAGCTCGTCCGAGTCGAAGGTTCCTCCCGGATACACTGGGTCCATCGGTACCGCTTGCTCCGTGAGCGAGCCTGACGCTTCGCTCCAAAACGAGAGGCGCTGGCCATCGATGAAGCGGTCCGGCTCAAAGCGAGGCGAGTAGACCAGATCGAGATTCACCCAGTCGGAAAAGTACGAGGCGCGGAGCGAATCCTGCGGCGCTTTCAAATACTCCAGATCTCGTCCGAGAAAAAAGGAGTTCCAGTCCTTGGGAAAGAGATCGTTGATAAAGAGCAGATCCCCCACTCCCCAGGTCGCCACTTGCCGACCGAGCTTCAAGTCGACGGCGTCAACGGGCTTCGTGCTTAGCCACAGCTCTCGCGGATCTAGCCAACCACTTCCATCCTCCCAGTCAAAGCCGCGATCCGGATCCAAATCGTCATACACGAAATCCATCACGGCCTTGAAAGTGGAAGAAGCCCCCAGGTACTCTTCCATCTGAAGCTGCAGTCTGGCCTCTCGAAGGCTCGAATCAGAAAAACCGGGAGCGTTCTGCAATCGCCCCCCAACGCGAAGCTCCGCGAAACCATGCAATTCGAAAGGAAGAAGTTTATTCGCCTCGTCGTCGCTTTCCTCGACTTCCGCGGTGGAGGCGGCCTCCCCACCCAAACCTGACGGCAAGGCAGGAGGCGCATCGCCTCCGAGACCGCTCGGCAATGGAGGCGGCGCAGCGGAAACGCTGCCGCTCGCGACCAGCAGAGTTCCGAGAACGAGAAACCACTTTCCCGCAGCAATCTGTTTCGCAGTCTCACTCATATCGAAATCCTATCCCCACTTTAGCTAGCGCAATTCGCGACGAGGGGGTGTGCGCAGACTGCGTTCCTGGAACAAACTGTCCTCCAAGCCGAGGTCGTAGTCGATCGCTTTCGCTTCCAGCGTAGTGAATCCTCCAATACGCTGATCCGTCATGCGACCCTTCATCACCGTGTAATAGCCTTCGATCTGCTGCACGTCCAAGGCCTCATAAGTCCGATAGACCGAACCTGACTTGTCCGCGTATTCGATCTTCACCGCCAGAAAAGTGCCTTTGTGTATCCATGATGTGTAGGACGCGAATTCCACCGAGTTCGGGTCTTTGGGAACGCTTTTCACTACATAGTAGTCATCTGTTTCCTCCACGAGCTCGTGATTATCCTCTACCGGTGATCGGCCGGACACGTCTTCGTAGAAGTAGTGCGAGCCTACGAAACTGGTTCGTTCGTCGGAAGCGGCAATGCGCTTCACCAAATCCAAAGCCGGCAGGTAGAGCCAGCGCTCGTCCGGGCCTTGAGCCTGTTTCCAAACCAGAAAGGTGGTTCCCTTCACGTCGGATGGACGCTCGAAATACACGTAGAACTTCTGGTCCCCGTTTCCCGTATCATCATTACGACGGAGAATCGTCAGCTCTCGCTGCCGCTCACGTCCTTGAGCGTCGGTGATGGTCATGCTCAACTTCGCCTTTCCATCCTCGCCTTGGTAATACGCGGATTGACTCGCTTTGGATACGATTTCCGACACGTCCATCGCCTGCGAAGAGGCGAGCGCGAAGACGACCGCGATTGCTGAAAGAATCTGTTTTTGGTAGTTCATGTGGATTTCCTTGTTTGAGAATTTAGTTGTTGAAGCGAAGCGCCTCGTGCCGGGCGAAGATGTCAGGATGCCACTTTCACAGGCTCCTCACGCTTGCTGGGAGATCCTTTTCTATCCAAGGGAAGCAGGTGAATCAGGGCCGGCAGCAGGACAAGTGTCGTCAGGCCAGCGAGAATGAGTATCGAAGAGATCAATACGCCCACCGTCTGATACGGCACCAGCGGAGCCAGCAGCAGAGGCGAGAAGCCAAGGCCGATGACGATGATATTTCGAGCGATGGCGCGGGCGGGATCGCCAAAGGCGATATCCATCGCTTCCTTCCAATCTCCCGTTTGACGATAGGCCTCACGGGAACGGGCGATGAAGTGAATGGCATAGTCGACCGCGAGCCCCAGCGAAAGCGATGAAAGCACCGCGACCGGCATGTCATAGTCCTTTCCGATCCACCCTATGATGCCGTACATGACCAAAATGGTCAGGGCTAAAGGCACCATGGAAAGCAAGCCCCACCAGAAGGAACGGAACAGGATGATCATCAGAATGAGCACCGTCACAAAGCTTCCCAAGAAAGCGTTCATCATACCCGCTACCATCTGCTCCTGCCAAATGACGTTGATGTAGGTCAGACCAAACCAATCCGTGGATACCTCGCCAGGCAGCGGATTTTCAGCGAGGTACGCTTTTACCTGATCCACCAATCCGCTCATGTCGACGTTGTCTCCGCTGTTGAGCTGTATCCACAAGACCGCCTGGCGATAGTCGGGTGTCACGAAATGCCAGAGGTCCTGCGGGCGGTGGCTGCTCTCGTAAGTCATCAAGCTTTGAGCGACCGCATTGGATGTATCCGGAATTCGGTAACGCTCCTCGTCCCCTTCAAAGAGCTCGCGATGCAAAGTCTTAGTCACTTCCGGAAGACCAACCACCTTGCCCACATGGGGGTTGCTCAAAATGTTCGCCTCTAAAGCCTCTATGGCTTGCAGAGCCTCCGGCTGCTTGAAATAGGCGCTTGCGGACCAGCGTTCCTCCATGGTCTGGGCCACGCGATCCCATGCCTCCCAGGCCGAATCGCTCTCGGCAGCATCCTGCTGATCGTAAAGCCAGTCCTGCAAGTCGATGAAGGCTCCGTCGTCAAAGCTGTCGTAGTCGATCTCAGCGAGCCGTACTTCGAGAGCGGAGCGGGCGGAATCCTGCAAGCCGGTGGCCGCCGCCAGTACCGGTTCGGCGAAACCTGATTTCGTAAGGGCCGGAGCTTCGAAAGCGAGATACGCCATGTAAGTGCCTGCCAGACGATCGTTCATCACCGTATCCGCGATGCGGATCTCGTGGCTCGGCTCGAACCACTTGACCGGGTTGTCGTTGATGACGATTCGACTGATGCCAAAGCCTGAAAAAACCACCAACGCGGCGGCGACGATCGCCACCAGCTTCGCCTTGGCGAAGGAAACACGGCCGGTGAAGCGAAGCAGGCGCGAAAGGATACCGTTTTCCTCGCCACTGGCCGCCTCGGCGGAACCGAAGTTTTCCAGCGCTTTTTCGGGAAGCAACATCACGTAGGCCGGCATCAGCAGGATGGTGAACACCCAAGCGGCAAAGGCGCCGACTGCTACGAACAAGCCAAACACTTGCACCGGTGGGATCGGCGTCAGAGCGAGGGATGCAAAGCCTACGCTCGTAGTGATCGAGGTGAAAAGCATGGGGCTCCACAGCTCGCCCACCGTCTCCTTGATCGCCCGTCTCCTGTCTTTATAAATTGGATACTTGTCGAAAAAGTCCGAGAGGATGTGCACTGCGTCCAAAACCGCGATGGGCATGATGAAGATGGGGATCATGGAACTCATGATATGGATGGTATTGCCCGTAGCCACCAGCAGCCCCATCGACACGATCACCGAAAGCATGGCTACGATCATCGGCGAGACGATCAGCGTGAGGTTGCGGAAGAACAACCACATGAGCACGAATATCAGCGCCATGGCCATGGGAGCGGAGATCGCCATCTGAACGAACATCTCCTTGCCAAACTGATCCTGAGCGACCGGAAGCCCCGCGATGTAATAGTGGTCCTGCCCACCGAAGCCGGCGATAACCGACTTCAGCTCCTCCGCTACCCGGTAGCTAGCGCTTTTCTCCGTGAGCGGAAAATACAGAGCCAGGGCCTTGCGGTCTTCCGAGACCATGGAGCCGTCGTACATCGGGAGACGAGCCGCCGCATTGGCCACGGCGATAGCCTCTTCGTCGCTCTGGGGCGGTTCCGGCATGAGCCAGCGAAAGCTCACCGAACCCAGCCCAGCCTGCTCGATGGCGTCGACGGTCGAAGGAGCGATGATGTCCGCCCTCACTACGCCCGACACGCCGCTATCCGTTTCCCACTGCAGCGACTCCGCCGCCTCGACCAAGGCATGCACATCCGCTAGCGTGCGGGGATTGAAAACTCCGTTTTCCTCCTGGTCTGCGGTCACTCCCACCACAAGCATATCCTTCAGGCCAAAGGTAGCCTTGAGCTGATTATGCGTCACCCGAGCAGGCTCGTCGGCAGAAAGCATATTCTCCGGATCGGTGTCCACCGTGGCAGGGTTCAGTCCCATGGCCCGGTCGGGAAACACTGTCGGCCAGGCCACCAAAGCGAGCAAGAGCGTGGCCACTGCGATGGAGACCCCGAAAGCCCCTTTCGGATGCTTCAGCGCGATTTCGATAAAAGCGTTTTTCATAAGTCCAAGTCTGATCCCTAAATTGATTCTCAACTGAAACGACGGCTATCCGAGGTCGCCGCTGCTCAAGGCGAAAAGCGTGCCTAACACGCCTCCGTAAAGGGCGCCGCGCCACCAGGTCGAGGTGAGCGGACAGGTTCCCGAGCTGCATTGCCCGAAGTATCCCATGACGCCTCCCGCAAGAAGCCCGACGCCGATGCTGATTAAGTAGCGTGCCATTCGAGCGTACTCCCTTATTTCCCTATGCCCCTCGAAACGCTCACTGGAAAGCGCAGCCCGATTTCATGCCGAAACGCTTCAGGATCATAGCCAACGGACAAACGCGGGTGAACGCGGCCTGAAACATGTTTAGCCCCACGAACGCGGGGAGAATGAGCCAGTACTGATGCACCCAAATGCCCAAGCTCAAGCCGAGCAGAATCATGGTGCCAGCGAATGCGAATACGAATCGATCAATGTTCATGGCGACAACCTTATGTTAGTGTTTTCTAAATTAGCAAGTTTTTATTTTAGTTTTCTCTAATATTGACAAACGACAGCCAATGAGAAAGCTTAGCCGAACACCGAGAAATATCATGCCCAAGGAACAAGAGATAGAGGCCCTAATGACCGCGGTAGATACCCTAAAGGCCATGGCCAACCCCAAACGGCTCGCCATCCTTTGCCGCTTGGGCGAGGGAGAGGTCAGCGTGAACGAGCTGGCGACCGAGGTGCAGCTCAGCCAGTCCGCCCTCTCTCAACATTTAGCGAAGCTGCGCGAGCAGGCTTTGGTGAGCACTCGCCGGGAGCAGCAGACGATCTACTATCGCCTCGATTCGCCAGAGATCGAAACCATCATCGCCACCTTGCGTAAGCTCTATTGCGAGTGACGCCCGTGGCCACCTTCGGAAGCGTGGGGCGGTTTCAGCGAAGGCCTAGCGCTCCTCGAGACGCTCGGTGGAGCGAATGCTCTCCAAGGTCCGCGCTAGGAGGCGGATCTCGATTGGCTTGGTCAAGTAGCCATCCATCTCCCGCTCTAGGCGGTCGATGGTCTGCCGCTGCAGAGTATGCGCGGTGAGGGCGATGATAGGCGTGCGGCCCAGACCGTCCTCCTTTCGGCGAATCGCTCGGGTAGCTTCCCATCCATCCATATGCGGCATTTGCAGATCCATGAGCACCACGTCGAAGCGGCCAACCTCGTAGCGCTCCACCGCTTCCACCCCGTCGGCAGCCCGCTCCGTCTCGATGCCGAGCTTTTCCAAAATGGCGCAGCAGGTCTTCAAGTTGATTTGGTTATCGTCCACCACCAAGACCTTTCGCACCGAGGGAATGCGACGCTCCTCCGAAGAGAGGTTTCGAGAAAACGCCGATTCCGATTCCGACTGAGCGCTATCCTCACCTCTCCTCGAATCAAGGGCAAGCGGTAGGGCCACGCTGAATACGGAGCCTTCCCCAAGGCTGCTTTCCACGAAAATGTCGCCGCTCATCAAGCGAGCGAGCTTTCGCGAAATCGCCAACCCAAGCCCAGTGCCATCAAACTTGCGCGAGTGCGAACTATCCCCTTGGGTGAAGGTTTCGAAGATCTCCTCGTAGCGCGTCTTTTCGATGCCGATGCCGGTGTCGCGCACCTCGATCACCAGCAACTCTCCATTCTCCGTTCGTATCGAACTCGCGGTGACATAAACCCCGCCTTTCGAAGTGAACTTGACTGCGTTTCCCACGAGGTTGAACAAGATCTGCCTCAGGCGGGCTTCGTCGCCTATGAAGTGGATCGGGCAGCTCGGATCGATGACGGCGCTGAATTCGATGCCCTTGCGCCGAGCCAGGAAATCGAAAAAACCTACCGTCGTGTTGAACAAGCTCTGCAGGTTCATGGGAACCGGCTCCAGCTCAATCTTGCCTGCCTCGATCTTCGAGAGATCGAGCACGTCGTTTACCAGCGTGAGCATGGACTCGGATGACTGCAGAATCACGTCGAACACCTCCTCCTGCTCCGGGTCGAGCTCTCCCAGCTTGGCCACTTGAGCCATGCCCATGATGCCATTGAGCGGAGTGCGAAACTCGTGGCTCATCACCGCGAGAAACTCGCTCTTGGCGGCGCTCGCCGCCCGCGCCGCTTCGCGTGAGCGCCTCAGCTTGATCGACATGACAAGCAAGGCCGCCAAAGCGACGAACAACACCCCTATCGCGACGCTCTGACCAAGGGTGCGTCGCTCGAGCTGGTGCACCAGGAAGTAGGAGCTGATCTCGTTTTCCGGATCCAGAAAGTACCTGAAATAGGTCTCGTGCACGAAGCCCTCCTTCACCAAGTCGCCGATCTCCTCTCTGATCAGATCGGCGGCGGCCATGGCAGCTGGGCTCTGGTAGCTGGCCGCGATGCCGCAGGTGATGGTCTCGTCGTGGAAATAGTAGAACTGGAACGCTTCGCCCTTGCCGAACTCATCGATCGCCGCCTTGAAATCGATGGAGTTGGTTTTGGTGCTCCAAAGAAACGCGGCTGAGCTTGCGCCGCTGAAGACGGCATCGATGGCTTGTTCGTGACTCGGCAGCGGCATCAAGTCCACGCCGGGCAGGAGCTTGGCCGCCAGAGTGATGCCTGGCTCGCGATCGTAATACGCGACCTGTTTGCCTTTCAGTTCCCGAGGATCCCGCAGGGAGCGTTCTCCTAGGTAGAGCAGCCCGAGGGCGTTTTCGTAGATCGGCTTGGTGATGTAGAAATCGTCCCGTCGATGCGGCAGGTCGGTCACGATCGGCCACATGTCCACGTCACCTCTCGGCAAGTGCACATCGGGAGCTAGCGGGCTGTAAACCCACTCGAGCTCGATGCCAAGACGGCGAGCCGCTTCCGCGACGATGTCCAGTCCCACCCCTCCCAGCGACCCGTCGGACGCGATGATCTGATAGGGAGGCGACTGCTGATAGCCAATGCGAATGGGCTGGGACCTAGCCAAATCGAGAGCCCGCCCCACGGCGAGGTACCAATACGCCCAAGCGAAAAGCGCCAGCAGAAACGCTGCAAGCGTCAGCAAAACGATCTTGGATTTCTTCGCATCCAAAACGCTTCTCTTCGCCACGCGTGAAGAAGTGGGCGTCATTTCAGGAATCCTAGCAAATAAGGGCGTACACGAAAGGGGTCAGGATAGGATGAACTAAGCTAAGAACCCGATTTTAGCAAACATCAGGTTCGCGAGCGGCATTGAGGTTTTGGCAAGCGCGTCGAAAGGCCTCCCTCCAGCGGATCCCGAAAACGACTGATCACGCCTATAGGGCGATCTTCACGCCACGGCGCAAAAAGGTCGGCGAATCCAAGTCCTGCCCTTCGAAAAGCGTGCCACTGGTGTTTTCGAACTCCCCCTTTGGATCGCCTTCGGAAAACGAGAACTCGTGCTGCTCCGCCTTGGTCGGACGGGCGTGCGTTTCCGGTTTTCCCTTCCGTCCCGAAGCCGATTCGCCCTTGCTGTCCTCCTTGGCGGAGCTCGCCGCGGGAGACAGCTTCTTCTCGGCGAACTCCTTCGAGGAGCGAGGGCGCCGCACGACCCGGGTCAAAGAGATGCTCGACACCTCGCTCGTTCCCAGCACGCAAATCTCCAAGGAGTCGCCCCGATCCTCGTCCACCACCGCGCCAAAGGTCACATTCGCATCGCCTCCAAACGCATCCGTCACCGATTCCAGAATCTTTTGCGTATCAGCGATTCCCATACGCGGACCGCCAACGATGTTTACCAGGAGATTGTCCGCCAGCTTCGAGAACTCAGGAGTGTGCAGCAAGGGACAAAGCTTGAGATCCGCCACCGCGTCCTCCGCGGCGTTTTCTCCACTTCCCTGCCCGATCCCAAACAGCGTCTTGCCAGCCTTGCGGGAAAACGCCTGGCGCAGCTGCGAAAAGTCGATGTTGATCAGGCCGGTGCGGTTGATCATGAACCAGACCGATTTGATAGCCTTTTCGATCCAGGCATCGGCCTTGGAGAAGGCGTCCAGCAACGAAGCGTCCTGGTCGGACTCCTGGATCAGCAAGTCGTTGGGCAGCGGCACCACCGCATTGCAGCAGTCGCGCAGCTTGATCAAGCCCTCCTGGGCCACGTTCGCTCGGGTGGAGCGCTCGATGGCGAAGGGCAACGCCACGAAGGCGATCACCACCGCGCCTTGTCGCAGCGCCTGTTCGGCGATCACCGGAGCGGCTCCGGTGCCGGTTCCGCCGCCTAGACCAGCGGCCAGAAACAGCAGATCCACGCCTGCCACCAGATCGTCGATGGCATCGATATCCTTGAGCGCGGCCTCGCGGCCCACCTCCACATCGCTCCCAGTCCCCAAGCCACCCGTAATCGATTTTCCGATACAGAGCTTTTCCGCGACCGGCGATCCCGCAAGGGCCTGCTGATCGGTGTTCACCACCGCTAGGTCGACTCCGGGAAAATCCGAGAGCATCAAGCGATCCACGATGTTGGAGCCGGCGCCACCGACCCCGATGACCTTCATGCGAATCGTTCCCTCCTCCGAATCCTCCATTCTCTCCTGATCGCTCATAATGCTATGCTAGGCCTTTTGGAACAAGGACTTCAGCCGATTGAAGATTCCGCTCTGCCGATGGGTCTGGTAGGACTTTTCGCTCTGGTACTGCAATCCGTAGCGCAGCAAGCCCAGAGCGGTGCTGTATTGAGACTCCTTGAGCTCGCCCGATGCCATGGACGCATTGTCTCCGATATGGACCGGGATGCCATAGACGTTTTCGGCGCAAGCCGCGATCTTCGCTAGCTTGGAGGTGCCGCCCGCTAGAATGACGCCGCCGCTAAGCTTTTCCGGAACGAAATGAGCGCCCAGCTTCTTGCGAACCACCTCGAAGAGTTCGGTGACGCGCAGCTCGATGATCTTCTCGATGCTCCAGATCGGAATGGGACGATCGCCAATCTCGAAGTCGTTGTTCAGCCACACCTTCTCGTTCTTGTCGCGATGCTCCAAAACCGCGGACCCATAGCGCAGCTTGAGGCTTTCCGCCTGCTTCAGCCGCATGCGAAGCCCGATGCTCAAGTCGTTCGAGATGTGGTCGCCGCCGATCGGCAAACACCCCGCCTTCATGCAGCGACCGTTCCAGAACAAGGCGTAGTCGGTGGTGCCACGGCCGATGTCGATGATCAAGGTCCCGTTGTTCTTCTGCTCTTCCGTAGCCACCGCGGCGCTGGTGGCGAGCCCGGAAAGCACGATGTCGTCCACATGCAGATTGAAGCCGTTGATGATATGGATGGAATCGCTGATCTTGCGCGAGTCGCCGTGGATGGTCCAGTAGCTGACCTCCAAGTGCTCGCCTTCCATGCCAATGGGCGAAGCTACCGCCCGCCCGTCCAGCTTGTACGGACGGCGCAGATGATGGATCACAGTACGGTTTTCCGGCAGCTCGCGCCCTTGAGCGAGGGCGGAGGCCCGTTCGATATCCTCGGAGCGCACGCGTCCGTCCTCGGCGGTGATGTTGACCGAGGCCTCGCTGGGAAAACCTTCGATGTGGCCTCCAGTCTGAGCCAGATAGACTCCGTCTATCTGCACGCCCGCTTGCTGTTCGGCCGCGAGAATGGCCGCGTGAACGCAGTCGCTCGCCTCATGGAAATCGACGATCTCCCCTTTGACCAAGCCCTTGCTGGAGGACTGTCCAAGACCGATCACGTTGAGCTTGCTGCCCTCGACGATCTCGCCCAGGAGCACGGTCACCTTGCTCGTTCCAATGTCTACGCCTGCAATTACTTTGGTTCTGTACACGTGGCCCGCTCTCGTACCGCTTCGTTCGCTCAGGACGGAATAATCCTACAACGATCTAACTGGGACTTGGTCGCCCAATGTCAAATCGACATGATCGATGATTCCCGTCCGAGCGCTTCGATAGTGATCCAAAATGTAGTCCAGCTTTCCAAGCTGATCGCGAAAGTCCTGCCGCGTGTCGAAAACGACCTCCTTGGCCGCTTTGCCGCGAGCGATCAATCGGTCCTGCTTCTCCAAGGACACGATGCGCCAGCGCTTGTAGATGTGCGGCGCGATGGCCCGGGCCTCCTGCAGCAAGCTCGCCAGCGGAGCGATGTTCTCGATGCGCGAAAAGGCCGAGCCCTCTCGACGCAAGGCCACCCCATCCAGAAACGGCAGCGAGTTAACAAGCGACTTGTCCATGCGCTCGGCTTCGAAAACATGGCCGGACTCGTCCACAAACAGCAGCATGCGCTCGCCGTTCGCCCGCTGGGCCAGCAGCCGGGCGATGGGCTGGCGCTCCTTTACGGTCACGATCAAGGTGTCGGGAAACAAGCGCTCCACTTCCGCGTTCTCGATCTGACCGACCGACTCCAGCTTCGCCTTCAAAGCCGACAGATCGACGCTGAGCAGATTCTCGTTTTCCGGAATCTCCAAGCGTTCGGTCAGCCAATCGCGCTCGAGCGAACCGTCGGTTTCGATGGCGATGGAACGGATGGGCAAGGACTCACCCGCCTTGGTCAGCAATTCCGGACCGGCTTCCACGAAGGAGGCCAGCTGTAGCGCCGCTACCACTACGCCTACGATGGAGACCAGCAGGCCGAAGGTCTTCAGACGCCCGATCCAAATGCGCCGCTCCGACGCGGAACTCATCGCCTTCGGCTTTACGCTTTGGTTGATGTCCTTCCATGAATGAGCGTGACCCTTTTGGCGGCGGCTCGAGGCTGTGGGATTGCGGGCGGCCATATTAGCAAATTGAATACTTCAGCTTATACCTTAAGATTGCCGGTTCGACAAGCTTTTGAAGCAGTTCTTCGAAATTGTATCCACATCCTGCTGCCGACATCGGTAGGAGGCTCGTTTCCTTCAAGCCCGGCAGGGTATTTATCTCCAGAAAATAGAGGTTTTCATGCTCGTCGATCATAATGTCGATACGAGCGTAGTCGCGACAGCCACACGCTTCGAAAGCAATTGTAGCCAAATTCCGGATGCGCTCGGCGAGCTTCTCGTTCAACGGAGCCGGGGCGATGTATTCGGTCAACCCCTTGGTGTACTTACTCTCGTAGTCGAAACGCCCAGTGCGGGGACGGATCTCCACGATATCCAGGGGCTTTCCGTGTAAAATGCCGATCGTGGTCTCACGTCCTTGAATACGCGGCTCGATGAGCCATTTGCCTTCCTCCACACTTTCCAGAGCGGCCGCGATTTCCGTTTCGCCCTGAGCGAAGACCAATCCCACGCTGCTGCCTTGGGCCACCGGCTTTAGCACGATGGATGGGCCAAGCTCGCCGAGCACCCTCTCGACCGTTGGTTTCTGCGGCAGCTCGAAAACGATTTCATCCGCAACCGGCACTCCCGCTTCCTTCATCACGCGCTTGGTTTCGGCCTTGTCGAAGGTCAATGCGCTGGAGGCGACATCGCAGCCGGCATACACCACTCCGGCATCTTCGAGCAGCTGCTGCATGCTTCCATCTTCGCCGAAGGATCCATGCAAGGTGGAGAAGACCACATGCCGCTTAGGGTCGAGCCCTTCGGGCAGGGATTCGCGATCCTTGACGTCGAACCGATCGACCTCGAAATTCGCCTCCAATGCGGCGGCTGCGGCCAGCCCCGACCCCAGCGAAACGTCACGTTCCTTCGAAATGCCGCCGTACAAAACGGCGATGCGTGGCGTATCCATCATTACAAGACCTCCTCCCATGACCGACCGAACAACTGCGCTTCGGGATGCAGGTCAACGCCCTTTCGCTCCTTCGCGACCTTGCGGATCATTTTTACCAATTCGATAACATCCGCGCTGGTGGCTCCACCACGGTTGACAATGAAATTTCCATGCACGCCGCTGACCTCGGCCCCTCCGACCATAGCTCCCTTTAGACCGAGTTCATCGATCAAGCGTCCCGCGGAATCGCCATCCGGATTTTTGAATATGCATCCGGCGCTCGGCTCGCGCGGCTGGGATTCCTTTCGCTTGCTCTGATAGGTGTCTATCGTCCGTCGAATGCTCTCCTGTTCGACCTTTTCCGGTTTGGCCTCGAAGACCGCTTCGATAGCGACCGCGTCGATCAGCTCTCGACAGTAGCGGTATCCAAATTCCAACTCCTCACGCGTGGCTTCCACCACCTCGCCATCCATGGTCAGATAACGGATCGATCTCACCACGTCGAACACCCAGCCTCCCATGGCTCCAGCGTTCATGCGCAAAACCCCGCCCACGCAACCGGGGATGCCTTCCAAAAACTCGAACCCTTGCAAGCCGATACGCGCCGCTTGCCCGCAGAGCACCTTGATCCTCAGTCCGGCCCCGACGCGTACTCGCCCATCGCCTAGGGGCTCGAATCGACTCCAAACGGGATGGCTCAAACGTATCACCAGACCGGAGACACCTTCGTCAGGAACCACCAGATTGGATCCGCGACCAAGCATGCGGACCTGCTTCCCAGAAGCGTGAGCGGCCGACAATACCGCCCGCAGCTGGCTCAGCGTTTCCGGTTCGAAATAAAGCTCCGCCGCTCCCCCGACCCGCATGGTGGTCTTATTCGCCAATGGCTCCTGACTCCGGATCTCGGAGCTGAAGTTGGAACGCGCAGCCAACGCGGCAAAAACCTCTCCCCACTCGCCATCCTTGGCCTTCAGCTTCGACGCGTACGCCCCAGCCAACCGATCGCCCGCGCCCGCGCCCAAAAAGATGATACGCGACGGAGTATCATCGCTCTGGCTATCGAGCAGCGTCCAGAGCTCCTCTGGCGACTTCGCTAGAACGACTTCCGATCGTCTGGTCCGACAACAGGCTAGCAAGTCTTCCGCCCTGCCCCCATCTACCGGTTCCTCGCTGGCAGCATAAACGTCCAGTAGAATAAGTCGTTCGCATTCCGCTAGACTGCGAGCGAATGCCTCCTTGAGTATCCGAGTTCGCGAATAGCGATGCGGCTGAAAAACCACCACGTTTCGCCAGCCTTCCTTCTTTCCAAACTGCTCCAGCACCGCTTCGAGCTCGCGCGGATGATGGGCATAGTCTTCGAAGACCTGAGACCTCGGGCTGTTGTAGCGGCACCGCTGCCGGCGCTTGATGGGACGAAACTCGAACACCTGGCCGCTCGCCACCTTGGCTCCTGCGGCCCGCGACGCCAGCAGAGCGAAGCCAGCGTCGACCTGGTTCATTTCACCGAGTCGATCGATCGTCATGTTCAAGAGCTCGTCGTCGCCTTTCAAATCGATCGAACTCCATCCAGGGCCCGCCCCACGACCGGCCAGCTGGTAATCGCCATCCGCCCCGAAAGTCACCAGACTGGCAGAGCTCAACGCAACAACCTTCTCGAAGCGCTTGCGCACCGATGCGTCCAACACCACCGAACGTCTGGTCCGCTGGATCAAGCGCTCGAAGGCAGCGAAGTAGTCAGCCTCCGTTTCGTAACGGGCGTGGTGGTCATGGTCCACATTCACGATAACGGAGATTTCCGGCGAAAACAGGTCGATGGTGCCATCGCTCTCGTCGATTTCCGCCACCAGCCAATCGTTGCCAGCGAAACGGTACGGCAAGCCGTCCTCGAATTGAGCGCCAAGCAGGAAATCGCACTCGAATCCGCAGGTATCCAAAATATCGATCAACATGCCGCAGGTCGTCGTCTTTCCGTGCGAGCCGGCGACGGCGATGAGCCTTTTCTCTCGAGCGATCACTGCGAGACACTCGCCTCGGCGCAATGCGATGCTCCCCTTTCTGCGAGCGAACACCCGAGCGGGGTGGTTAGCGGAAATCGCTGAGGAATAAACGAGCCCCATCGTCTCGTCCTCCACGAACGGGGCCAGCCGAACGCCTCGTTTGCTCAGCAAGGCCTTGGCCGCATCGGAAAACGCGTCGTCTTCGGCCGACAGCTCGTGTCCGGCTTCGGCCAGAAAAAGGGCTAGCGGAAGCATGCCCGCTCCGCCCGCGCCCAAACAATGAATACGCTGTGGCAGGGACTCGATCATGAGCTCATCTCCGGCTTGGCGCTACCAAGAAAACTGGTGCGATTTTCAGATACGATCCCTTCGATATCTCGAGCCATAAAAGCCAATACGTCCGATCGATCCGCCAGCTCCAGGTTCTTGCGAAACTTCTGGAGCAGCCAATCGTTATACATCACGTCCTTCACTTCATCGAGCAAGTCGGACAAGTAATCCTGCATCATATAGAGTCCACAGCCAAGCATCTCGAAATTCTTGGCGTTCGCGATCTGGTGATCGTCCGCAGAAAACGGATACGGGATGAGAATCCCCGGCGCTCGGCATCGTACCATTTCCGCAATGCTGCCCGCTCCCGACCGTGACACCACCAGATCGGCAGCTGACAACGCAGTCGCCATGTCGTCGCAAAAGCGACGGAATATGAACTTCACTGCAGCGCCTTTGGGCGACTTGAGCGTGAGCGAGCTGTTGGCGCCAGCGCCCCCAGTCAGGCAGAGCACCTGAATCTCGCGGTCGGCCAACGAGTTGAGGCTTTTCTTCACCCAATTGTTGAGCGATTCCGCCCCTTGACTGCCGCCCATAACCAGAAGCGTTTTCTGCTGAGGATCGAAGCCGAGAGTCCGCTTGGCGTGCAGTTTGGTGATCTGATGGATCTCACGCCGAACCGGCATGCCCAGATGACGGATACGGCTGGCCCGCTTGGTCCTGATTCCCACCCCCTTCGGCAAGTAGATGCGCCGGGCGAAGAGACTCACGATGCGCGTCACTCTGCCGGGAACGCGATTGGCTTCATGAACCGCGGTCGGGATCCCTCGCAACAACGCCGCCAGCATCGCGGGCATGGTGAGAAATCCGCCAAATCCGATCACGATATCTGGGCGCTCCTTCTCCAGCCGCCGGTAGCAGCTCAGGGTCCCCTTCAGCAGGTTCACCGCGAAGCGGGCAAAGCCAGCGGGCCCAAGGCTGAAGGTGCTGCCGGACAGCGTCTCGTAGGAAAATTGCGAATACTTGCTCACCAAACGGGAATCCACCTGCTTGTTGCTGATCAGCAACGTGCATTTCCAGTTCCGAGAGACGAGCTCCTCCGCCAACGCGATCCCAGGAGAAAGATGGCCGCCGGTGCCTCCGCATGCGATGAACACCTTCTTCATCTCTAGATATCCTTTAGCTTACGCTTCGAATCCTCCAAAGCCGGGTTTCGCCAGGCGATGCTTGTATTGAGCAGGATCGCCACGCAGATGCCCATCGTCAAAAAGTTCGATCCTCCATAGCTGATGAAGGGCAGCGGCAGTCCGGTAGTGGGCAGCACTCCCGTCACCACGCCTAGGTTCAGCAAGGCCTGTACCGAAATAACCAATACGCAACCAGAGGAGAGGAGAAAGTGGTAGGTATTCGGCGCCCGCCGGATGTGCAGCACTCCAGCGAAGAACATGACCGCGTAGATGGTGACGACCGCCAAAGTGGCGATCAAGCCCAGCTCCTCGCCCACGATAGCGAAAATGAAGTCGTTGTGGGCCTCCGGCAGAAAGCTCAGCTGTTGGCGCCCATTTCCTAGGCCCACCCCATCGATGCCCCCTGCCCCAAAGGCTAGCAGGGCCTGCCACCCTTGATAGGCGTCGCCCGCCTTTTCCGCTTCCATATTCCAGAATGCGGTCAGGCGGCTCCAACGCTCGGCATCGTTGTAGATGAGCGCCACCACGCCTGCGAAGCCAGCGGTCACCGATGGAATCAAATAATAGAGCTTCACTCCGGCTAAATAGAGCAGGCAGATCGCCACCATCGACATGACCAGAGCGGTGCCCAAATCAGGTTGCAGGATGACCAAGCCCACGTAGAGCCCGATACCCAAGCACGGATAGATGAAGCCGCGCAGAAAGGTCCCGTTCTCCTTTCGGATGCAGCTGAAATAATGGGCTACGAAGAAGATCAGACCGATCTTGGCGAACTCCGCGACCTGAATGCCGAAGGGGCCGAAGCGTATCCAGCTTCTACTGCCATTCACCCAATGACCGACGCCCGGGACGAGCACCGCCACCAGGCCGAACGCGAGAAGGACGTAGCCGACCCAGATGAAGCGACGCATCCACTCCAGGTTCAGCTTCAGCAGGCATAGCCCCACGATGGATGTGAGCCCCATCCACAGGGCCTGCTTTTCGATGAAACGGTAGGGCTGGCTCTTGTCCAAGGGAAGGCTGGCGCTGAAGAGCACCGTGATCCCCAGAATCGAAAGCGCGACGGCGCAGATGAAGACGACAGTCGCGGGATTGAGTACACCAGAATAGCCTACATGTCCTTTGCTCGATTTTGGCATTTAGCGGGATTGAGGGAAACTGAGGAGGTTGCCAGGCGCTTATTCCTGAATGGGGATGAGAGGTTGCTCTTCCAAATCTTCTTCCGAGAAACTATCGCCAAACGAGTCCAGACTCGGCAGATCCTGCCCCGCTGGCTCCTCGACTTCCAGACTATCGAGGCTGCGCGTCGGCTGCCGCTGGGGAGGCGTCTGCTGGGCTGGCTGGCGCTGCGGCGGCGTATTCACGGTTTGACGACGCGGGGCCGGGGCGGCTGCTCCGCTGCTTTCAGGGATGAGGATAACCTGGCCGATGCGGATCAGTCTCGGATTCTCGATATCGTTGAGCTTCATCAGTTCCGTGACCGAAACGCCATGCACCGCGGCGATCTTATCCAGCGTATCACCGGCTTCGACCGTGACCTTTGGTCCTCGATGCTGCTGCGAAACGAGTTTGCTGCTGTCGCGGCGCGTAGGGATGATCAGTTCCTGTCCGACTCGAATCATATCGCTCGACAAGCCGTTGGCCGCCTTGAGCTCGGAAACGGTCACTCCCTGTCGCGAGGCGATTCGCGACAGGACGTCGCCACTCTTCACGGTATAGACCTGTCCCGATACCGGCTTGGAGGGCGTCGGCGATGGGCTGGACGGAGTGGAAGCGAACGAAGAGCTGGAGCTAGTCCGCGGGATCTGGATGGTCTGTCCGACGCGGATCGCGTTGGCCTTGATGCCCGGATTGGCCGCCGTGATCTCAGGGACCGTCACGCTGAAACGCTTGGAAATGCCCCAGAGGCTATCGCCATTTTGAACCTTGTATTCAATCGTCTGCGACAGGCCTTCATCCGGACGCGATGGCGTGCGTGCGGGATACAAGACGCTGTCGGAGTTGTTATTGATCGGCTTCAAGACGGAGTCGTTCGCTCGACTGGGCGCGGATGAGCCTGTCGAAGGCGTGGCATTGGATCCGCTTCCGCTGGGGCGACGCGGAGCGTAGCGGCCCTTGGAGGGATCCGTCTGACTGGCGCTGGCGAGCAAGGTAGGCGATGCGTCCCCATCGTTGTAGCCAGCCAGGTTGCCCGCTCTTTGGTCGAAAACGCTGTTCGACGCCGCGTCGACCGATGGCTTCTGGGCGTCCGCGCTTTGACTGGACCAAGTGACGGCGCCTGCCATGGCGGTATTGCCACCGTCCCCATCGCTGCCGAATTGAGTCACCAAGTAGATGCCGCCGATGATCAGCACGTGCGCTCCTCCGATGATGGCGATGCGCCACAGGGTCATCGAGCGTTTGTTGGTTTCGAGACCGTCGTAGACTGATAGTTTCATAGCTCTTCCAAACTGTTTATCGCTTTTTTGAATGCTTCCCCACGCTGCGAATAGCCCTCGAACATGTCGAGACTGGCAAAGCCTGGGCTCAATAAAATGTTTACACCCGATCCGGCGGCCTCTCGGGCGCCTGCGGTCGCGTCTTCCAAGTTCCCGTAGACACGAGCTTTCACGCCATGCTCCGAGAAAGCCATCGCCAGCGCTTCCGCGGTTTCGCCGATCAGGTGGGCGGAGGCGATCTGCGGAGCGAGCCTTTGGGCGAAGCGCTTGATATTGCCGCCTTTATCCTTTCCACCCCCAATCCAGACGACAGGAAGGGTGAAACGCTTCAGGGCGGCATAAACTGCGTGGAAATTCGTAGCCTTGGAATCGTCCCAGTAGGAAACGCCATCGCGCACGCAGACCAGCTCCATGCGGTGCGGGCTTTTCTTGAAGTTGTTGGCCGCCTCCACCAGCTCGTCTTCGCTCAGGCCCATGCGCAGCCACAAGGCGCGGGCGATCAGGTAGGTGTTCAGCTCGGGCGGCGATTCGAAAATGGTGCCCGAAACCCCGAGCTCCACCGGGTCCTGTTCCATCGAAACCAGGCCTTCCGACGGCAAGGAAAAACCGAATTCGCGGGCCGCCTCCTCGACGCTGGCGTCGTAGAAGACGCCTTCGCCGCGCAGGCTCTCCACCATGCGATACTTGCACTCGAAATACCGGCGCAGGGTGCCATGGCGATCGAGGTGATCCTCGTCGAAATTGGTCCAGAGCACGTAGTCGCCTTGCAAGCGCCGGGAAATCTCCGCCTGAAACGAGCTGACTTCGCACACCGCGATCGCTTCCCGATTGCAGTCCTGAGCCAGCAAGCGAGACATGGGAACGCCGATGTTGCCGCAGGCGTAGGCCTCCATGCCGGCGCTGTTGAAGGCGTCGGTCAGAAACTCCGTCAAGGTCGTCTTCCCATTGGTTCCCGTGACCACCACGATCGGCCCTTTCCAAAGCGAGGCTCCGAGATCGGACTCGGGCACGATCTCCACCTCGGCCTGCCGGCAAACCGCGCACCAGGCATGCTCCTTCGGAAATCCGGGGCTGCAAATCGCCAGCCCGAACCGTTCCGCGGTATCCAGATCGAACTGACGCCGCTCCGGGTCCTCGTGCTTCTGGTCGAAGACTTCGAAGGTCGCTCCGAAACCATGCAGCAGGGCCGCGGCGGCTTGTCCGCTTTGGCCTTGGCCGAAAATGGCGATCGGACGCTCGAGAGCTCGCTCGAGCCATGTGGGACGTTCCTGCTGTTCAGCGATCATCTCAGTTTCAAGGTGCCGAGTCCGGCGATAGCGAAGATGAGCGAGAGGATCCAGAAGCGCACCACCACCCTAGACTCCGCCCAGCCCTTCAGCTCGAAGTGGTGATGGATGGGCGCCATGCGAAAAATCCGTTTTCCAGTCATCTTGAAGGAAGCCACCTGAAGGATCACCGAAACCGCCTCCATGACGAAGATGCCGCCGACGATGACCAGCGTCACTGGCTGATGGACCATGAACGCTACGATACCGATCAAGCCGCCCAAGGCAAGCGATCCCGTATCCCCCATGAAGACGTCGGCAGGATGAGCGTTGAACCAGAGAAACGCCAGCCCCGCTCCCACCAGGCAGCCACAGATGATGGTCAGCTCGCCAGATCCGGGCACGTTGGAGATCAGCAAGTACTCCGCGATGATGGCATTGCCCGCCGCGTAGGCCATGATGGCGTAAACGAGGGCTGCCGAGATGGTGCAGCCGATGGCCAGCCCATCCACGCCGTCGGTCAGATTGATGGCGTTGCTGGAGCCCACCAAAACGAAGAAGAGAAAGACGAACATGAACCAGATCGGCATCTCGCTCAGCACCGCCTCCTTGAAAAAGGGCAGCCAAAGCTGGCGACAGATCTGGGAGCTCTCCGGATGGGTGAGCAGGATGGCCATGGCGACCGCCGTGGTGACGCTTTGCCACAGCAGCTTGAAGCGCGAGCTCACGCCCTTGCTGTTTCGCTTGGAGACCTTAAGAAAGTCGTCCATAAAGCCCAACCCGGTCAGGCTCACGTAAACCAGCAGAGCGGTCAGCACCCATACGTTCCATTGGGCCCAGAGCAAACTGCTAAGCGTGACGCTCAAGCAGATCAGCAATCCGCCCATGGTGGGCGTGTTCTTCTTGCCCTCGTGCAGGTCGGCCAGCTTTCCGACCTCCTTCCTGTCGCGGAAACTCTGCTGAAAGCTGAACTGGCGCAGCTTGGCGATCACCCAAGGGCCAAGCATGTATCCGATAAGCAACGACGTCCCGGACGCCAGCAAGGTGCGAAGCGTTATGAAACGCAGAAGCCGGAACGGGCCGAAGATCTCCTCGTACTGAGCCAGGTAGCTTAACACGTCGTCTTCCCCTCCGACGGATTGGAGGCGTCGTCCATTCCGACCAACGCCTTCTCCAAACGATAGCGGCGACTTCCTTTCAGAAAGACGCTGCCTTCAAACTCCATTAGCTTTTCTCGCACTTCTTCAATCGACTTCACAACGCTGTAGCGGCTGGGGTCATGCCCTGCGCCCTCCATGCCGCGCAACACACTCGTAGCTTCGTCGCCCATGACAAGCAATTGATCCTGATTTCGGAAAGGAAAATCGCTGCCGAGCCGCTCGTGAAAGCCCGGCGCCTTCTCCCCAAGCTCCTCCATGCAGCCGATCACGAACAGGCGCGGGCGATCGTTAGGGGTATTTTCCACAAACGTATCCAAAGCATCCCTCATGGAAAGCGGGTTCGCGTTGTAGCAGTCTACGTAAAAGGCCCGCTTGCCCTGAAGACGCCACTCCCCTCTCAGGCCTGAGCTTCTCCATGCCGACAAGCTCTCCCGGATCGCGCCATCGGAAATGCCAAGCGTCTTCGCCATGGCGATCGCCAAGGCCACGTTGGAAGCCAGCCCGCGCCCGTAACCCGCATAGCGAAAGGTAGCCACCTCGCCGTAGATCCGCTGCTGGAGCACGCTCTTGCCACCCTCGACCGAAACGCGATACGACCAATCCTCCTGCAGGCTGGAGGAAGGTCGAACCAGCGACGCCTTCAATCCGCCGAGGTAGCCGGCGTAGCGCTCGCAAGTTTCTCCTAGGAACACGCCTTTCACTCGCGGTCCGCTGGTCAACCGGCCCTTTTCCATGGCCACGTTGGACTCCGTGCCTAGGTCTTCAAGATGAGCGGGACCGATGGCGGTGACGATCACCCAGTCGGGAGCGATGGCGTACGCGAGGCGTTTCATTTCACCCGGTTCGCTGATGCCCGCCTCGAGCACGGCATGGCGAGCTTGGCGGGCGAAGGGCTGAACGATGGTCAATGGGACGCCGAGCAGATTGTTCAGGTTTCCTCGGGTGCGCAGACAGGTCGATTCCCCGAGCATGGATCCGAGCAACTCCTTGCAGCTGGTCTTGCCGCAGCTCCCCGTGACCCCGACTACCGGGATATTCCAGGTCAATCGATAGGCCTTGGCGATTTCCAGCAACGACTCGGAAACGTTCTGCACCACCAGCTGCGGGATGGCGATCTCAGGGCGAAACCGATCCACCAAAGCGGCAGCGGCTCCGTTTTCCAGAGCCGTACCCAAAAATTCATGACCATCTCGTTTCTCCGTCCTGATCGCCGCGAAAAGCTCGCCTTCCGCTATGGTTCGCGTGTCGATGGAAAGGCCAGTGATCCCTTCCGAGTCGCCATTGCGCCATTCTCCTCCGGACCATTTCGCCAAAAGAGCTGGATCGATCGTATCCACTTATCCCTGACCTCCGAGACGCATGTTCTCCAGTAGCTCCGCAGCGACCTTCCTATCGTCAAAAGGCACCACCGTTTCGCCGTACTCCTGAAAGGACTCGTGCCCTTTTCCCGCGATCAACAGGCAATCTCCAGGTCCACAGCTCTTGAGGGCGAGCTCGATGGCTCGGCGACGATCCGGCACGAATCGGATGCGCCGCTCGTCGACCACCCCTTCCTTCATATCCTCGAAGATCGATTCGATGCGTTCATTGCGGGGGTTGTCAGAAGTGGCCCAAGCCTCGTCCGCTTGTTCGTTCGCAACTCGAGTCATATTCGGGCGCTTGCCCCGGTCTCGATTTCCGCCGCAACCAAAGACCACCCGCAGTTTGCCAGTCGTCACCTGCCGAAGCATTTTCAGAGCGTTGTGCAAAGCGTCCTCGGTATGGGCGTAGTCGACGAGCACCGTGAACGGCTTGCTCGTCTCGACTTTCTGCATACGACCTGGGATGCCGGAAAAATTCGCTAAACTGCCAACGCACGCTTCCAGGTCTTGACCAAGGGCATGGCAGATCGCCAACGCCGCCAAGGCGTTGCTCACATTGTAGTGACCGATCAACGACGAGTTGACCTTGATTTCCCTTTCCTCGAAGGAAAGCGTGAACTGAGTACCGCCTGCGTCCAGAGCCACCGATGCGGCCTTCAGGTCCGCAGGCTGCTCCACCCCGAAAGTGATCACCTTCATTTCAGAATCCAACTCCTGAGCGAGGCGGCGACCGAACGCGTCGTCGACATTGATGATGGCGACTTTCGGCTTGGGTCCGATTTCGCCCACGAACAAGCGTCGCTTCACCTGGAAATAGCTTTCCATGTCGCCATGATAGTCCAGATGGTCGCGCGTCAAATTGAGAAAGACCGCGACCTCGAACTGCAGGCCCGCCACGCGTTGCTGGTCGATGCCATGGGAGCTCACCTCCATCACCGTCCCTTGGCATTCGAAAGCCCGCATCTGACTTAGCAATTCGCAAAGCTCGTGCGATTCCGGGGTGGTGCGAAACGAAGGAACGGTGCGCTTTACGAGGTCGTATCCAACGGTGCCGATACAGCCGTAGGCTTGCTTCCGGTCCGCCAGCAGCTGTTTGGCGAGAAAGGAGACAGTCGTCTTGCCATTGGTGCCGGTGATGCCGACCAAAGAGAGGGCCTCGTCCGGCTGGTCGAAGAAAAGGCGCGAAGCATGGGCGAGCTCCTTGCGCGGATCCTCGCACACGATGTAGGCGAGCTTGGCGCTTCGAAAGCGACGCGGCTGCCGCGAAACCACTGCCACCGCTCCACGCGATATGGCCTCGTCCACGAAGGCGTTTCCATCGTTCTTCAGTCCTGGCAAGGCGAAGAACAGGCTGCCCGGAGTGACCCGACGGCTGTCGATCACGATGCGTTGAATCACGGGATCGGGCTGTCCCTTGAGCTTCCTGGCCAAGGCTGGTTCGATGAGCTGACTAAATTTCTTGCTTTTACTCGACATGGGGTGTCTGCGCTTGCGAGGAGCGACGGGCTTGACTGCCGTAGCCCGAGATCTGGGACGCGTGGAGGCGATACCCATCGCTACCTGTTCCTCCCTAATAAATTCGAATCTTCGCTGTACGCAAATCCTGGAGCGACATCCGAGGGCGTGATCGCGTAGTGCGGAATGAGCTTTTTAGCGACGTTGCGAAAGGATGGCGCCGCCACCACGCCGCCGTAGGCGACGCCCGGATTCTGCGCTCCATCGACAATCACCGTGATCACCACTTGCGGATTGTTGGCGGGGAAGAAGCCGGTGAACGAGCCAACGTGCTGCGAGCTGGAGTATCGTCCGTCCACGATTTTCTGAGTGGTACCGGTCTTGCCGGCGACCCGGTAGCCTTCGATCACGGCGCGACGAGCTGTGCCACGATCCGAAGCAGCATCCTCAAGCAGTCGAGTCACCACGTTCGCCGTGCTTCGCGAGATGACCTTGCGTCGCGGCACCGGACCGAAGCGCACGATCTGCTCGCCTTCGTAGTTGGTAATTCCCGACACGATGCGCGGCTTCATGAGCACCCCGCCGTTGGCCAGGGTGGATGTCGCCATATGCACCTGCATCGGAGTCGCGGCGATGGAGTGCCCCATGGTCATGCGCGAAAGCGTCAAACGGTCCCACTTTCGCGGCGGATAAAGTATGCCTTTCGATTCCACGCCAAGGTCGAATCCACTGTATTCGCCAAATCCATACTTAGTCACCCACTGGTAGAAATTCTCTTCGCCGAGACGCAACCCGAGGTGGGCGGCTCCCCGATTTGAGGATTTGGAGACCACTTCCGCGACCGAGATCAAACCCATGGCGTGGTCGTCCTTCGGCAGTTTCAAGCGGTAGCCATCAGGCATCACCACGATCGGCTGCGAGCAATCGATCAAGGTCTCCGTGTCCACCAGGCGCTCCTCCAAGGCTGCGGTGGCGGCGACGATCTTGAAGGTCGAGCCAGGCTCGAGGATATCGGTGAGGGCTCGATTCTTTTGCGAGGGCTCGTCCGCTTCCCAGTACAGGTTCGGGTCGAAGCTTGGATAGTTTCCCAGACCGAGGATATCCCCAGTGTAGGGATCGGAAACGATGATGGTCGCAGCGACCGGATCGAACGTTTCGGCGATGTGCTGGAGCTCGAGTTCCACCGCGTCCTGAACGTAGGAGTCGATGGTGAGCACCACGTTCAGCCCATCCGTCGAGCTGACATGACGGCGGCGGAACTGGGCCATCTCTCCATTGCGGCCTCCGACTTCGCTTTCCTTCCACCCGCGCTCTCCGCTGAGATAAAAATCGTATTCCCGTTCGATACCCATCGCGGCGACGCCGTCCTTGCGCACGTATCCAACAACATGTGACGCGAGCTGGTTCTTCGGGTAGACTCGATGATAGCTCTCGGTGCTGGTGATGCAGCGGAGGTTCATCTTTGCCAGCGGCGCGAAGTCCGGCTGCTCGACCATGCGCTTGAGCGGCTTCCAGCGTGGAGACAGACGATCAGGAACGCTCGGCAGCCGACCGTTTTTCACGCCGAACGCTTCATGAACCTGAGAGAGAGGAAGATCCAGGGCCCGAGCGATGTAGGGAAGCTTGTCGAGCTCGTCTCCCCGGATGGAATGCCGATCGACGCCGACCTCGAGAAAGGTCTGGCTGGTGGCCAGCAGTTCCCCGTTCGCATCGAGGATCTCCCCGCGGCGCGGCTCTTCAGTGATGAGCCGAAAGCGGCTGTTCTGCAGCTCGTCTACGAACTCGTTGCTCTTGAAGGCATGCAGTTCGACCAGGCGATACCCGATCGCCCCATAGCCAAGAAAGAAAATGAGAGCGAGTATCCAAAATCTGAATTTAGTAGTACCTGGGCGACTTGCCATTGGCGACTAGAAGCTGGATACGGTCAGCATCGAGTCGGACGCTTTCTCGTACAGCCGTTTGGTAGGATCTTCTAGCACACGCACGATCTGGCGCTCGCGCGGCATTTGCAGACCGAGATCGTAGAGGGCGTTGAGTTGCTTCAGCGAGGATCGAGTGGTCAGGCGGGTGATCTGAGCGCCTTGCTCGGAGATCTGCACCTTTCGCTCGGCGATCTGGTATTCGAGCTTCTTGAGCTGGTTCGCCGCTTGCGCAGTCTGGTGACGCAGATAGATGGTACCCAAACCGAAGGCTCCCAATACCAGGATAAGGCAGAGGGTGTATCCGATCAAGCGATTCAGAATGGAAGGCAGTTTGGAGGGACTAGGCTTTTTTCTGCGGCTCATGATGCTTGCAGCGTCAATCCCCTGCTGGATGAAGGGATCTTGTAGACGCGCTCGAACGGTTTGAACGAAATGGTAGGCGTGGTCGTGCCGATACCGGTTTCCCGGCGGCAGTCGAACAATCCGTCCTGAAGAGGATTGCCGAGGCCAAGCGTGACGCATTGGCGGTTAAGGATAGACTTTAGCGTCGTTGAATTTCTCATGTTCCTGCAACTCCTATTGGTTAGCGTATTCATCTTCTTGTTACTTCACTTTTCTGATAACGCGCAGCTTGGCGGAGCGGCTACGCGGATTTTCGGCGACTTCCTTGTCACTAGCCGAAACGGGGCGTCGGCTGACGAGCTCAGCCAGCACCTCTCTCATGTCTTGCGGACGGTTGTCTCGCGCTCCTTCCGGTCGGCCGGCCCATTTGCGGAAGAGATTCTTCGCGATGCGATCTTCCAGGGAGTGGAAGCTGATCGCGCAGAGAATGCCGCCGGTCTTGAGCTGCTGGAAGGCTGCGGGAAGTCCGCGTTCGATGACGCCAAGCTCGTCGTTCACCGCGATGCGGATACCTTGGAAGACCTTGGTAGCCGGATGCAGTTTGGAGCTGAAACGAACCCTCGCCGGAGTGCAGGATAGGATAAGATTGGCGAGTTGTGATGTGGTGTTTAGTTCGTCTTTGCCCTGAGCCTGGAGAATCGCATCCACGATTCGACGCCAGTTCTTTTCTTCCGCGTAGTCGCGAATCGCTCGTATCAGCTGGTGGCGACTGGCCGTGGCAAGCCATGTCGACGCTGAGACTCCCGATTCGGGATTCATCCTCATGTCCAGAGGGGCTTCCCCGCGAAAGGAGAAGCCTCGATCGATCTCGTCCAACTGATAGGATGACACGCCGAAGTCGAATAGGATGCCGTCGAACGGTCCTTCCTCCAGCTGGTCGAGCGTTTCGAAATTCATGCGATGGAAGATGAAGCGCTCGCCGTAGCGGGCCTTCACTTCCTCCGCTCGCTTGGCCGCGAACGGGTCCTGATCGATAGCGACCACCGAGCAATGCGCTGCCTGCAGGATCAGCTCGGTGTGGCCTCCGCCTCCAAAGGTGCAGTCCAGGTACAGGCCACCGTCACGCGGAGCGAGGTGCTCGAGCGTTTCCTGGGCGAGTACTGGCACATGTCCTTCCATTTCGGGGGCGATGCCAAATAGACTATCGATGGTTGAAATCACTGTAGTGCGAGCGAGCCGCCACGCGGGGCAGCTTGTAGTCGAAATCCCAAGTGGAGCAGTGACGCACCTGCCCCTTGCCGAAGGCGCCTCCCATGCCCAAGTAGCGCACTCCGCTGGGAGCGAGCTTCTTGCGAGGCGAGAGGCCGACGGCCTCCATGATCACGGATACTAAAGACGAGTTTTGCGTGCGGTTTTTCATCCTGTTCTCGTTTTCCTAGAGGTTCACACGTTTCATCAGCTTGCCGATGTCGTCGTTGTTCGACTTCGGATCAATGCCTTGCCAACGCTCTGGAGACCAGATGCGGAAAGTTGTCATGCGGCCCACCACGATGGCTTCCTTGGTGATGCCGGAGTGCTCGAGCAGCTCTTCGGTCAGGTTCATGCGGCCCTGCTTGTCGCAGCCGAAGGAATAGGCCTGAGAAAACAGCTTGTCCTGCAAAAGCTGGGCGTCCTCGTCGCTGATGCGCTGGGACTCGATCTCCTCGAAGAGCTTGTCCACCTGCTTGGGCGGCAGCACCAGAATCGATCCGCTGGGATCGGGGAGAGCCAGAAACACGTCCTCCGTGTCTCCGTCGAAGCGCCACTTCGAAGGAATCGTCAAACGATTCTTCGAGTCGAGGTTTCGCTGGTGCTTGCCAACGAAAATCGGTCTGCCAAGGGCGCTCATTTCAAACTGTTTCCGGAAAAGCTGTGAAAAACTTCCCCAAAACTCCCCACTTTCCCCCACTTTGCAATTAAATTCCGCCACAAGAGCCCATTTTGGCTATCCACAAGTTATTAACAGGCCATTCGTTTACGCGGGATTTACATATCCCGGGGACTTCCCTCTAGAAACGCCGCGCCAAGAGGGCCGAAATGGGAATAGACGGGCAACAAGTTGGTAGTTATTGACCATGCTTATGGGCCCGAAAAGCGCGCGATTGGCGCGCATGGTCCCGCGCCTGTGAATAACTTGGGCATAAGCGGAATAAAGGAGGCTCGCCCCAAGCCCGCCCCACTTCTCCCCACTTGGGCTTCCGTGGGCGGAAACGCGCCATCGCTGGCTCGTTTTCCAAACTTGCCATGTCTCGGCGCTCCCCCACATTTCCCCACCAACCCACCATGACACGACCGAAGACCATTCAGCTCATTGGCTCCGAACTCGCAATCCTCTGGGAAGACGGCGCCGAGACCTACATTTCCAGCGCCAAGCTGCGCGCCGCTTCGCCCAGCGCCGAGACTGCGGGCGAGCGTGACATCTTCGGCAAGCAGCATGGCGGGGAGTTCGGCAAGGACTACTCGCAGGTGGAGATCCGGGACTGGCAGCCGGTGGGAAACTACGCCCTGCGGTTCCGCTTCTCCGACGGCCACGCCACCGGCCTGTACAGCTTCGAGCTGCTCAAGAGCCTAGGCGACCAGTAGACGCGCCTCCGGTCGCGGAACAGCGGCCCACCAGAACACGAGCAAGCGAGCAAACAAGCAAGCCCGTCCCGATGCGATTCGCCATGCCATCTTCCGAAATCCGAGCCGTCACCTTCGACGCGGCCCACACCCTCTACCATCCGCACCCTTCGGTAGGAGCGATCTATCGCGAGGTGATGCAGCGCCATGGCCTCGACTACGGCAAGGAGGAGCTGCAGGCGGGTTTCGCTCGGGCTTTCGCCAGCGTTTCCAAGGACAAGACCATTCTCGACGGGGAGAGACGCGAGTACAGCTACTGGCAGGCGGTGGTGCGCGAATCGATTTCCCAGCTAAGGCCGCAACCCGGCGATTTCTCGACTCTATTCGAGGATCTCTGGGAAACCTTTTCCCACGGCCACCGTTGGCGACCGGCGGACAAGGCCCGCGAAACGCTGAGCGAACTGCGCCGACGCGGCTATCGCACGGCGCTGCTCACCAACTGGGACGCCCGCGTTCGCCGCGTGGTGGCGGAAACGGGGTTCGAGCCCCTCTTCGACGCCCTTTACATTTCCAGCGAGATCGGCTACGAAAAGCCGGAAGCGGAAATCTTCGCCCACGCCCAACGCGGACTCGCCCTCGGACCAGCTCAAATCCTGCACGTCGGCGACAGCCTGCAGCACGATATGGAAGGCGCCCGGGAGGCGGGCTGGCAGGCCATCCGCATCATCGACGAGGAGCGACACCAAGCGGACTATCCGAGCATCCGAAGCCTGCCGGAGCTATTGGACCTGCTGCCGCCTCGATAGGCGAAGCCACGCGACCGAATAGGACGATCCCTCCTAGAAACGCGCGAACTCGCGAGCGCCAGCGGCGTTTTTCCTGGGGAGAGAGCCGTCGATCCAACTCGAGCTTTCGGAAGATGCCTGCGAGCGGCTTGGCGCTTCCCGGCCTGACGATTCGCTCGCCCCTCGGATCGCGTTTTCGATCAGAGCGATGACTTCGTTGAAATCGCGAAACGAACGCTCGAGCTGGGCAGCCGAAGCGGCGCACTCCTGAGCGTGAGCGGCATTGGCCTGCACCGTTTCGTTCATCTGGCCGCTGGCCACGTTGATCTGCTGCACTCCGGACGACTGCTCCTTGGAAAAGCCGACGATCTGAGTGAGGTAGCCTCCGACCTCCTGGGCCTTGCTTTGCATGGCGGCGAAGCTTTCCTTGGCGGAAATCATGATGCCATTTCCCTGATCGATGGTGGAAACCGAGTTCTCGATCAGATTCGCAGTGTCTCTGGCCGCGGCAGCGGAGCGCCCTGCTAGCGAGCGCACTTCCTCCGCTACCACCGAAAAGCCCGATCCCGCCTCCCCGGCCCGCGCCGCTTCGACCGCGGCGTTCAAAGCGAGGATGTTGGTCTGGAACGCGATTTCATCGATGGTCTTGATGATGGCCCTCATTTGAGCGCTCGAATCGGAGATCCGCGCCATCGACTCGTGCAGCTTGCGAATGTCGCCGCTGACTTGAGCGATCGACCGATTGGCCTCGTCCATGACCGACATGGCGCTGTCGGCGCAGTCGGCGTTGCGTTCCGACAGGCTAGCGATCTCGCAGATGGAGGCGCTGGTTTCCTCGATGGAAGCAGCCTGTTCCGAGGCCCCGGAGGCCAGCGTGTCGGAAGCGTTGGAGATTTCTTGGGAAGACGACAGGATGCTCTGAGCTCGCTTCTGGAGACGAGCCATGGCCACTTCCAGCGGCTTCGCCACGCTGCTGGCGATCATGACTGAAACCGGCAGAATCAAAAAGAGAAACAGGCCCCCGGAGATGCCGAAAAACAGGATCTGATCCCCCTTGATCCCCTCGGCCAAGGTCACGTTCAAGTACTCGGTCTGGGCCGCGATGTTGTCGATGTAGACCCCGGTACCAATCCAAAGATCGGTGCCTTCGATCATCTCCGAATAGGAAAGCTTGGGCGTGATGCCCTTTCCTGGCTTGTCGAAATGATAGGAGACGAAGCCTCCGCCCGCTTGGGCCTGATCGCGAAGCTCTCGCACGAACAGCACTCCATTGGGATCGGTGGAATCTCCGAGATCGGTGCCGACCAGCGATTTTTTGGGCGGCAAGGCCACGTTCACGGTGCCCTTGTAGATGAAGAAGTATCCGGAGGCGTCCTCCTCGAAACGGATATCGTCGATGGCGATTCGCAGAGCTTCCATCCGGTCCGCCTCGTTTTCGATACCCTCGATGCGCTTGGCCAAAACCGTGGCCAAGGCATGCGTCGCTACCTGCAGCTTGCTCTTCTGCTGCTCCAGCAGATTTTCCGCGAGGATATCGGCAGCGATCAACTTGGAGTCGCTGGTGACATGCATCGAAAGGCCGACCATAGCCCCGAAGAGCACAATGACGGCGGCGAGCAGCACGTTCAGTCGAGACCGGATGGAGAGACGGTCAATTCCTAGATATTTCATAGAAGCCATGTGGGTCGTTTGTTCTGGCCTGCCTCGGGAAGCCCCGCCCATGACTGGGCGAAACTCCTCACCATCGGTGGAAACGGCGTCCGGCAGGAGCGGCTTTTTACGGCGCGGAGCCCGGATTCGTGAATCGATTCGCCAGATTTAGCGGGCCGCTTACACCATCATAAGAAAGACTGTTCACCCCTAGGAGCCACAGTGATGACTGCAGCCAGCTTCTAGGGAGCTTTCCTCGCTGGCCGCCTTCGCTCACCCTACGGAGCCGGGCGAGTCCTCGGGCTATCAGTCGGACCGATGGCTTCGATTTCCCGACTTTACATCTCCAAGGGCCTTCGGTTGATTCGACCCCGTTATGTCACAAACATGCATTCACGAACGCACCTCGAAGGAGGAGATTGAAAAAGGCCTAAAGCTTCAGCCGAAGTTCGACGCGAACGGCCTCATTCCCTGCATCACCACCGAGGTCCATACAAACGAGGTGATCATGTTCGCCTGGATGAATGAAGAAGCCCTGCGACATACCATCGAAACCAACAAGGCCACCTACTTCAGCCGCTCCCGCGGAAAGCTCTGGGTGAAGGGCGAGTCCTCAGGCCAGATCCAATGGGTCAAGGAGCTGCGCACCGACTGCGATCAGGACGTGATTCTTATCAAGGTCGACATCGGCGAAAAAGGGGCCGCCTGCCACACCGGCTACAAGTCCTGCTTCTATCGCAAGCTCGATGGCGTGGAACTGATCTACGACGGAGGCGAGCCGCTCTTCGATCCAGCCGAAGTCTACAAGAAGTAGCGAAACCACTCACGAGAGGGTCGAAGCCAAGCGCTTCCCCTCTCTTTTTTTATATCCAGACAACGCCCGTTTCCCATGCCTGCAAAACTTCCCTACTACCTCGGCTGTCCAGCATGGTCCAATCGCGACTGGATCGGGACCGTGTTCCCCGACGGGACTGCCCCAGCCGACCTGCTGCGCAAGTACTCGCGACTTTTCAACACGGTGGAGGGAAACACCTTGTTCTATGCCCTGCCCCCAGCGGCCACCCTGGAGCGCTGGATGGCCGAATCCGCCCCCTCCTTCCGATTCGCCCCGAAATTTCCCAAGGCGATCTCCCACGAACGCCGCCTGCACTCCGCAAAAGAGGAAAGCAAAGCCTTCTTCAAGGTGCTCGAAACCCTGGCCGACGGCGACAAGCTCGGTCTTTCCTTCCTCCAGCTCCCGCCATCTTTCAATATCAACAATCTGGATACGCTCACCAAGTACCTGAAAGCGCTGCCCAAGGACTACGCCTTCGCGGTCGAGCCTCGGCACATCAGCTGGTACGATCAAGGCGACAACGAAAAGCGCCTGGACGATCTGCTGGAGACGCTCGGAATGGACAAGGTCATCTTCGACAGTCGCCCACTCTTCTCGCAGGAAGCCGACGACCACGAGGAGCAGTCCGCCATGGAGCGCAAGCCGCAGATGCCCATCCGCCGCGTCGCCATCAGCCAGCACCCTATGCTGCGCTTCATCGGACGAAACGATTCCGACAAGAACCACGTCTGGATAAAGGAATGGGCGCCCGTTATCAATAAGTGGATACTTGAGGGCAAACGACCCTACATCTTCGCCCATGCCGCAGACGATGCCTATGCGCCGTTCGTCGCCCGCAGACTCCACCAGCAGCTAGCGAAAGTGAACCCTCTGCTGCCGCAGCTGCCCGACTTCGAAAGCGACCGCGCCAAGTCGGCGCCCGACCAGGAACAGCTCGACCTTTTCTAGATTCCGCGCCCGGCGCCCCTTCGCAAATGCCGGAAGCGAACCTTTAGAATTGCACTACTGTGCATTTTGACAAAGATTCCATTCCTGCCCCATGAAAAAGCCAGCGACTCCCATCTTACTTCTGCTGCTCGCCACGGCGAGCGTCTTCTCCGCGCTCGCCAGCGCCAACGACGAGGATCATCCGGCGCGCGTCACTCGCCGTTTCGAGCCGATCTACCCCGCGGGGGCCCTGAACCAGGGCATCAGCCAAGGCTACGCCAAGGTGCTGTTCTGGGTCGACGACCTCGGACAACCGAGCGATTTCGTCACCGTGGCGCACAACGGGCGTTGGTTTGGGCCGGCCTTGATCGATGCGCTGAGAGACTGGTCCTTCGAACCGAAGATCGAAAACGGCATGCCGGTGGGCAGCGTCTTTTCCGTGGAGTGGACTTTCCTGCCCGATCGCGCGGTCGAGCTCAACATCATGTCCGCCGCCAGCAAGAAGTTCGATCCCGATGAAGTGAAAGAGCTGCTGGCCGACCCGGAAAGCTTGGAGTCGCCGCTCGCATTGCGCGAAGTGTATCCGATATATGTCGACAAGAAACGAAAGGATCGCGTCAGCATCGACGTGGAATTCATCGTGGACGAGGAAGGATTCGTGAGGCTGCCTCGACTCCTCTCGGATCCTCAGGACGAAGGCGAGCAGTTGGCTCTGCAACGCTTTCGCAAATGGAGATTCGAGCCCCCCATCAAGGACGGCGAAGCGACCGCGGTGTCGCTTCACAAGACCATCGTGGTGCCGGTGGTCGAGACGCCTCAGCCATAGCGGCACGGTCCGCGCCAGCTTACTTGCTGCCGCCGGTCACTCCGCGCTCCGAAGCTTCCACGAACGCCACGTAGGCTTGCAGGTCCGCCGTATCCGAAAATTCGCTACTACGAGCCTTCTCGATGGCTTGCTGACGATTCAGGCCCTCTCGATAAAAGGTTTTGAAGAGAAACTTAACCACCGACATGCGTTCCGGAGTGAAACCGTTTCGCTCCAGCCCTACCTTGTTGAACATGCGAATCTTGGCCGGGTTTCCATCTCCTAGCATATAGGGTGGGATATCCTGCTCCACCTTCGAACAGCCTCCGATGAAGGAGTAGTCTCCGATCTGGCAGAACTGGTGGATCGCAGTGCCGCCTCCACCGATGGTCACATGATCGCCCACATGCACATGACCGGCGAAGGCGATGCCGTTGCTGGCGATGAGGTGGTTGCCGATCTTGCAGCAGTGGCCGACATGGCCGTAAGCGAGAATGTAGTTGTCGTTTCCGATCACCGTGAAATCGCCATCGTTGGTGGCGGCGTTGATGGAGACGTATTCGCGAAACACGTTGCGATCTCCGATCCTAACGCCCGGCTTGCCGCCTTTGAACTTCAGGTCCTGGGTCTGCATGCCTATGCTGCAGTACGGGTAGATCTCGCACTTGGCGCCGATCTCCGTGAGGCCCCAGATGGTGGCGTGATGCCAGATCTTGGTGCCCGGTCCGATGGTGACCTCGGGACCGACGACGGCATACGGGCCGATTTCCACATCCTCAGCGATTTTTGCGAGAGGATCGACGACGGCGGTGGGGTGGATATTCGCGCTCATGGGGCTTTTATCAATTGTTTGGATACGCTAAACGTCCTCGCCCTCGTCAAGGATCATGAACTTCAGTTCACCCGAGGAGGCCACCTTGTCCCCGACGTAGCATGTCGCCGCCGCGGTGCCGATCTTTCCGCGCATCACCTTGAGCAGCTTGATGTCGATGCGTAGTTGATCGCCGGGTACGACCTTCTGACGCCACTTCACTTTGTCCACGCTCATGAACACCGCGGTCTTCCCCTCCTGGTTGATCTTGCGCAGCATCAGGATGCCCGCGGCTTGAGCCATGGCTTCGATCTGCAGCACGCCGGGCATGATGGGCTGGCCAGGATAGTGGCCTTGGAAAAACGGTTCGTTTATGGTGACGTTCTTGATGGCGGTCAGCTCGTCTTCGCCGCGAAACTCCGTCACCCGGTCGATCATCAGAAATGGATAGCGGTGCGGCAGGGTTTCGATCACGCGGCGGATGTCGAGCTGCGTTTCCTCCTCGATCCTAGCGGCCTTCGGCTTTTCGGCGGGCTTCTTCTCCCCTTTGGCCAAGTCCTCCATGCGCTGAGCGAGCTTGGCGGTGAGCTCCGCATTGATGGCGTGACCCGGGCGAACCGCTACGATGTGAGCCTTAAGCGGCTTGCCAAGCAGCAGCACGTCGCCGATGACATCGAGAATCTTGTGGCGCACCAGCTCGTCCTCGAAGCGCAGCGGCTCCTTGGACATGATCTTGTCGTCCTTGAGCACGATGGCGTTTTCCAGGCTGCCCCCCTTTATCTTGCCCAGCTTGAGCAACTCCTCGATGTCCTCGTAAACGGTGAAGGTGCGGGCCGCGGCGATCTGAGTGGCAAAGACGTCCGGATCGATCTCGATGGAGAGGTGCTGGGTATGGATGCCGCGATCGTCGGCGGAGGTGCAGGAGATCTTAAACCCGTCGTAGGGCAAGGCGATCAAAGAGGAGTTTCCTTTGGAGACGGATATGGGCTGGTCGAGCTCGAAATACTGGCGATCCGCGTCCTGCTCCACGATCTCTCCCTCGAGGATCATGTTCACATAGCCCTTGGAAGAACCGTCGAGGATTGGCGGTTCGCTGGCGTCCATCTCGACTTCCACATTGTCGATGCCCATGCCGTGCAAGGCCGCCAAAATGTGCTCCACAGTGTGCACCTTGGCATGGCCGGAAGTCAGCGTGGTGGCGCGAACCAGATCCGTCACCTGAGAGATGTGCGGCTTGATGACCGGCTTGTCGTGCAGGTCCACGCGTCTGATGCTGATGCCGGAATTCGCAGGGGCGGGTTTTAGGGTGAGCTGAACCTTGTCGCCCGTGTGGAGGGAGGAGCCTTTGATCGATACTTCGCGCAGGAGGGAGCGTTGCTTCATGGGCTTGGCTTAGTGGCAGCAAGCTCCGCAGAATTCAAGAAATTACAGGCCGCTCGCCGCGTCGCGCCCCAAGGTCTCGTTTTCCGGCGAGAGATCGGAAGCGCTTTCCCGAAACCAACATCCGGAAATCCAGCGAGGATCGAAATCGTAGAGGCCCTCGTCGCCCTATTCGTCCTGCCCGGCCGCCGAGCCCGCAAGCAGCTCCTCCATGGGTCCCGGACGGTACGGGGTGATGTCGCGAAACGCCCAGCGCAGACCACGCGTCCAACCCTCCGCTGCCACCCCGCCATGCCGCTCGCCTTCCATGGTCCAGTTCAAGAGAGCGAAATCCTCATAAGCCCGCTGCATCAAGACGGTTTGAAACTTCGCGATGGGCTCGCTGTAGGCCGAGTACTCGCCGCCGCCATAGGACAGAAAAAGCCGAACCGGCAAGGGAGCGCCAGACTGAGCGAAGGCTTCGTCCTTGCGGAATATGTAGCCATCATCCCACACCGTGGCCGGACTGATGGAAATGAAACGATCAAAAAGCTCCGGTTTCTCATACATGGCGTAGAGCGTGAACAAGCCACCCATCGAGACCCCGCCCAACGCTCGTTTTTCCGGATCGATCCGATAGCGCGCCTCCACGGTGGGGATGAGCGTTTCCTCGAGAAAAGCCAAAAATCGCCCCGCGCCGCCAGATTTCGAGTGAAACTGACCGACCTGGCTGGGACTCAAATCCTGCATGCGCAGGTCGTCGTAATCGGCATCCGCCCCTTGGTAGGAAATCCCAACAAGCACCAGCTCGACCAGCGACTTGTCGTAGTTAAGCTTTCCGACGATACTATTAACAAGCGTCATGTCCCACTGGGCGTCAGTCAGGTACAAAACGGGGTATGACGCATCCGGCGAAGCTTCATAACTTGTCGGAAGCAGGATCATGATCTCGTAGTCCATGCCCGTAATCTCCGAGCTCAACTCAATGAACTGAGTGCGTTTGGGCACATCGAAATGATCCTGGGCCGAGACCACGGCAGCAAGCAGCGAGGCGAACAATAGGGTAAGCGTTTTCATGAAACGAGGTACAAGGGGTTCAGCGAGTAAAACGCTTCAGACCAACGTCCTCCTTCAAAAAATTCCCGAGCCGGAGCGTCATGAAGCGCTGGCGCAACTTATTTTTGCAACGTTGCAAAAACGGGTTGAGCACGGTGAGACGGCCTCAAGGCAAGGGGCGGCCGTGATCCAGCCGTGGCGGAGCGCCGCCGGTCGTGCGACGGTGAATGAAAAAAGCCAACCGCGGGACGCGGCTGGCTTTGCAAAGATAAACAGGGGTTTTGACTGAAAATCCTCTCGCTACGCGACACGTTCCACGATGAGTGGGGGCGGAGTCGGACGCTTCGGAGCGAGGCGATAGGCGGCCTTGAAGTATTCGAGAGCCTGCTCGAGCTTCGCTTCGTCGTTGTAGTGGATCATCATGAGCGGCTCGCCCTGCTTGACCTGCGTGCCGACCTTCTTGATTTCGGAAACGCCGACCGCGTAGTCGATGTTGCCATCCTCGTCCGGTCCGGCGCCGAGCAGGTGCACGCCCTTGGCGATTTGGGCCGCGTTGATGGTGTGCACGTAGCCGCGCTTGGGTGCGGGCAGCTTGCGGATATGCTGGGCGACGGGGAATTTCTCCGGATCGTCGATGTAGGAGGTGTCGCCACCCTGAGCGGCGATGATTTCCTTCAGTTTCTCCAATGCGGTGCCGTCCTCGATGTGGCGTTGCACAGTCTGCTTGGCGGAGAGAGTCGAACCCGCCACGCCCGCGAGGCGAACAATTTCCATGCCCAGCTTGAGCACCAGCTCCTGCAAGTCTTCCGGTCCTTCACCCTTGAGAAGCTTGATGGCTTCCTTGAGCTCCAGAGCGGTGCCGACGGTGTCGCCGAGCGGCTGGTTCATGTCGGTCACCAGGGCCACGCAGCGACGCTTCATGGAGCGGCCGACACGGGTCATGCTGCGAGCCAGCTGCTTGGCTTGCTCGAGGTCGCGAATGAAGGAACCGTTGCCCCACTTCACGTCGATCACCAGACCTTCCGCCCCTTCGGCCAGCTTCTTGGAAAGCACGCTGCCGGTGATGAGCGGCAAGCTCGGGATGGTGGCGGTCTTCTTGCGAAGATCATAGAGCTTGGCGTCGGCCGGGGCGAGCTCCGGGCTCTGGCGCACCATGGCTCCGCCAATGGTCTCGAGTTGCTCGATGAATGCGTCGATGCTCATTTCGGCCTTGAAGCCGGGCACGGAGCTGAGCTTGTCGAGCGAGCTGATCGCGAAATCCTGATCGATTCCGCCCATCATGGGCAGCACTATGCCGGAGGCCACCGCCAACGGCACCAATACGAGAGACGTCTTGTCCCCCACGCCGCCGGTCGAGTACTTGTCGATCTTCGGCTTGGCAATATGCGACAGGTCGATCACCTCGCCTGATAGCATCATTTCCTCGGTAAGGATCGCCGTCTCCTGGGCGGACATGCCCTGGAAGTAAATAGCCATAGCGAGAGCGGCCATTTGGAAGTCCGGCATCTCTCCATCTAAGATAGAGTCGATGATATATCGGATTTCCTCCTTGGTGAACTCTTGACCTTCGCGCTTTTTCTCGATGAGGTACGCGTAGCTCGGCTTAATAAAACGACGGCTGCTTAAGGTTTTTCTAACCATTTCGATTTTACGGGACACGTATTTCGAGCCGCCCGTGACACGGAGGGATCACACCCGCGATTGATCGTCGCTGGAAAGCGTCACCCACACCATTGCCACGCATAGGAGAAAAGACATCCGAGGCTGGTGGCCCTTTCAATCCTTCCGCCCAAGCGGCAATTTTGAAGTGCGTATTATGCCACACGTGTCAAGCCCCTAACCTGAAGGCGTTTTCAAGGGCTTCTCCCGCACGCTTTTAGGGGTTCCTACGGGCATTTCTCGAAATCGGCTAAATGGCGATGCGCCATTCGGAGCTTGCTCGCGCCCTCGCGGGGAGTTTTCTAAGCGACCCTATGCAAGACTGGTTTGATGTCGCCAAGAAGATCGAATCCCTCGTCCTAGAGGCCGCCAAAGCCGCTGGACTCGATGACTCCTTCTCTCCTGAAATCCGCCCCGCGGACCCGCGCTTCGGAGACGTGCAAGCCAATGGCGCCCTGCCCTACGCCAAGCGGCAGAAGAGCAATCCTCGACAAATCGCCCAAACCATCGTCGACCAGCTGGCCGACGCGCCGGAGCTCGCCGCCAACGCGGAAATCAGCATCGCCGGTCCGGGCTTCATCAACTTCAAGCTCACCCCGGGCTTCCTGCAGAACTGGCTGGTCGCCTTTTCCGGTTCCGAACAGCTGAAACAGGCCTCCGCCCACCTGCAGGAGAAGGAAACCGTGGTGGTCGACTTCAGCTCGCCCAATACCGCCAAGCAGATGCACATCGGGCACCTGCGCTCGCTGATCATCGGCGAGTCCATCTGCAAGCTGCTGGAATTCTGTGGGGCCACCGTGATTCGCGACAACCACATCGGCGACTGGGGCACCGCCTACGGTCGCCTCTTCTACGCCTACAAGCGCTTTCTCGACGAAGAAAACCTCAAAGCCAATCCGCTCGGCGAGCTGGAGCGGCTCTACAAGCTCGGCAGCCAGCTGGCCTCGGAGGACGAATCCGTGCTCAAGGAATCGCGCGAGGAGCTGGTGAGGCTGCAGCGCGAGGATCCGGAAAGCATGGCCCTTTGGGAGCAGGTCAACCGACACAGCATCGACGGCATCAAGCGCGTCTACGAACTCTTCGACATTCGCTTCGACCACTACCTCGGCGAGAGCTTCTACCGCAATATGGTGGGGCAGGTCTACGAGGAGCTCGAACAATGCGGCCTCGGCGAGGAGAGCGAAGGAGCTTGGGTGGTCTTCCATCCGGAGCACAAGCGCTTCGCCACCCAGCCGTTCATGTACCGCAAATCGGACGGGGCCTCCAACTACGCCACCACCGATCTCGCCACCATGCTCTACCGGGCGGAGCATTTCAAAGCCTCCAGCATCATAATCGAAACCGATTTTCGCCAGAAGGACCATTTCGAGCAGCTCGAGCTGACTTCCAGGAAATGGTTCGAGAAAACCGGTCGCACTTTCCCAAAGTTCACCCACGTCTTTCACGGCACCATCATGGGCGAAAACGGCAAGGCCATGGCCTCCCGATCCGGCGAGCCCGTTTTGCTCAAGGATCTCATCGAGGAGGCCATCGAACGAGCCGCCAAGCTGATGCGCGAGAAGAACGCGGAAAAGATCGAAAAAGGCCAGACTCCGCTGAGCGAGGAGGAAATCGTGGCCTGCGCCAAAACCATCGGCACCAGCTCCATCCGCTACGCCGAGCTCTCGCAAAACCGCACCAGCGACTACGTTTTCGCTTGGGACAAACTGCTCAGCTTCGAAGGCAACACCGCACCCTACCTGCTCTACGCCGCCACCCGCATCAAGAGCATCTTCCGCAATATCGACGCCGATCAGCTGCAGGACCTCTCAGCTCGGGCCAGCGAATTGGAAACCCCGGAGGAGCTGGCCCTCGCCCGCAAGATCCTCGGGTTCGTCGGCGTGCTGCAGCAAACCGTGGAGGCCCTGCGCCCGCACCTGCTTTGCACCTACCTCTTCGAGCTGGCCGGAGCCTACAGCTCCTTCTACAACGCCAACAAAGTCATCGTCGAAGACGAAGGAATAAAGTGCCGACGCCTCATGCTCTGCCAAAGAACCTTAGATGTTCTGGAAACCGGCTTAGGTCTCCTAGGCATTCCTACCTTGGAACGAATGTAATAGGACCGCAAGGACGCGCAGGCGCCTTGACATTCAGGGGCTTACCAGTGTCTCATTGGCTACCCTTCCCTAGCCAATGAGAGAATATTACATCCGTCGCGAAGGCGACGAAGACTCCAGCGGTCCGTTCGACATCGACCAAATCGCTTCGCTGATCGAGGCGGGCAAACTGGACGCGTCCGCCTACTACTACGACATCGAGACCGAAAACTGGCTGCTCATCTCCTCCAATCAGGAGATGATGGATACACTCTTTCCCAAAAAGCGAAAACTCTCGCTTCGCACCCAGGAAGTGGAGGAGCGGCGCCGTCTAGAGGAAGAAGAAGCCGCCAGAAAGGCCGAGGAGGAAGCGGCAGCGGATCAAGAGGCGGACGCCACCGCGCCAAGCGACGAGCAGTCGGAAGCTGAAGACGGCGAAACGGAACCCGCCCAGAAGGCCAAGTCCCAGCCAAAGAAAAAGGCGAAGGACAAGGAAAAGAAGAAGCTGAAGAAGGAAGAGGAAGAGAAACCCGAAAAGCTGGAAGTCACCAAGATGCTGGCTCTGGCGGAGGGTCGAGCCGACGATCCGAGCGGCCGCTCCCCGCGCGAAAAACGAGCCGCGGTAGCCTTCTTCGGGCTGCGTTTCCTGACGGTTTTATTCATCGGCTCCATTCTGGCCATGGGGTTCATCGAGCGCGAGCTGGTGATGAGCGCCGACGTGCTTCGCATGGCGAAAAGCCCATACCTTGTGGTAGCCGCCTTCGACTTGCTGATGGTTGTTTTTCTGCTGCTTCAGGTCACCGAGGCGTATCCACTTCTTCGATTCAGGGCCGCCGTCGGGGCCGGTTTGCTAACGATGCTCTTCTACTCCAGCGGCGACACCGTTCTGCTGATTTCCAATCTACTTCTGATGGCGGCGATCTACCTCATGAGCGCCATCGTCAAGATACGCTACCTGATCGTGTGCACGGTGGTCGGCGCGATCGGATTGCTGGGGTACGTTTACGAGTTCTTCCTAAACTGATTCCCAAGGGAGCCTTCGGCCCGCAAGTCCCTTGAACCCACGACTTCAGAAACTCGTATCCAAAAGTCTCCTACTCAAGAAGGAGATGTGGAAGCGGCATGATCTCAGCTACTCGAAACGCAAGCGCTGGCTCTATGCCACGATGCGCGTGGTGGCCATCACCTGGGCAGGTCTCAAGGAGAACCGAATCATCATCCGGGCCGCCGCCCTGAGCTTCAGCACTCTTCTCGGCCTCGGTCCCTTGATCGCTTTGATGGTTCTGGTATCGGGTTTCGTGCTGGACAAGACCCAGCCGGACATGGCTCAGCACGCCATCGAAAACGCCATTTCCTTCATCGCCCCCCAGGTCTCGCTCGCCCAGGACACCGCCCAAGAAAGCGGGACCGACAACGGGCTTTCGGATATGATCTCCCAATTCATAACCGCCAGCCAATCCGGCACGGTAGGCGTGGGCGGATCCCTGATACTGGTGCTGATCGTCATCCAGCTTTTCATCACTATCGAAGACGCCTTCAACGATATCTGGGGCGTCGCTCGGGGGCGCACCATGACTACCCGCATCGTGCTCTACTGGACGATCATCACCCTCGGAGCAGTGCTCGTCTTCGCTGGCATCGCCCTCACCGTCTCGGAGATCATGTTTCTCAACGAAAAGCTGAGCACCTTCACGGACAGCATTCCCGGGAGCACCTTCTTCAGCCATTGGGTGTCGGCCTACGGGGCGAAAATCGCAAGCTTCGTGGTGATCACCGTGGTGCTCACCTTCTTCTACCGCTTCATTCCCAATACCCATGTGGAGTGGAAGGCGGCATCGGTGGGAGCCGTTTTCACCGTCATCAGCTTCATTGGCAACAACACCTTGGCGTTTCTCTACGTCGAGCGAATCGCCATGCAGCGCACCCTCTACGGCTCGCTGGCCCTTCCGCTGATCCTCATCATCGGACTCTACATCTTCTGGATGTTCCTCCTGCTCGGCGGGCGCGTTTCCTTCGCCGTGCAAAACGCCCGCTTCAAGAGCGGAAAAATCGCCTGGGACGAGCTCAGTCACGCCTCCCAGGAAAGCCTTTGCCTGCTGCTGTTCACGCAGATCTGCCGCCAGTTCAAAGCCTGCGACGCCCCGCTCTCCTCCAGCGAACTGGCGAGCATGCACAGCTTGCCGCGACAGCTGGCCAGCTCGGCCATGCACCGGCTTTGCAAGCTGGGCTTCGCCTCGGCCCTTCCGCCTCCGGAAAAAGGGGCCTATCACGCCTACAGCTACCAGCCTGCCAAGCCGCTCGACAAGATTTCGCTTATCGACTTCAAGCGCAGTTTCGAGTCCTACGGCGACGCTCCGGACGAGAGCCATTTCGACAACTACGATCCCGTGGTCAGGCACTATCACCTCGCGCTGAACAAAGCCCGCAAGGAAGCCTTCGAAGAGGACACCTTCGACACGCTGGTCGAACGCTTCGAGGTCGTGCCCGTCAAGGCTCCTGAATCGAGCGATCAGCAGTGATCGCGTTCCTCTCGCCCCAAGGCGGCGATCTTGCCGATTCTCCCCTCTGAGTCCCCCCTCGCGCAGGGCTGGTTTTGTCCATTGACAGGCAAGGGCCCAAGCCTAGTTTAGCCCTCTTTTAATTGCTAGCTCCCTATGATCTCCTGGCTCCAAATAAACGCTCAAAAGCATTTCCGCATCGTTTTCATCGTACTCCTCGTCGTCCTGGTCGTCGCCTTCGTATTCACGATCGGCAATCAGGGGCCCATGGGAGGCAGCAGAGACTCCCGCCTCGCGGAACTGCGTTTCTTCGACACGGAGCTCAACACCGAAGCGAAGCGCCAAGCATTCCAGACGGACGCCAACCTGAGCGCCACCCTCTCTGGAAACATGCGCCCCAGCGCCAACCTGCCCTTCGAACGGGCTACCGCTCTGCACATCGCCAACGAGCACAACATCCCGGGTCCCACCGACAAGCAGCTGGAGGCCTTCCTGAAGTCGCGCCCCATCTTCCAAGGCCGCAACGGCGCCTTCGATCCGCAGGCCTACACCATGATCGTAGACAACCTCAAGCTGGGAGGCCGCGCCACCGAAGCCGACCTGCGTCGCATCCTTGAGGAGGACTACCGCATCGAAAAGGTCTACTCGGTCCTCTCCGGAGCTGGCTTCGCGCAGGAATCCGAAGTGCTCAACGCTCTAAGCCAACGACTCGCCAAGTGGGACGTCATGGTGGCCAAGCTCGACCTGAACGCCTACCAACCGGAGATCGAAGTCACCGAGGAGCAGATCAAGGAGCACTACGAGCAGTACAGCTTCACCTACCAAACCCCTGTCCGACGCTCCGTGGACTATGTGGAAATCGACGCCAGCCGCTTCGTCGACGGAGTGCAGCCCACCGAAGACGAGCTGATCACCTATTTCGAGGACAACTACGATCGCTATCAACCTGCCCCCGCAGAACCTGCCGAAGGCGAGGAAGAGGCCGCTCAGCCTGAGCCGGTGACCTTCGAAGAGGCTCGCCTAGCCGTCCGCCAGGACTACCGCATGGAAAAGGCCCGCGAGTTGGCTCTGGAACGAGCCCATGACCTGGTCCTGGACATCATCGACAACGAGCTCTCGCTCGGCTCGGAAGGCTTCGACCTGGTCATTGACGAACTCGACCTCGAAATGAAAAACACGCCGCCTTTCGCGGAAAACGAAACCCCGATCGGCACCACCTGGGGCCGCGACATCGTCGAGCAAGCGTTCGACCTGACTCCGGATCGCTACTACTCCGAACCGATCCTCAACGGAAATCGGGCCATCGTCATCTTCTACAAGGACGAGATCGCCTCCGTCACTCCGAAGCTGGAAACCATCCGCGAACGCGTCGCCTCCGACGTGCAGCGCGAAGCTCTGCGCAAGGCTCGGGCGGACTACGCCGTCGAGCTGCAGCAGACGCTCGAAGCGGCCGCGACTGGAGAGGAGGCCTTCGGGGCCGCGGCGGAGGAAGCCGGCCTGGAAGTGACTTCCTACACCGATTTCTCCCTCTCCGAACCCGCCGAAGATATGGATCGTCGTCTGCTTTCCACCCTCGTCGACATGGAAGAATCCGAGGTATCCGACTTCGTGCGCCTCGGACAAAACAACCAAGGCGCTTACGTTTACGTGCTCGAGAAGGAGGTTCCCGAAATCGACCGCAGCGACGAGCAGTACGAGCAGGTCGCCTCCTCGCTCAACAATGCCTACGCCCGCATGTCCGCTCAGCAATACATCCAAACGCTGATGACGGCCGAGCAGATCCGAGCCGGCTTCGCTCGCCCGGAAGCGAACTAGTTTTTCCCATGCCACTGCAGCGCTTCAGGCCAAAATCCGGACGCTGCAAGCTCTGCCGCGGCGAGCTTGAGATTTCGCTATCCGCCAACGAGCCCGACCCCATCGAGTGCCCCAAATGCGGGCAGGAAATCGACCGGGGACCGAGCTTGACCGCTCCGCAGATGAAGATCCTTCGCAAACCGTCGGTCAGCGACTCGAAGGCCGCCGGCTTCAAGGTCCTGAAAAAAATCGGCGAGGGCGAGTACGAGAGCCAATAGGGCCGCTTTCCGCAGCAGATGACACGCGACCGCAGGCACATCCTCTACGACTTGGGAGAGGATCAGTATTCGCTCAAAGGGATCTGGCTGCTAGCCCTGCTCTTTTTCGGCTCCCTCATATCCGGAGCCGTGCTCAGCTTGATCGCCTTCAAGATCACCCATTTCGTCGACCCCGACGCGAGCAGCTACCTCGCCAGCAAGCCGTATCCGAAATTCTTCGACAGAGCCCGTTGGGTAAGCGTCCTGTTTCTGCTGCCCTACCTCTTCGTCAAATGTCGCATAACCAGCTTCCGAGCGATCGGGTTCGCAAAGCCGTTCGCTGCCACCTTCGGCCTCTGGTTCGTCAGCGGCATCGCCATGATCTTCATCATCTATGGTTTCAACACCGCCACCGGAGCATTCGCCATCAATCCGGAGTGGAGCGCAGGCCTTCTTCTGAAAAAGGCCGACGACGCCATCCTCGCCGCCCTGCTCATCGGAACGCTGGAGGAAATCGTCTTTCGCGGGCTTGTATTCAGAATGTTCTATACAGCGATGAAACCGCTGCCAGCGCTTCTTTGCTCATCCTTCTTCTTCGCTCTTCTGCACTTCAAAACCCCTGAGTTCGCATTGGGACACCTCGCCCCGAGCGAAATAGGAGCGGCGCAGGCGGCCCAGATCGCGTTTGGCACCGCCGTCGCAGTCTTCACCGAATTCGACTTGAAGTACCTCTTGGCGATCTTCCTGGTGGGCGTGGCTCTGCATCAGGTGTTCCTGCTGGGTCGAAACCTGTGGGCCAGCATCGCCATTCACGCCGGCTGGGTCTTCACCATCAAGCTGTTCGGCTCCGCCTTCGTCACCACCGATCAGGCGAGCTCCTTCAGCGGCACCACGCGCGTAGCGGATGGCTACTGGGTCAGCATGGTGCTCGTCGTGTTCATCGCAGGCTTCGCTCTTCTGCTCAAACGCAAGGAAGGTCTCAGTCGTGAAACTCCCTGAGATCGCAGTCATCTCCGATACCCATGGCAGCCTCCCGGACCGCCTCGTAAAACGCCTGGCGAAGGCCGATGAAATCTGGCACCTAGGGGACGTCACCCACCCCTCGACCATCGAGCCATTGCAGTACCTGCCGGCGGATCTCGCCATCGTCTGCGGGAACTGCGATCCCTTCGGCCAATGGCCGCAGCGCCTCGAATTCGAGCGAGGCGGCCACCGATTTCGCCTGCAGCACCTGCCACCCAGCGAGGGCGTCTCCGGCGTATCCGCCATCTTATACGGGCACCTGCATCAGCCGCTACGCGAACGCTCGGGGGATACGCTCCTACTCAATCCTGGAGCGATCACCAGTCCACGCGGAGGATCGAAAAGCAGTTTCGGCTGGCTTCGATTCCCCGAAGCGGGCCAATGGACCTGGACCATCGAAACGCTCTAGGGCCCTTGGCGCCTCGCGCTCGACGGACCTACCACTTTCTCGGAAACCTCAACTGATGGTTCACCTTCGACGTCTGCAAAGGCTCAAGGGGCGGCAGGTCGTCGATCAATAGCCGCTGATCGTCCGTTTCCAAGATGGATGAGGCGCTCGACTGCAGTTCGAGCCAGCGCTCCCACTGCAGCGGCGGCGCGTTCACGATGTGGCGAAGCAGGCTCAGCCACTCCTGGCGCGCTCGCTGCACGTCACCGAGGCGCAGGTTCTCGCTCAGCGTCTGACGCCCTTTTCCACCGGATTGCATCCATTCCGCAATCACCTCCGCGGCCCCTTCCCCATATTGCGGGGGCAATCCATGCTTCAAATATCCTTCGTAGCTGCGATCTGAATACGCTACCCGACAAGCTCTAGCGAGCCGGTGACTGTATTGGCTGTAGTCGTCAAACCGATACCCTGCTCTCAGATTGGCGATATCGTGCGCGATGGCGTCGACCGAATAGCTATGATCCTCCAAGGCGGCAGCGACAGCCAAGCCCTCACCTCCTTGAAACAGACTGAAAATCTGCCCCCTCAGCGTGGGAACGCCATTGGGTTCGATCAGACTGAGCTGCCTCCAGCACAGAGCGGCCGAACGGGCTCGACTGAGATCCTGCTCGCAGACGGCGTGCTGGGGACAGTTCTGACACTCGACCGGGTAAGCCTTTCGCGTCTCCACCTGGACCAAGGCCTTGCCGAAAACGTCCACATCCGCCTGCGCCTCCTTCTCGCTCAAATCGAACAGACCAGCGACACGAAAGCCTTCGCGACGCAAGGCCACGAGTTTTCCGCATCCAACCGCAGCCTCCCACTCGAGCGTCCCAAGCGTCTCAAAATCCTGCCGCTTAGCCAGATCCCTACCAGCTTTGGCGAACGCTTCGCGGACCCAGCCCGCCAGCGAAACCACGTCCTTTCGTTTTCGATCGAGAAATCCGATGGACAAGCGCTTGCCCCACAGCTCCCGCTCTCCTTCCTCGGAAAGCCTGACCACCTTCCCCTCTCCTAAGGACTCCACGAAAGCTCGATCGGCGAGAGCTGGCCGCCAGCCAGATTCTCCTTTCGCGTAGCAATCCGACAACGGAAGCGTTTGCGGCGCCTGCCTCGGCTCCCATGCCCCTTGGGAGTTGAGGATTTCCACGCTCTCCGGCTGGGCGTAGCGCGCCCTTTCCGCATCGACCATCAAACCGCAGGGCATATCAGGAACCTGGATACAATGCTCAACGCCGACGGACAGGGCGGACTCGTTGAACAAGCGCCCGCACGCGTCCACAGCAGCTTCTAGAGGCGACTCCCCCTTTCGGCACGCAGCGTCCAGGATGCCGATCAAGCTTGGCCAGTCCAATAGCTTCGGGCGTCGAACCGGGCGCGGCTTTCCATCTCGGAGGCGCGGACGATCGGGAGCCGTCAACGCATATCCGACGGTATCCAGTCCGCGGCGCCCCGCTCGTCCGTACATCTGAAGCAGCTCGTCCGGGCTGATCAGCTGCTGGGCATGACCGAGGGTGAACTGGCTTTCCGTCACCAGCACCGATCGCATGGAAAAGTTCACTCCAGCCGCCAGCCCGGTGGTGGCGACCACGATACGCAACTGTCCTGCTTTAGCCAGCGGCTCCACTAGGCCCGCTCGCTGCTGATAGCTCAAGCCGCTGTGGTGAAAGGCGACGCGTTTCGAGAGCAGTTTTTCCAGCGTGCCGCCCGCTAGCCGCTTTTGCTCCGGGCTGAGGTGAAGCGGCTTTTCGATGGGCAGCGCTCCTGCCAACTGACGCGCCAGCCCCTCGGCGCTCTTTCGCTGCGGAGCGAAAACCAGGACCGGTCCCAAATCCGCCATCAAGGCCTTGGCGATCAAGCGCGGCCAGAACCCGGTCACCGAGCGGGGCGGGGAGGCGGACAGGGCGTCGATATGGATCTCCTCCAAGGGAATGGGACGTTTGTCGAGCTGGACCAGAGAGGCTTTGCGACCGAGGCGATCGAGCCAGGAAACGATATCCTGCGCATTGGAGACGCTACCGCTGAGCATCAGCAGCTGCGTGCGGACAGGCGCCAGAGCGACGCACAACTCGAAATTGACCCCGCGCACCGAGTCCCCGATCATCTGATACTCGTCGATCACGAAGAGCTGCGGACCTTCCCCCTTCAAAAACCGGGGCTTCTGCGTCTCGAGGGTCGCCACCACTACCGGAGCCTCCGGATCGATGGTCACGTCGCCGGTCACGATGCCCACGCGCCAGCCTTTGGCCCGAAACTCCCTGAGCTTGTCGTTGGCCAAGGCTCTGGTGGGCACCGCCAACACGATCTGGCCGTGGCGATGCGATTCCGCGATCAGCTCCACCAGATAGGTTTTTCCGGCGCCGGTGGGGGCGCTCACCACCACATCGCCGCCCTCCTTGAGCAAGCGCAATGCCTGCTGCTGCCAAAGGTCCGGAATCTTAAGATGTATATCGAGATCTCCGAAGGAATTCACAAAGGCGACTGGCGTAGGATTGGGCGTTGGTCTCCGCCAGAGAGGCGTCGACTTCGCTGCCATCCAAGGGCGCCGGGCTGGCGAGCTCCAGATTTTTCGATGGGTAAAGATGAGGCATCCCTTTCCTCTCGCGCGGAATCAGCTATGCTGTTGGAACGTTCAGACGAATTATGGAGGAGAAACAGAAAAGCTTCAGCTTGATGACTTTCAACATCGCCCACGGCCGCGGACTTTCCTTGTACCAAGGCTTCAACCGGGCGAAGGGGCTCTTCCGCAATCTCGACCGCATCGCCAGCATCATCCGCAAGCATCAGCCCGATATCGTGGCCCTGCAGGAGATCGACGCTTCCTCGCATTGGAACCGACACATCAATCTACTCGACTACCTGCAATCCGCCACGGACTACCCCTACTCGATCCATGGCATCCACAATCGCCGCGAAGGCGCCAAGCCTCTGGCCTACGGAAACGCCTTTCTTTCCAAGCACCCGCCCCTGTTTTGGAAGGTGGTCCCTTTCGGATCCAAGCGTCTGGGGGAGAAGGGCTTCCTCGAAGCCTGCTTCAAGATCGAGAACACCCAGATCGACGTCATCAACCTGCATCTCGACTTCCGCTCCCGCCGCTCCCGCCTTCGCCAAATCGACCAGCTGCTCAGCTCCATCCACCAGCGTAGCCTCGCCGATCCCTATCATCTGCCACCGCTGATCTGCGGCGACTTCAACACCAGCTCCCGCTCGCTGCAGGACGCGGTCCACCAGCTGATAAACCGCTCAGCGGACGCGGAAAACTACGACTACGTCCCGCGCAGCGAACGCACCTTTCCGACCCACTTCCCCTCCCGGGGACTCGATTTCATCCTGCTCGCCCAGCCCTATCATGCCGAGCGCACCGAGGTGCTGCGCTGCTTCGCGTCCGATCACCTGCCCGTGCTTTCCACGCTGAGCTTTCCAAAAGACTGGAAGAGCGAGCTGGAAGGCTCCGAAGAAAACCGCGCGTCCCTTGACGTATCCCGCATTACGAGGTAGAGTCCCCACCACGTCCGACCCCAAACAACACCAACACGCTTTGTCCCCTAGCGCCCGGCGCAAGGAACCCTAAACCTGTCGAAAGACCCCACAGACGCCGACCCTCAACTCAGTCGACTCTTACAAAAAAGCCCGGAGCGCTCGCCCCGGGCTTTTCGTTTGAAAAGGGATCTCGAAAACTACTTTACGAGGTGGTTGGAGACCAGCTTGGTCATCTCGAACATGGAGACTTTTTCCTTGCCGTCGAAAACTTCCTTGAGCTTCGCGTCCGCGATGATCTCGCGCTTGTTCTCGGGATTCTGAAGGTCGTTCGCCTTGATGTAGTCCCAAAGTTTCTTGGTCAATTCCGTGCGCGGCAGTGGGTCAGCTCCAACGACAGCGGAAAGGGCTGCGTCGGGAGTTACAGGTTTCATGAAAGCCGCATTGGCCTTGGTGGAAGAAGAAGATTTTGCCATAAGGAGTTCTTGGATACGACTGGCAGACCCCAAATCAACCCAAATTAAGCGGCGAGCAGGCGAAAAAGCGATAATCGCTACCCCGAACGCCCCGTTTCCTCGTCTCGCAAGAGCCCTCTACCTATCGCGTAGCTGCGAAACCGCTCGATTTCCCCTAGCAAAGGCTCGAGAAACACCGCAAGGGGCTTGTCGGTTCCTTCCTCGAGCTGATCGAGCAACCCCTGGCAGACCGCCGACAGCCTGCGGGCCTGCAGAATGTCCGCACCGTTCTTCAAGGAGCGCACCTCCAATTCGAGGTCCAGGCCTTCCTCCTCCGTCGAAGACGCTTTCGAGCACTTTCCCGCGAACTCCTTCCCCTGAGCCACCAAAGCGCGGGCCAGTCGCGTGAGCAGCGGCCCCTCGTCCTGCCAAGCCCCCAGCTCGATCACCGGAAGCTCGTGCAGAAAGGCCCCCTCCACCTGTCGGCCTTCCCTCGCCTCGCTGGCGCGATAGGCGATCTGGCGCAGCTCGTTCAAGGCGACCGGCTTCTCGAGAACAAGCCGACTTCCCAAGCCATCCAACTCGCGCTCGTGCTCGGTCAGGAGAACCACCAACGGCTCGTATCCCCAATGCTCACGGGCCCGACGAGCCAGCAAATCGCTCATGTCCAGGGCTCCCAAGCCCGGAATCGCGTTGTCCACCATCACCAGATCGAAAGCCACTCCTTTCGCCAGGGCCAGCGCTTCGCCCGCAGAGCTCGCCAGCCGCACCTTGCAGCCGAGCTTTCGCAGCATGATCGAGCTGTACTCCGCCGCGGCCTCCTTGGCATCCACCACCAGGGTCTTTAGCAGGGAAAGTCCTCCGTCGCGCCGAGCGGTCAAACCAAGCGCCGTCGCTTGCTCGCGGGCCCATTCCCAGAGCCCAGCTCGATCCACCGAGGCCTCGCCCGCGGAGCGATCCTGAGCGAAAAGCCCGATCAAACGCGGTTCCCGAAAGAGCTCTCGAGCCTCGAAAATCGTTTCCCCCCGGGGAAACCCTAGCGTGTCGCGTCCCGATCTCTCGCCGGACAAGCCCTCGAGCTGGCACAGGAACTCACCTACCTGCTCAAGTTTGTAGCCCTGACGGCATAAAAGATCTGCCAGATCCTCCTTAATCCAGGGATACCGGGAGCTGTCGGCATCTGGCTCAGAACGTGCTAGTACCTTAAGGGATGCGGAAAGTATGTAAAAACTCGCCCCTTTCGGCACCGGCGCCGCGCCGCGATCTCGCATTTGTTTCCCCTCTCTCATTTCCATAAAATTCCCTAATCAACCGAGTAAGTTCATAATAGCGAACTACTCCGCGAATTTTAGCAAAACTCTGACGCCATTCGAATTTAAAAAACCTGTTAATCCACTTTGACAACCCTCCTTATTCAGCCTAATTCCCTTAGGCGTAAGGTCTGTCGGGGACTCAGTGTATCCAGATCCGACAACCAGACTCTTACCTGCGCATTTTTCACTAGAAATCCATCCGTGCTATCATTGCGACTATCCAACTCGCCTGAGCCGAACAATGCATACTAAACACCAACTCGAAACATCGTATGAGCCAGCTAAGCAACCAAACCAATCGCTTGGTCGTGATCGAGGACCAGACCATGCTGCGCGATCTCGTAGCATCCATGGCCTTGAGCGTTCCGGGCATAATGGTCGTTGGGGAGGCTTCCGATGGCAGATCCGGACTTAAACTCTGCGAAGAGGAAACACCGGATATCGTCATCTTCGAACTCTTCCTTCCCGGACTGAACGGAATCGAAATCCTCCGACAATTCGGTCCAAAGCATCCTGACACCCAATTCGTCGCCATCTCCTCGAACTTCACCCCCGATTCCATCCGAGAGCTTCTCGAGCTAGGCTGCCATGCCATCGTCTCGAAAAACTCGCCTGCTGCCAAACTCAAGGAGGGGTTGAGGGAAGTCAAAAGCGGGAGCGGCTACCTTTGCCCTCTGTGCGCCAGCCTGCTGCGCGAATCGCATCTAGGAGGCAGTTCCATCGCCAAGAAGAAAAGCCGACTCTCCAACCGCGAGCGCGAAGTGCTGCAAGCGGTGGCCGAAGGCTTCAGCACCAAGCAGATCGCCGAAATGCTGCAAGTGAGCGTGAAAACCATTGAAGCCCATCGGGCCAACTTGATGAAGAAACTGGACGCCCGGAGCGCCGTGGAGCTGACGCGCTGCGCCTTCGAGCTGGGAATCATCGAGATCCCCGGGCAAGCCACGCCGGCCGGTTTCACCATCTCGCCCTAGGAGCCACCGAATCGCCCCTCCCGAACGGATGGTCCAACCCGTCCCGAACGGACACGAAGGAGCCGTGCGAAACGCCATCGGCGCCGCCGCTTACGGCTCCGCGGTGGTTCGTCGTCGCGCAATGAAAGCTTGAACGCGCGTGAAGATGCGGGATCCTGCTACGATCCCTGCACCGCTCTCTCGCTCCATGTCACGCAAGCCATTCAAAGCGTTTCTTCTCACACTCATCGCTCTCGCGACGCTTCCTCTCGCGAGCGCCGGCGACGTGGAGAAGGATCAGGCGAAGCTCCTCAGGCGCTCCGCCCGCATCGTCAAGTCCCTCGAAATGCTGCAAATCGAGGAGGATTCCAAGATCCCTGCCAACATCATGAGCAAGGCTCGCGGCATCATCATCCTGCGCCAGTACGAGGCAGGGGTGATCTTCGGAGCCAAAGGCGGGTTCGGCATCGCCATGATCAAAGATCAGGACGACCAGTGGAGCGCGCCGGCCTGGATCAAGACCGGGGAGATCAGCGGCGGACTTCAGCTTGGCGTGCAGACCCTCAACGTGGTGCTGCTCATCATGAACACCGAGAGCCTGCGCATGCTGGAGAAAGCGAAGTTCCAGATCGGGGTGGACGCCACCGTGACGCGCGGCCCCACCGGTTCGACCTTCGAGGCTCGCATCGGAGAGGGGATCGATCTGCTCGCCTACACCGACACCGAAGGCCTTTACGCCGGCGCCACCTTCGAAGGCGGTTTTCTGCTGCCCGATCGCAAGTCCAATCAGCTCACCTACGGCGAGCGGCTTTCCGTACCGGATATCGTGAAAAACCCGCAGATCGAGAGCCCCGAGCACCTGAGCAAACTCTCGGTTCTGCTCAAGCGCATCGAGAACGGCCGGCCGACCGACCTGGATTAGACCGCTTTTGGCGCTGCGCTCCTCTCCAATTCGGGCTTGTCCCAAAATCGCGCCCTTAGCGCTTTTAGCGCAAAAACGAGATTGACGTACAAATGTAGGAGATAGCTTAATAGAGCTCCGGTCGGACACGGCCGGGCGGCTTTTCCGAGGTCTGCGAATCCGTCTGAGAACGGGGTGGCGAGAGCCCCTTCGCTCCACAGGGATACGCTTGACTCGCTCGGGCAAGCGCTATTTCAACCAACATCCAAATCGGATCTTAGCACCCCCCTTCCCCAAAGAACGACCCCACAGACGCGAACCGGCGGGAGGCGCGCTACGAGCGATTTGCAATCATAGCATATACCTCGATGGAAAATTCATTCATGCAAACCCTTAACGAAGCCATTTCGATCATCTTCTCCGGTGGCTGGATCATGATCCCCCTCTTCCTCCTGGGGCTGGTGGCATTTTACGTGGGAGCCCGCCTCCTCCTATTCTTCATGAGAGGCAACCACAAGAAGACCTCCATCGAAACCTGCGAGGCCTGGGTCAAGGACTCCAGCAAGGCGAAGGGCACCGTGGGAGAGATCATCCGCTACTCGCAGGACGGCGTAGGTTCGCTCAGCGACATTCAGAGCCGCTTCGAAGAGATCCGCACCGCCGAAATCCCTCGCTTGCAGCACAACATCACGTTTCTCCAGATCATGATCAACACCGCTCCGCTACTGGGTCTGCTCGGTACGGTGCTCGGTATGTTGACCACCTTCTACGGCATCGCTCTCGGCGGCTCCGAAAGCACCACCAGCATCGTGGCAGGCGGTATTCAGGTCGCCCTCATCACCACCCAGATGGGCCTTTGCCTAGCCATCCCGGGCTACATTTTCGTCTACTTCCTCAAGCAGAAGGTCATCGACTACGAAAGCTTCCTCGTTCGTTTGGAGAGCATTTCGCTCCAGCACTTCCGCAGCCAGGTGAACTAATCCACCGACTAGAAATCTCACCGAAACGACACCGATAGCTGAAATGAGCACAAATTACGTACCATCCGATCAGAAGGGCAACGCCGCCGTCAATGGCATCATGGCAGTGATCATGACCCTGATCGTGTTCGCTTTCCTCCCTTTCATGCACTACCTTGGCAAGTACGCCAGCGATAGCGTGACCGTGACCACGGAAGACTCCTCCATCGCTCCGCCTCCTCCCCCGCCGGAAGAGCAACCGCCCCCGCCGGAAGACGAGAAGGACGTGGAAGAGCCGGAGATGGAAGAACCGCCCCCTCCAATGACCCTTTCCCAGTTGGAAATGGCCCTCAATCCAGGCAGCGGCGACGCGGTGGGCGATTTCGGCTTCGGCGATTTCGACACTGGCATCGACGCCCTCGAAGGCATGACCATCTTCAGCTTGGCGGACGTCGACAAGAAGCCAAGCGCCCTGGTCATGAACAAGCCTCAGTATCCCTACTCGTTGCAGCAGTCCAAGACCAAAGGACAGGTGACGGTGGAATTCGTTCTCGACCAGCAAGGAAAGCCCCACCGCATCCGAGCCATTCGCTCCACGCACCGCGAGTTCGAGCAGCCGGCGATCGACTGCGTGGCCCGCTCCACTTGGAACCCGGCCTCCAAGGAGGGAAAACCGGTGGCGTGCAAGGTGCGCATTCCGATCGTGTTCACCCCGTAGGGCGAAAAACGAACAGGCCCACGCCTAGCTATTTGAAAACCAAAGGCGACCGCATCCGCGGTCGCCTTTTTCATGCCAAAATCAGACGAAGCAGCTTGCAAAACGAGCGACTATTCCTACAATTGTAGGAATAAAGAACGAAGCGTTCTTTTGGTGTGTTATGAACGCAACCTACCCAGCAAGCCGAGGACACAGAAACGAACTCGCAGCGGTCTCTCTAGGAGGGGCCTGTGTCCTAGCTACCTTCGCCCTCCTCCCGCTGCTGCATGTCATTCCGGACATGCTAGATGGACCAGAGACTCTGGTGCCGGTCACCGTCTCTGAAGTCGCCCCGCCTAAGCCGCCCGAACCTCCCGCCCCGCCTATCCCGCAAAAAGCGGATAAGGAGATCCCTGAGATTGAACGGCCCTTGCCGCCGATCGACATCAGGCATCTCGAAGGCTTGATCAATCAGGTGGGCAATGGCAACGCCACGATCGACACCGGCTGGGGACCTACCACCTCCGAGGACATCTCCAAAACCATGGAGACCTTCCTGCCCGACGAGCTGGATCAATCCCCAAGCGTGCTGGTCGCGGTGAAACCGCTCTACCCGTACTCGATGAAACACGAGCCGGGCAAAGTCGTGGTGGAATTCGTCATCGCGGCGGATGGACGCGTGAGAAACGCCCGAGTGGTCACATCAACCAGCTGGCATTTCAACCAGCCGGCCTTGGATGCGGTCGAACACTCCAAATGGAAGCCCGGACGCAAGGACGGGCAGGACGTCAACACGCTCGTCAAGCTGCCCATCCTGTTCAAGCCCTGAGGCCTGGCAACGATAGCACTGATCATCGCTCGGCGGACCATCTTTCTGGATGGTCCGCTTTTTCGTCCTCTCGGCCGGGACGACGCCACGCGTTTTTTTTGAATTAGACTGGATTCAAAGCCCGCCTCTCCTCGTTTTCCGCTCGTACGGGAGAACGTGAAAACCGTTGCGATGCTTCGCGAACGGGAACACGCTTCTCCTCCCCATAGTACGAGCACCTCAGACTTCCAACACCCTCTCCATATGAGTCAATTCAGCCTTTCCGTAAACGGCCAGCAGCGCAGCGTGGACGCCGACCCCGACACCCCCCTCCTTTGGATCCTTCGCGATCACCTCGGATTGCTCGGCACCAAATACGGTTGCGGAAAAGGCATTTGCGGTGCCTGCACCATCCATTTCAACGGCGCCGCCATGCGTTCCTGCCAGCTGCCGGTAGCGGCCGCCTCGACTGGGCAGATCACCACCATTGAAGGCCTGGCGAAAGACGGGAAGCTCACGGCGGTGCAGGAAGCATGGATCGAAGAAGACGTTCCCCAATGCGGCTACTGCCAATCGGGCCAAATCATGAGCGCCACCGCGCTCCTGACGCGCAACCCCAAACCGAGCGACGAGGAAATCGATTCCGCCATGTCGGGAAACCTCTGCCGCTGCGCCACCTACACTCGGATCCGCAAAGCCATCCACACCGCGGCCACGAGCTGAATCGCTCGTCGGTCCTTATCCGCTTCGAAACGAGAACCCCTTTCCCCCAGCCATACGTCATGAGTCAATCGACCCTTCCCCGCCCTACCTTCGATCGCCGAGACTTCATCAAAGCCAGCGCCCTTGCAGGTGGCGGATTGCTGCTCAGCGCTCTCATCCCCAGCAGAGCCTTCTCCAAGACCGACCTCCCAAGCAGCTTCGAGCCAAACTTCTTCATCCGCATCGATAGCAAAGGTGCGATCACCATCATCTCCAAAAACCCGGAAATCGGACAGGGCATCAAAACCTCCCTGCCCATGATCGTCGCCGAGGAGCTGGAGGCGCCCTGGGAAAGCGTCACCGTCGAAGCAGCCCCGTACGTGCCCGGCCTCTTCGGCTGGCAGGGAGCAGGAGGCAGCGGAGCCACTCCGGGCCACTACCACTACTTTCGCCAAGTGGGAGCCGTGGGCCGCGCCATGCTCGAAAACGCCGCGGCCCAGACCTGGGGAGTGTCCAGCGACGAGTGCCAGGCCGACCAAGGCGTGGTGAAGCATCTCAAGTCGAAGAAGACGCTCGCCTACAAGGATCTGGTGGCAACCGCCGCGACCATGGAGGCTCCCGCCCTAGAAGAGGTATCGCTGAAAGATCCCAAAACCTTCAAACTCCTCGGCAAACGCATCACCGGAGTAGACAACCGGAAACTGGTCACCGGCGAGCCACTGTTCGGCATCGATCAGCAGGCCGAAGGCATGCGCCACGCCTGCTACCTGAAATGCCCGGCTTTCGGCGGCTCCCCGCGCAGCGCCAATCTGGAAACCATCAAGCGCATGAAGGGAGTCGTGGACGCGTACCTGGTCACCGATCAAGCGGGCATCGCGCCCGGGATCGCCATCGTGGCCTCCGATAGCTGGTCTGCCCAAAAAGCGATGGAAAGCCTGCAAGTTCTCTGGAACGAAGGCTCCGTCTCAGAGCAGAACTCCCTGCTCTACGACCAAAACGCCCAGGAGCGCTTCGCCAGCGAAGGCCCGGTCATTCGCGAGGACGGCGACGTGGAAGCCGTTTTTTCCCAAGCTCCCACCGTGGTGGAAGCGCAATACAAATACCCCTACCTGAGCCACGCCACCCTGGAACCGCAAAACACCACCGCGCTGTACCAAGATGGCAAGCTCACCATCTGGAGTCCCACCCAGAACCCTGGTTCAGCGGTCGATCAGGTGGCTTCCTCACTCGAAATCCCCAAGGAGAACATTCACCTGGAAATCACCCGCATTGGCGGCGGTTTCGGGCGTCGACTCATGAGCGACTTCGTCGCCGAAGCGGCCTACATCGCCAAACGAAACGAGGGCGTACCCATCAAGCTCACCTGGACGCGCGAGCAGGACATGCAGCAGGACTACTATCGGGCCGCGGGCTGGCACTCTCTCAAGGGCGCGGTGGACTCCGACGGCAAGCTCGCCGCATGGAAAAACCATTTCGTGACCCTTGGCCACAACTCCACGGAGCAATCCGGACATGGAGCGGGCATCTCCAGCGACGAGCTCCCTGCTCGCTTCGTCGAGCACTACCTACAGCAGCAAAGCATCCTCTCCAGCAACGTGCCCATGGGCTGGTGGCGGGCTCCTGGAAGCTGCGCCCTGGCGTTCGTCATCCAAAGCTTCATGGACGAGCTTGCGGTCGCCGCGAAGGTCGATCCGCTCGCGTTTCGACTCAATCTGCTGGGACCGGACCGCAAGGTGCCCGCGGACAATCCCCGCTCGCCCGACTACGACACCGCTCGCATGAAAGGCGTGCTTCGCCAAGCGGCCGAAAAGGCCGGCTGGGGCAAATCGCTCGCGAAAGGCCGCGGTCAAGGCATCGCCTTTCACTTCAGCCACCAAGGATACGTTGCGGTCGTGGCCGACGTTTCCGTGAGCCAAAACGGTTCCCTGAAGGTTGAGAAGCTCACCGCAGCGGTCGACGTGGGCCCCATCGTCAATCTGTCGGGCGCGGAAAACCAGGTGCACGGATCGATGCTGGACGCCTTGAACTCAGCTTGGAGACAAGAGATCACAGTGGAGAACGGTCGCGTGCGGCAGGGCAACTTCGACACCTACCCGATGCTGCGCATTTCCGACGCTCCCAAGCTGGACGCGGTGTTCATCCAATCGGACAATCCGCCAACTGGCCTCGGCGAACCGGCATTCCCGCCCACCACGCCAGCGATCACCAACGCCATCTACGCCGCCTGCGGCAAGCGCGTGCGCAGCCTTCCCCTGATCAAGAACGATCTGAGCTGGAGCTGAGGCGCGAGCGCCCGCCACACCTACCCTGCTGGCCGCTTACGACTCGAAGAAGATCGAGCTTCTCTCCAGGCCTGCTTCGCTAGCGCCATCTCTGGCGATGCTGCTTTCGCTCACTTTTCCGCCACCACTTCGACGCGATTCCGCTCCGGGAGCGGCGCTTCATCTCCGAGGTAGAAGCTGGGGTGCGGCGGTTGGTTGTAGGCCACGTTTTGCCAAGCGAGAGCCACTCGATACTGGGCGTCGTGCAACAGCGTCGGCATGCGGTGACGAGTTGGAACGGCGCTGGTGTAGATGCGCAGCTCGCTATTGTCGCGAGAACGCCAGATCACTTCCTCGCGCCAATCTCCCCAGATATCTCCACTCAGAGTTGGCGTAGCCTTGGTACCGTTGTTCGATTCGCTTCCATGGGCTGTGAGCAAGCGATCCAACTGCTCGGTCTGGGGATTGAACTTCAATATGAAATTCCGATCGAGCAGCTCGCGCTGCAAATCTCCATCCCACCACACCGCGAAATTCGTCGGGATGCCGGCCGGCTTGTCGTAGATCCAATCGCCTACCGCGCTGAACACCTTCGACATGCCCGCTCCAGCGGCCCAGCTTTCGGAGCCGGGAAAACGCGGGTCCATGTTGACGGCGATACCGCGGCCCGGCCCCTCGCCGCGATCGCCCCCGTACTCCGCCGGCTTCACCGAAGGCACCGTAAAAATGGCTTCGCCCGTCGCGGCGTCTCTCATGTTCATTCCTTGCTGGTCGAAGCGCTCTTGAATATTGAACACCTCCAGACCGGGATTGCTAGGCACGTGGTCGGTCACATGCAGGGCATCTCCATGTCCCCACCCGGTCGAATAAAGCCCAGCGCCATCGTGGTCCAAAACCATCGAGCCATAGATGATCTCCTGCTTTCCGTCCGCATCGACATCAGCGATGGAGAGACTGTGGTCCCCCTGCCCGCGATAAGGACGATTCTCGGCAGTAGCGTCGCTATCGAAGAGCCAGCGCTTGGTGAGCTCGCCGTTTTTCCAATCCCACGCCACGACTACGGTACGCGTGTAGTAGCCGCGACACATGATCAAACTCGGGGTTTCGCCATCGAGGTAAGCCACGCCAGCAAGAAACCGATCCATTCGATTCCCGTATCCATCTCCCCATACCGCCTCCATTTGCTCAGGACTGGGATCATCCACCGTGGGATGTCGCGAAGGCTCGTAAGGCGCCGTGCTCAGGGCGCGGCCCGTTTCTCCCTCGAAAATCGTCAGGAATTCCGGACCGCGGATAATGTAGCCCGCGTCATTTCGCCAATCCGCATCGGCATCGCCGATCACCGTCCCCAACGCATCTCGCGAGCCGTCCGCGGTCTTGCAGGCCACCTCCGCCTTTCCGTCTCCATCAAAGTCATACACCATGAACTGAGTGTAGTGAGCGCCCGCCCGGATGTTGATACCGAGATCGATCTGCCATAGCAACTGCCCCTCCAGCGAATAGGCTTGCAGGAAAACGGGATCGGTGACGCCGCGTCGCGAATTGTCATGGGCGCGTCCTTCTTGCTTGAGCACGATCTCGTAGTCTCCATCGCCGTCCAGATCGCCAATCGAGGCGTCGTTCGGCGTGTAGCCAGCCGGCGTCTGAATGGGAACGCGGTGGTAGGGAAGCGGCAGGCTGCCTGGCTTGATGGCAAACCGCTTGCTGGCCTCGCCCTCCTTTCCCCCGAGCACTGGCCGTACGAAGTAGCTCGTTTCTCGAAACAGCTCCGCGCCGTGATCGACAAACCAAGTCGGTCCGGCCAGCGGTTCCTCGTTTAGGCGAGTCACGCCCGTTTCCAGCTCCGGGAGCGAAGCGTAGTCGCCCCAATCCGTCGAGACCTTAGCGGCCGCGGTTTCACGGTAGAGGTTGAAAGCGGTTGCCGCGTCCTCGTCGCCTAGCAATCGCCAAGTCACGAATACGCTCCCATCAGCCTGTTGCACAGCGACCAATCCCCTGTCGAGCCGCTCCATCCTAGGGGCGGCGACTAGGGTAACCATCGAGCTGAGACAGAGAACGAGAGAGAACGAAATCAGTTTTCGGGACATGGGATATCGGGGTTGGAGGAAGGGATTGCTCCCCTGACGACGTCTGTTCCTAACCAAACGATTTCACCCCAACGCCCCGAAAGACTTCTGACAGTCAACTCGCCACGCGAGAATGGACTGCAGTCTGCGAGGCGTCGCTCAATCGTCCGCGCTTATCACGAAGTCCGCGATGTAGTGCAGCAGCAGATCTCGCTCGTCGTCCGATTGGAGGTTGCCGAAGAATGGAAACATGGTGCCGTCGAGCTTGCCCAGCGAACGCACCTCGGCGAAGACGTACGGGCACCCGCGGATCTCGGCGATCTTGAGATCCAGACTCGCCGGCTGTCCATGATAGTTGCGGATAATCGTCACCGCAGCGAAGCCGTAGTGATCGTCGTCCTTGCAGGACGAGTAGTTGAACGTCACTCCCGCTCCCTTCAAAGCGGCTTTGAGCCAACGGGCCGATTCGGACACGATCTCGAGGGTGCGAGACGGCGAGCTTTGCTTGGTCGCAATGACCAGAGAGAGGTCATCGATAGGTGCGGGATCTCCACTTTTCATAGTTCGAAAAAACGCTAATTGTTTGAGGTGCAAAGACTTTATTCGAGCGCGTGGCAAACACAAGGCGAGAGTGCCAAAGAAAACGACAAAAGCTTCCCGACCGTACCGTTACGTATTGCGTCTTCGAATACGCGGGACGCATCGGACGGCAGGACCGCTTCCACGCTGCAGGATCGAAGCGCGAAGTTCCATCTTCAGTTGCGCCCCTGGAGATCGCAGCAGCCGAGCAGGATCGACCGCCTCCTGACAGAGCAAAAGCGAGAGGAAGTCACCGAATGGGTGCTCGCTCAGGTGTGCGGTATCCTGACATCAACGACCTGAGAGTCGTAAATTCGCCGATCGTGATCACCGAAACGGAGATCGATGGATTCGGCGACTACGCGCATCTTGAGCCCTACAAACGCGTTTTCCCGATCAGATTGCTCATCGAAAGCAGCGTGGAGCTCGCACGATGGATAAGGCTGTCAGCTACCGACTCGACTCGCCCCAGGAAACTGGTCTCGAACTTGCCAGCACGGAAGGCGAGCCCTTCCAGCGCATCCACTTTATCAATACATTACAAGCGCTGCGGCCCGATTCCTTCGACCTCTGCGCTTCGCCGCCATCGACCGACGATGGTGCTCGCTTCATCCTGCGATTTGGAGCAGATTGGCTGGAGCGACCCCGAAAAAGAAGAATTCAACCAAGAATTAGGGTCCCCTGGCCCCTTGAGCCTTCCTGCAGACCTAAAACACTTTCCGATGCGAATCCAGATTTCCCACCACACGCGCTACGAATACGATCGAACCGTTCAGTTCAACCCCCATCTGCTCTACATGAGACCAAGGGAAAACCCGCTTCTCACGGTCGATAGCTTCAGCTTCACCTTCTCGCCAGAAGCGACGATCCAGTGGATGCGAGACGACTTCGACAACCTGCCGGCCAGCGCCCAGTTCTTTCTTCAGTCAGACCTTTTGGAAATTCGCTCCGACTGCACCGTCACTACCACCGATCTGCCGCCCTTCGACTTTCTAGTGCGCGACTACGCAAGGGCATTCCCTTTCGAGTACGAGCCGCTGCACCGTTTCAACCTAGGCATCTACCTCGAGCCACCAGACGAGGAGACGCAGTCCGTGGTGAAACGCTGGATTCAAGAGAACTTTCCCTCGCAGCCAAGCGATACCGTCTCCTGGATCTTCGCCTTGAACCAGGCGCTGTATCAGAACCTTTCCTACAAGCGTCGGGACGAAGCTGGCATCCAGACCAGCATCCAAACGCTCCAGCAAGGCGGCGGATCCTGCCGAGACTACGCTGTGGCTCTTATCGACTGCGCCCGCACCCTTGGCATCGCGGCCCGCTTTGTCAGTGGCTACCTGCACGATCCGCTCGTTGACGGAAACGCCTCCGGCGACATGCATGCCTGGGCTGAAATCTTCCTTCCCGGAGCAGGCTGGCGCGGGATCGACCCCACCAACGGCATCTTCTGCCAAAACGCATACGTGCCCGTGGCCCACGCCGTGGTCGCCGAAAGCGTCAACCCCATTCAAGGATCCTTCCAGAGCCGCACCCCCGCTTTCGCGAAATTGCGCAACGACGTACGAGTGCGAAGCCGCTAAGCCCCTCTGCTCACCAACCAAGCCCTCGACCAGCAGCAGAGCTCCCTCAACGGGAAATGACGCTACCCAATCGATTGCGACAGACGGAAACCCGATTCTCTCGGCCTTGGATTGCTCCGTCCAGTACCGCAGGGTTTTCGACCACGATTCTACCGTCGCTGCGACTCGTCAGTTCCTCAACTTCGACGCCATGCACATTCGCTCGCTCGACGACACCCGCCTGCTCCGCCCCACCCTCCTACAGCATCATGTCCATCTCGGAAACCGGCGAAAGGAAGCCGCCTTCGACCAAACGCGACGCTTCTACGAACCGAAGAAACGAGAAACCGAATAGAGGAACCGTGGCCCTCGCCATATCAGAGGATTCGACTTGTTCGCCAGTCGTCAGGAAACGTCGAGCATCCCCCAGGATTGAGAGATCAATGATTTCACTATCGTGTCCTGCGCTGTGCGGCCACGCGCCGCACGAGCGTATCAATCTTCAGCCCCTTCCCTTGGCATAGGACGCGACATCAGATAGAGCTGGAACGGGATGCTGAAGGCCATGCTTCCTAAAAGCGACATCACTACAAAGAAAACCCAGCCCGGCTTTCTCCAACCAAATCGCGCGATAAGATAGGCGAAAAATAACATCAGCAGAAACGCCTCGCCCATAAAGACCAAAGCGATTCCATTCCCCATCGACTCCGCGTAAACATCCGGCCGAAAGAGAGCGAAATACAAAAAGGGAACGTTGATCCCCAGAAACCCCAAGATCGCCAACGCCAAAAGGGCCGGACGGATCGTTTTCAATTTTTCCAGTGTCATTGTTATTTGTATACAGTTGATGGTCTATCGAGAGGACCAAGCAGGCAGGGCCGAAACGCAGGCTTCCGCCAGCTCCCGAGCTCGTGTCGGATTCAACCCACGACGCTTTTCGAAATCCTCCGCGAAATAGGAGACGACCCGCTCATAGGTGACCGCCAGGTTTCCCTCCCGGTCGGAACAGTGGACGCAATAGCGATTTCCCCGATGGGCGCCGCCAAAATCCTCGACCAACCGCATGGCCATTCCGCAAGAGCCACAGCTCTGACACCGTTCGCTCATCTCCAGCCCTACGTCCCTTCCACATCGATCAGAGCGAGGTATTCGTCGATGATTCGAGGACCCAATTCCTCCAAAACCCCGCCTTGCTCGACATACCAATCACGATTCATCAGGTAGTAGTGCAACAGGGCGAACCAGCTGTTGACGACCCCCGCCTCTTTCAGACGCTCGAAACGCCCTTTTCCGACTTCCCGCTCGACCGCCGGAAGCAGGAAATAAGAAAACCCGTTCTGCAGCATCAACAACGACCCCTGAACGCCCTTCGGCAGCTTGGACGATATCTGCAAAAGCTCCGTGTAAAACCGCTCGTAAGGCTTCAACGCCTCCACAAACGCGAGCAGGATCGAACGAAGCCGCTGACGCCGCCCCACACACGCTTCGATCCGCTCGCTCAACTCGGCGCCAAAAGCCTCCACCACACTCATCACCACTTCCTGCCGGGTCTTGAAATGAACGAAAATCGCCCCGTGAGACAAACCCGCTGCAGTCGCGATGCGCGCCGTGTTCGTGGTCTCTATACCGTTATCCACGAAAGCCCGCAACGCATGCTCTACGATTCGTTCACGCGTCCTCCTTTTCTGAATCTCCCGCTTTCCCTCCATCTCCAATGAGTATACACTCACTGAGTGTACGTTCATCGTTTGCCTGTCAAGCCTGCAAGGGCGATCGGGCCAATCCATCTCGTCCAGCTAAAACCGAACCACCCGTCCTATGACTCATCGAAATCGCCGCCAATTCCTCGCCACCACCATCGCTTTGAGCGCCGCAACAGCCTTCCCCCTCGCCGCTCAAAACGCGGATACGTCACCTCCTAAGCGTCCGCCAGCGTTGCCTCTCGAGCTCATCAAGCCTTTCGTCGTGGCGGCGCACAAGAGCCTGCAGGAGACCCGAGCGCTGCTTTCCGAGCACCCGGAGCTCATAAACGCCACCTGGGATTGGGGCGGAGGCGACTACGAAACCGCCCTTGGCGGAGCAGCCCACATGGGACACCGCGATATCGCCCTCTATCTTCTGGAAAAGGGAGCCCGAATCGACCTCTTCGCTGCGGCTATGCTAGGCATGACCGACTTCGTTGGCGCAGCCTTGCGATCGAATCCCGAGTTTCTGAAAACTCCGGGCCCGCACGGCATTCCCCTCATCGCGCATGCCGAGAAAGGTGGCGAGCCCGCCGCAGACACGCTCGCCTATCTCAAACGTTTGACCAGCGACTAACGAGCCCGCTTTTCGTATCCCTATTCTGGTTACGCTATCGATGAAAGCGCTCAATCGTCGCCGATGCCGCGCCAGATGTCCCAACGTTTTCGATACCACTTGATTTGTCGCTTCGGCTTCGACGCGTAAGCGCGTCGCCCGAGGGTGACCGCTTCGTGCTCCAGCTCATGGCGAAGCCGTTCGGAATAGGAGAGAAATCCATCCAGATCCACCTTGTCGCTGAATTGATCGCGATTTTCCTCTAGGTAGCGATCTAGAACGTGCAGATCATGGGCGTCGCCTAGCAGCTCGCCGAGCTCGTCCATTTCATCTTCGAAGGCACCCATCGGATGGCGCCATATACCGCGCAAGGCTCGCAGGTGGAATCGGTGGTACTTGACCCGCTTTCGCCATTCGTGAAACCGCTTCGGACTCGGCCGGGCAATCGCCGCTTTCATCGCCTTTCGTCCTCGCTTGTAGGTTTTGCGAAAACCCAGCTCGATCCCATCGAACTCCTTCGAATCCAGCTTCCAGGAGCCGGCGACCTCCCTACCTCGCTCCAAATCGCGTCGAAAACGCTCGACTCTCTCTTCGAGATCGAGCTCCGAGCTCGCCAATGCGTTGCGTCGATTTGTAAGGTGAAAACGGATACCGGCGTACTGAGCTCGATCTTCGATACCATCCTCGAAATAGGCCATGGTCCGGTCGTAAGCTTCGGTCATGGCTTCCGCATCGCGCACGGTGGCGAGGCGACGCGCGTTGTCTCGAAAGCGACGATTCTCTCGTTGGTACACCTTCTCCAGCTCCGGGCGGACAAGTCGATAAAGGGCTCGAATCTTCTTGCAGCGCTTTCGAGCCTGATGAATGGCCTGGTGCGGATCCTCTCCTTTCGCCGCCGAAAGTTCCGCCTCCGCCTTGCCGATCTGCTCGCGCAGGATTCGTTTGAGCCCCTGGCCCGGGCTTTCCTTTCGTTTTATGCGAAACGCCATGCTCGACGACCTGAAAATGGTCCGACCTTCGGCAGTCCGTACCTCGCCACACGCTCGTCAGGCTTCCGGACCGCTGGCCAATTGCATGACCATGGCCCGAACCGTTGATTCCACTTCCTCCACCGCTTCCACAGCAAACGGGGAGTTGATCAACTCGATGAGCGAAGTTGGCGCTACGCTTGAGATGAACACCTCATCGCGTCCAGGCTGGGTGTAAACCGACATGCGGCAGGGAAGCAAAGCCGAAGCGTCACGATTGTCCTCCATAACCGCGGCGGCGATGGCTGGATTGCAAAACTCGAAAATTCGACACTGCCCATCGAACTCAACACCTTTGGAATGAAACGTTTCGGCTAGGTCGAATGCGGACAATAGCGAAAATCCATGCTGAGCGCATACCGCCTCGACCTTTGCGCAGACCTCTTCGAAGCTCTGGTAGCTCCTGCTTTTGATCAAACTCTGTTCCACTAGTTGATTGCTCATGCTCTCACCTTCGCAAAATTCGGGCCAAAGGGCTCGACGCCTCGACGAGGCTTCGTCCTTCCCTTGTCAGAGGGCGATTTGCAGCGGTTTGCCCTATTCGCCAACGCGACTTGCAACCAGCGTTTCCCAGACGGCTCGGCGCTCTTCGCTCACACGCGTTGCAGACGAAAGCTGTGAGCGGCAAACCCCGCTCCGAAGGAGCTCAGCCACAAGTCGCCATCGTGACGACTGCAGTCTCCACTTTTCAAATACATCTCCAAGGCAAACATGACCGATGGGCTGCTCATGTTGCCAAACTCCCGCAAGGCCGCCTTGCTCGGAGCTAGCGCGTACTGCGGGAGCCGTTGCTCGATCGCGATGAGCACATCACGGCCGCCTGTGTGAGTGACGAGCTGGGCGATGGCTCGATCCGGCCAGCGCCGCTGCGATTTCTCCAGCAAAGCCCCCACCGACTCCGCCGCCTTTTGCGGCACGCTGGGTAGCAGACGATTAGCGAGCTTTCCGCCTTTGTTTTCGAAACGAAGGGCCTGCCGATCCTCGGGCAAATGCAGCGTGTCGAAATCGAACGCTCGCCAACCAGCGGATCCTTCCTTCCGGCCGCTCCAGATCGAGGCTGACGCTCCATCGCCAAATAGACAGGCGCTGACGAGGACCCCCGGATCGTCATCGACATAGAAAGCTGCCGAACAGATTTCGACCGCGACCACCGCGGCGTTCAGGCTGGGATCCCCCGCGATCAAGCCGGCCGCGTTTCGCAAGCTTGGCACCACCGCCCCGCAACCCTGCCCCACGATGTCCACCAAATACGCATCGCTGCGCAAGCCCGCCTGCTCCGCGACGTGGCTGGCTACTCCTGGACACAGGTAGCCGGTGCAGGTGCAGACGATCAAGACATCGAGCGATTCCGGCGAGAGATCCGCCTTTTCCAAAGCATCGTTCAAGGCCTCGGTGGCTAGTTTAGGAGCTTCCCGCTCGAAGGCCCGATTCAGGGCTTCCGCATCCATCTCCTGCAATGCGTCCAGCTCCGGCAGGGCGAAATGCCGCTTTTTCACTCCGTTCTCTCCATTGAGCACCTTGTCGACGATCCAAACCGATCTCGGCTTCAGCCGCTTGCGTGTATGGGAATCTCGATACATTTCCCAAAGCTCCGACTGACTGAAGCTGTGAGGAGGGACGCGGTTGGCAAGGGATCTGAGATACATGGCGAAGGGGGTTGAGGAGGTGGGCGCGCTTCAGGCATGCAGCAGCTGGAAAAGCGGGCGAAACGGGAGAAGGTTTAACTGCGAGACGCAGCGAAAGAGCGATTGGCCCCCCGCCCGAAACAGAAACGGATGCAGAGCCCAAGCCGCTCCCAAGCGAGCTCGAAACTGGCTGCGCAAACGCGACGAAACGTGGCGACAGGTCGACTTCCAAGACTGCATTCCTCGAGCATAGCTGACAAGGGGCTCTCGCGCAAGGAGGGCGCCTTGAAATGCCATCGCCATGCCATCTCCTGTGAACGGCGGCGGCATGGCGAACGCATCTCCAACCCTCAGCTCCCGAACGGACAAATAGGGCGAACGCCCAAACTCCAGCCCCGCGACGGAACAGAGGCTGTCGTGGTCGAACGCCACTCCGCTCAAGCGATCCGCAAAGGCTTCCAATCCGGATGCGGCCAGATAATCGATCAAAATCGAGGACCGGCTGGACCGTTCCAGCAAACGTTTGCGAAAGAGTCCGCACACGTTCACCTTGCCGTCTTCCACTTCCGAAGCCCCCACGTACGCCTGGCGGCCGAGCCTCATCTCCAAATCGCTGGACAGAGCCAGATCGTAAACGTGAGCCTTCAAGCCGATCCACTCCGACTTTCGTCTCGACCTTCCGCAAGCTCTCACGACTCCCTCCTTCGCTTCCGCACTCGAGTCGCGAGTCTTCGTTAGTAGTTCACCGCCGAGCTGACGAAACCGATCCGCCAATCGTTGATCCAGCCTGTATCGAGAAATCCCCCACGCTGGCTGAGGCAGCCTATCCGTGCGAAACGCTTCCTCCCGTTGCCGCCAGAGCGTTTCGCGAAGAGGCAGCGCGTCCTCGAAAACTTCCGTTATGCCCAAACTATCAATGGTTTCGCGCGATAGTCCGGAGACGAACTCTCCGCACACCTTGTGGCGAGGATAATCCCCAGCTTCGACCACAGTGGTCGGCACGCCTTCTCGACGCAGTCCGATGCCCAAAGCGAGGCCGGCGAGGCCGCCGCCAACGATCCTGATTTCTCGTATCTGACTTATCATGACAGATGGATCTTCCATGCCGCCATGCGATACTGGCCGCGCCAGCCTACCGAACAATCCCACCGCCAGGTATCGCAGCGCAGACCGAGCGACCGAGGCAGCTCTTCGCCGAGAAATCCCGCTCTCACGCTGGTGATGCCATCGGACCGAGTGATCTGCCCCATTCTTCCCAGTCGGGAAACCATGCGCAGCTGCCAGAGGTGGCGGCGGCGGCGAGCGGGTTCGCAAGCGAAAATGAAGTCGACCGATTCGCTCATCCGAGCGCCCAACATCGCGAGCTCGTCGTCGCTAAACTGATGAAAGATGAGGCAGCCAAAAACCGCGTCGTAAGCGGCGTAGCCGACGAAACGGAGCAGATCCCGCTGGAACCACCTCTGGCCTGGTTCCATGTCGGTCGGGGCGGGACAGAGGTCCAGCCCGTCGAGGGCGCACGGCATGCGGCCAGATCGGAAGCGTCGCATCAATCGCCCCGCCCCCGCTCCGAGCTCAAGTCCACGCGACGGGCGCGGCAAACGTTTTCGTGCCTGCCTCGCCAGCCAGCGGTGGTTTCCCATCAAGGCGTTGATGGTGCCCAGCTCGCGACGAATCCGCAGCGCTTCCGCGTCGTCAAAAGGAAGCGAGTCCAGCAACTCAGGCTCCACGAGGCGCTGCATATCCTCATCCCGAGCGCGACGTTCGGATGCAGGCGCCCCTGCGCGTCCGAACAAGCCCCACTTCGTATTCATCCTTCGATTACAAGATCTAATCTACCGCCAACGATCGACGGCCCCTACCAGCGGTAGAGCGCCGCCACCTTCTTCACTCCTGGAATATCCTTGCTGGGAATAGCGATCGCCTTGCCGCCATTGAGCCACGTCTTGACGAAGATCCAATCCAAGGCTTCCACCGCGTCCGAATCCTTCTCCGGATCGGCCGATTGGAACCCTTTCTTTTCGTCGAATCGGCACCAGGCGTTCTCATCCGATGCCACCGCGCAGCTGGCCACCCGGCCTTGCTCCGCCGCTTCGTAGATTTCCTTCACGTTATCGCTAAACGATTCCATGCGACCCGCCTCCGCCTGCTTGAGCTCCTTCTTGATCTCGAGCATTTCCTGACGCTGCTTCTCGGCGCAGAGATCCGAGCAAATCCGGGCAATGTCCGACGCCTTGGGGTGCGATTGCATGCCCATCTCCGTATCGATTTCCCCAAAGGGGTGATCGTAGACTTTCACGAATTCGCCTACAATGTTCTCGTCTCCAACCACGAGCAACGGAAGCTCCTGCGACTCCTTGAGGTCGCGAAGAGCGTGGCTCAGCTCCCGCAGGAAAATCGGTTCGTTCAGCTCACGAGGAGACTGCGTCGGGGAGAAGCCTTGGTTCACGGTCTGCGGCGTACCGGTGTCTCGGGACCGCCGGATGTGAGCGTGCTGGCTGGCATCGAGCGCTCCCTCCTCAGAAAACGCGTACACGCTTTCCGGCAGGTCGATCTCGCCAAAGACCTCCGCCGACTCGCCATCGAAGATATAGAGCTCTGGCTGCTTGAAACTCAAGCTGAGCGCCAGCATCTCGCGTCGAGCGGCAAGCGCGCCCGCTGCCGGTCGGTAGTAAAAGCGGTCTTCCACGCGGGTAAACTCGATCGGAGGGCGACGCAAGTTGATCAGATTCTCACCCTGTTCCGAAACATGGATACAGACGCCTTCGTAGTCGCCGCTCCAGCGTTCCCCGTCGGTAGCGAGCGAACGGCAGAGCTCCACCACCGTTTGCAAGGATTCCGGATACGCTTCCAGAACGGCTTTATCCTTTTCCAAATCCTTCAGAAGATTCAGGAAACGCTTGCGATGCGTCGAGTAGTTCTTTCCCCCGCCCTCGCAAGCAAGCGTGCACGTGAGGTGAGCTCCTTCCATCCCTTCGTGTTTCTTCAAATAGTCGATTAGCAAGCTGTTTTGCGCTGGTGTCGTGGTGTTCATATGTGTTCGGGCTGTGCTGTGGGGCAGCCGATCAACCCATCCTTTCTGGAGTATCTTGTTTTTACGTTCGTGAGTCCCGAACCCGCCTGAGGCGAGGTAGGTCCCTTTAGTTCTTTTCCCTATCACTTCAGAAAGCATGCCAAACGGCTGAAAACAGCTGCTCGATGGTCGCTGCTCTCACCGGCGACGTCTCTCCGCCCAGCGGGAGCCCCTACCCCGACCGTTTCAATTCCCAAGGCGTGTCCCAGCCCAAGAGCTCGGCCTCCGCTACGGAGTCATTTCATTCTGCATGGTTCGGTAGGCATTTTGCCTGTTCAAGCCTTCCTTGTTGAACCAAGCCGAAAATGAGAGCGGGCAACCATCTTCCGAAGGCTGCCCGCTCAGTTCCCTGTCATTCCCTTGCGATTGGATCACGCGGCCGGTCAAAAAGGCCGCGGCCCAATCCATTCCTCCAAATTTGCATAAGACGCGTATCGCCGACCTAGGAGTCGTATCGAATCACGCCACAAGCGATGCGCTCCCCGGCGGCTCCGGTGGGCTGTGTTTCCAGATCGTCGCGTGCGGCGTGAATGATCACCGCCTTTCCGATGATCGAGGTCGCTCCGTCGAAGCTGAGGTGCGTATCCACCCGCTCGTAGCTCGCCGTTTCATTTTGGGCGACGTCCAGGTTCCCCAAGTCTCCCACATGCCTCTTGGCGGCGTCCGGCCCGGAGTGCGGGGCCCCAGTGGGATTGAAATGTCCGCCAGCCGAAGTTGCGTCCGCGGCCGAACAATCACCGTTTTCGTGAATATGAAAACCGTGCGGCCCTGGCGAAATGCCCTGCACGTCAGCGATGACGCGAATGCCGTCGCTTTCTTCCACGAAAGTCACGGTACCGCTCACATCGCTTCCCGATGCCGGGCTCAACTCAGCGATTGCGATACGGCCTTGCTCGGTTGACGACGAATCGCCTGCATCCGCGTTGTCATTCGTCGAGGGCGAGCAGGCCACCATGCCGAGGCATAAAGCACCTAGCAATCCGGCGAGACCGATTCGTGGCGTCGCCGCGTATCCAATTTTCTCCATACAGTTCTTAAAAGTCATTTTCTCTTTTCTATGTTTGTTTAGGGTTAGTCTTTTCTGGGAAAATCACCGCGCTCGCCCGCTTTTCCAGTCTTGACGGGAGCGTGAGGCGACTCGCTTTGTTCGGCGGGCATCACATCTACCGGACGTTCGTAGGAGCTTCCGGAGACCCCCTTGGAGCCGCTCGCCTTTTTCATGGGAGCGTTCGTTTTCCCGGCGGACGGGCCTTCTCGTCTCGACGAGTCGCGCCGTTCCTTGTCGCGAATGCTTTCGCCTGTCTTGCTTGTGCTCATGACATTTCCTTTCGTTTCTCCCTTTCCCTCTGCATCCATAGCGCCAAGACAGCTCGCGAATCGGTCTTTGCTAGGGCAAGCACGCGCCTTCCCAAACGAACCCTCGCCTCTTTTCGCTAGAAGTTGCCTGGGCGCCCAAGCGCCAGCATCGACTTGTTGCGCATTGCAGCCCCACCTCTCGCGCACGCTGCAGGAAGCAGCGATCACGCCCCGGTTCAGATCGCTTCCGCGACGCCAAAAGCGAACGCTTGGAAAATATCAGTGAAATCGGCCCTGGGGCGAAACGAATGACACGTTTCCCGAGTCCATGCATATTGACTCAGAATCGCTATGCCTACCGATCCAACCAACGCCAAATCCCCGCCGCACGCCCTGCGATCCTACTACCGAACGTTTATCGTGCTCGGTGCCGTCCTGCTGCTGCAGGGCTGCGTCTACCTGCGATTGCTTGACGTGAAGTCCCAGCTCTCAGACTTCGACCGATCGATCAAAGTGGAGGAAACCGCTTCCGGGCTCCAGCTAAGCTTCAGAAAACCCACCCTGCGCGAGGACGATCTACGGACCATCGGCATCCTGCCGAGCGAGCGTTCTACAGAAGGACCGCGGACCGAATGGGTCGTGCAAATGCGCAAGCGCTACAAGAGCAAACAGAGCGAAAGCGGAAACTACGACCTCCGCTTCAAGCTTCTGTTTGAAGACGAACTGCTCTCGACAGTTACCCTGCCATCACGCTACCTGGAAGGCTTCCCGCCCGGTTTCATCATCTCCTCGCTCAAAGCCCTGGGCGATTCGAAAGTTCTCAAACTCAAACGAGCCGTCTCGGCCACCTATGACGATGCGGGCAGCGAGATCGCGCTCATCACCCCCGAAAGGGTGCGAGCGGCCCTCGGCGTTCCCTTCACCAGCGAGGATGTCGATGGACAAAACGTTCTTCGCTTTCGCTACAGCAAGGACGTGGACGATGAGGAGGAGGCGAAAAAACGCTACACCATCGCCCTCGCCTTCGATCGATCCAGCGGGCTGTTGACCAGCGTAAGCTCCCGCTCGGTGAAACTTGAATACGCCCCATCCGAAAGCGCCGCGCTCGTCGCTCCAACTCCACGCTAAGACCTGTCGCCGGTCTTTCACGCTTCGAAACGCCAGCGACAAATCCCGGTATCCAATCGTTGGATCCATCTTCATCGCCGGCGCAAGCGTACGCTCTCGGACGCGTTTCTCCGCTCTCTTGGTTTAGCCAGGAGCGAAGTCAGCGGGACAGAAAGCGAGGGGAGCTCCAAAGGCTGATTTCGCCACCAAAAAAGCGATTACGCGGCTCGAACGATCGCCTTTGCGTCTATGCCGAAGGCTTCGCTCAAGCGACTCTGGGAACCCGACCTTGGAACGTCGTCGACGTAAAGATGCGTCGTCGAGCAGGTTAGGTTTCGCAGCTCGTGGCAAACCGCTTCGCCGAGGCCGCCTTCCTTGTAGTGGTCCTCAACGATCAGGATCTTCCCAATCTCCTCAGCGGTTTTGCGCAAGGTATCGCCATCGATCGGTTTCAGACTGTAGCAATCGATCACTCGAGCGTTGACGCCTTTCTTGGCCAGTTGCTCGGCCGCGTCCAAGGCGTAGTGAACCGTTACGCCAGAGGCCACGATCGCCACTTCGTCCTCTTCCGAGGAAAGCAGCGTATGGCTTCCGCCAATACGATATTCCCAGTTCCCTTTCGATCTCAGATTCTCCACGCTCGGTCTGGCGACGCGAAGGTAGCTGATGCCGCGATGCTCCATCATGAGGTTCATGCATCCGTATACGCTGCGCGCGTCCGAAGGCTGCAGCACCAGGCTTCCCGGGAGGCAGCGAAACATGGCGATGTCCTCCAAGCCCATCTGCGAAGGGCCGTCCTCTCCAGTCGCGACGCCGACATGGGTGCCTGCGAACTTCAGATTCGAGCGAGATACCGCCGCCATTCGGATCTGGTCATGGGCACGGCTCAGGAACGCGGCGAAGGTCGAAAGAAACGGCACCGTGCCGAGAGCGCTGAATCCTGTCGCCATTCCGACCATGTTCTGCTCAGCGATATAGCTCTCCACAAAACGCTCCGGAAAGCGCTTCTGGAAGTTCTGCGAATAGGTCGAGTTCATCACATCCCCGTCGAAAGCCCAGACGTCATCGCGCAATTCTCCGAGGCTTTCCAAGGCGCTTCCAAACGCCTTGCGCAGAGACACTGACTCCTCTCCCTCGTACTTGTCACTTGGATACTCGAGGCTCGATTCCGCGTTTGGCTCTCTTCGCGTGACCGCTCGATCGGAAGGCTTGAATCGGACCTTTCCTTCCGTCTCCTCATCCGGGATCGCGTTCAAAGCCTCTTCGAAATTTGGAGCCGCTTTGCCATGAGCTCCCTCGCTGCCCTCCAGCGATTCGACTCCTTTTCCCTTGACCGTTTTCGCGATGATCGCGGTGGGCCGCTCCTGCTCGTAATCAAACTGCTGATACGCATCCAACAGGGCTTCCACGTCGTGTCCGTCCACAATGATCGCGTTCCAGCCGAAGGCCTCGAAACGGGAACGGTACACCTCGAGATCGTGATGGTACAGCGTTTCGCCGGTTTGCCCGTATCCGTTTACATCGACGATCGTCGCCAAGTTGCTCAAGCCCATCGCGGAGGCCAGAGACGCAGCCTCCCAGATCGAGCCTTCAGCGACCTCTCCGTCGCCGCAGAGGACGTAAGTTCGGTTGCTTCGTCCTTCGCGCTTGTCTAGAAGAGCCATGCCGACGCCAGCCGAGAGCCCCTGTCCGAGCGAACCGGTCGCGACGTCTACCCACTCGCTTCGCGGCGTGGGGTGCCCTTCCTGTTGGCTGTCGAACTCGCGCAGCTCCAAGAGCTCCTCATCCGTGGAGACGCCGGCTTCCTTCAGCACAGCCCAGTAGATCGGCGCCGCGTGTCCCTTGGACAAAATGAAATGATCGTTGGCGAGGCTTTTCGCATTGTCCGCATTCACCTCCATCTCGTCGAAAAAGAGGGTCGACATGATCTCGGCGCAGGAAAAACAGGATGTCGGATGCCCCGAACCCGCCTCGTTGGTGGAGCGTAGCGAATCGCGCCGCAGCCGGTTGGCTAGTATTTCCAGATCCCTTACATTTGATTCCTTAACTATCGTGCTCATCGATTTTTCCCTTCGTTTCTTCGCAGTTCTACTTCAATCGTTCCTCTCCCGATCTGCGAATCCCGCGCCAACGAAGTTCGAGGCGACGAATCACCGCCAGACGGCGTCAGGCGGCGGCGAACCTGTACGCGCGGTCTGCGCATTGCAGCGAAACCAGGCCCTTCCGCTGCAATTTTCAAAACACGGCTGGCCCCACGGCCGCGCGCGATCGGAACAGAGCCTGCCCTAGTCCGAGGCTCCCGTCACTTCCGGAGCCTCCTTCTTAAGACGGCGATCCAAGTCGTATGCAGCGCTGATCAAGGCGAGATGAGAGAAGGCCTGGGGGATGTTTCCCAGCAACTCGCCACGGACATTGATCTGCTCGGCATACAATCCCAGAGAATTCCCATAGGTTTGCATCTTCTCGAACAGGTACCTCGCCTTCTGCAAATCCCCCGCTCGAGCGACGCATTCGATCAGCCAGAAGGAGCAAATCGTGAAGGTGCTATCCTTACCCTCTAGCTTTTCGGGAAACGCCTCGTTCACCCGATAGCGATACACCAGCGAGTCCTCCGCCAGCTCCCTCTCTATGGCCTCCAAGGTCTTCAGCCACTGAGGATCGGTCGGACTGATGAAGCGCACCAGTGGCATGATCAGGACCGCGGCGTCGACCACCTCGGCCCCCTTGAACTGCACGAACGCCTCAAGCTCCTCGTTCCAAAACTCCTCGAAAACGCTGTTGTAGATCTCGTCGCGCAGGGCCCTCCATCGCTCGATCGGAGCCGGCAAGCTTCTGCGATTGGAGAGCCGTATGGCACGGTCGACCGCCACCCAGCACATCACGCGCGAATAGAGAAACTCCCTTTCTCCCCCTCTGACCTCCCAAATGCTCGCGTCAGGCTCTCTCCAATTTTCGGATACATGATCGATCATGGACACCACGCTTTTCCAAAAGGCGTTGGAGATGGATTTGCCATGCTTTTCGAAAAGGTAGACCGCGTCCATGATCTCGCCGTAGATATCCAGCTGCAGCTGATCGTGATTGGTCGAACCCACCCGTATGGGCTTGGACTTCCGGTAGCCTTCCAAGTGCTCCAATTGAAATTCGCCTTCGACGCGGGACCCATCCAATCGATAGATGGTCTGCAGATCTCTTCCGTCCGCCAGCTCCTCGATTCGTCGCTGCAGCCATTGCATGAAACGGTGAGCCTCCTCGGTAAACCCGACCCGCAAGAAAGCGTAGACGGTGAAGGATGCGTCGCGCAGCCAAACATATCGGTAATCCCAGTTCCGCTCGCCACCGACTTCGCTCGGGAACCCAAACGTCGGGGCCGCCACGATGGAGCCGTGCTTTTCGGAAACCAAGAGCTTCAAGGCCAGAGCCGAGCGCAGGACCGCGTCGCGCCAATGGCCGGTGTAGGTGCACTGAGAACACCAGGCTCGCCAATAGTCGGAGGTAGCCTTGAAGGCCTTGGAGGAGAAGTCCAATGGCTCGAAGTCATCGTCCTGAGCGACGTCCTCGAGAATGAAGAGGGCCGATTCACCAGCTTCGAGCGTGAACTCCGCCACGCAGTCGCAGCCTTCGATCTCCAAGGGTACGTTCGATCGCAACCTCAAGCTCAGGTCGTCGTCGGACTTCAGCAGTACGCCTCCCTCGACCTTCGTAGTTTCGTGGCCACTACGAGCGTAGTTGAAACGGGGCGCGCAGCGGAGCCGGAAACGGGTTTTTCGATTCACCGCCTTCGCCCTGCGAACCAAGGCCTGGCGAGACCGGCCCACCTGAAGGTTCATGAAGTCAGACACCTCGGCAATGCCCTCTTCAGACAGGAATCGCGACAGAAGAATGTTCGTATCCGGAAAATACTGCTGGATCTCGTTCGCGTCCTCCAGTTCCGGCGTTAGATCGAAATGGCCTCCCTTTGCATCATCGACGTGAGCGGCGAAAACGGATGGCGAGTCGAACTCAGGGAAGCAAAGCATGTCGATGCGGGCTCCAGGTCCCACCAAGGCGACCGTTTTCAAGTCCCCGATCACGCCATAGTCGCCCAGCGGCGGGTATTTCCGGTTTTCCTCCTGCTCGCATCTGCTCGACGAGGGTTCTTCTCCTTTGCTCCTCATAAATCGTAAGGGGTGCTTGCGTGTATCGATTTGGCTCAGGACCGACCGCATGCGGCGACCCCTGCTCGATCGCTACGTTACATTTCCTATGCCAACCGGCCGCATGGGCCGACATGAGCGTGGAGAGGACGCTAAATGAAAACCCTCACGCTCTTGCTAATGCAGTTTGCACGACAACGATTGAGAACTGCACCGCCTCCCCTGTCCTAGCTAGGAACTCGATCCAACACATCCCGCAGCCCCCGCAAAATCGTTTTCGCAGTGTAAGGCTTAGCCAAAACAAGCGCTCCCTTGGCCTCGGCGTCTTTCACTTTGCTCGCTTGGTCCGTGAAGCCAGTGGTCACGATGATGGGCAACCTCGGTTCGACAAGTCGGGCTCCGCGGATCAAAGCGGCGCCATCCATCACAGGCATCATCATGTCTGTCACCAGAGCATCGATACGCCCTCGATTTCGATGGAAGAGCGTCAGGGCCTTGGCGCCGTTTTCCGCCAAAAGGACCTTGTATCCGAAATCCTCCAACATCTCTTGCGCGATCAAGCGCACCGATTCCTCGTCATCGACCACTAGAAGCGTCTCGCCCTTGCCCCGCGGGAGTTCCGAATCCTCGCCGGGGACGATCGGCGCTTCTTTCTCCTCCAACGCTGGAAACCCTAGTATGAAGGAACTCCCTCCGCTGGGGGTCGACTCGACCTGCACGTAGCCGCTATGCGCCTTCATGATTTGTTGAACCGTAGACAAGCCTAAGCCGGTCCCCTTGCCCTCGCCCTTGGTCGAATAAAACGGATCGAAGATCCGCTCCAGCACCTCCGGCGTCATGCCTTGTCCCGTGTCGGAAACGATAAAGGCCACGTACGCGCCCGCGCCCGCTCTCAAGCCCCCGATTTCACAGTCTCGATCAAGCGTCCTTTTCTCTAGTGAGATCGACAGCGATCCACCCTCGGGCATGGCATCGCGAGCATTGACGCAAAGGTTCATCAAGGCCTGCTGCACCTGCGTCGGATCCCCTTTTATCAACCCTATGTCGGCGCCGAGCTGAAGCGAGAATTCGATGGAGCGTGGAAAGGTTTCCTTGAGCAGGCTGAAGAGCTCGTTGACCATGTGCTTCGGCACCAGCGCGACCTGCTCGCCGCCGAAGCCTCGGGCGTAGGATAGCACCTGCTTAACGATTGCCGCGCCGCGCTTGCCAGCGGATTCGATGGTAGAGAGCGTGCGCAGGTCGCGCTCATCGGTGGAGCGGGCTTTCAACATGTCGATCGAAAGCAGGATAGGAGAAAGGATGTTATTCAAATCATGGGCGATCCCTCCGGCCAGCGTGCCGATCGCCTCCATTCGCTGAACTCGCAAATACTGCTCTTCCAATCGCTTCCGTTCGGATATGTCCGTATTCACGACAAGGACATCCGTCGCCTCGCATCGATCGACACCTTGAGAGAGCAAGGTCCAGCTGGTGGCCACGGTCAAGCTGCGCTTGTTGCGATCCAGCTGGATCGCCTCGCCGTACCAGGAGCCGTCGCTCTTGACTAGGCCCATCAGCTGCTTCGCTCGACCTGCTTCGGCGAACAGGTCCTCGACCCTCAGCTTCCCTACCGCTTCCGCTTCGCTCCAGCCATAGAGGCGCTCCGCCGATCGATTCCAATAAAACACCTCCCCCTCGCCCGACAGAGCGAAAATCGCGTCCTGGGTCTGGTCCAGCAAGGCTGCCTGCCAGCGAATGCGTTCTTCGGCCCGACGATGCTCGGTGACGTCCATGGCCACGCCAAGCAAGCGCGCCTGGCCCTCCACCGAGACGCGCGTCGCTCGGAAGAAAAACGTGATCTGCGTCCCGTCCTTAGCTCGCAGGCGGAGGGTTGCTTCCGCAAACCCGTCTCGGAAGACCTGTTGCATGCGTTCCTGCATCCGTTCCCGATCCTCCGGAGCAGACAGGTCCAGCGCCTTGGCGCCCTGCAATTCCTCCGCTGCGTATCCCAGAGCGCGCTCCAGCTCGCGATTCCACCGGACCAAAGAACCATCCGGGGCGCAAAGGAAGACCAGACCAGGCAGCCCATTCATCAACGCGCTCAGAGCCTGCTCGCGCTCCTGCAGAGCATTTTGCCGTTCTCTGCTCTCCGTCACGTCGCGCTCGACCGCCAGAAAGCGCGTCACCTCACCCGTGGCGTCTTTCAAGGGAACGATGTCCATTTCCAGCCAGTAGGCCTTTCCTTTCCTGTCGTAGTTCACCACCGTGGAGCGCACGTGCTGGTCGCGCCGCATGGCGTCGCGGATTCGGTCCAACTCCTCGCGATCCGTCAAGGGCCCCTGCAGGATGCGAGGCGTCTTTCCGATCACTTCCTCCCGAGAGTAGCCAGTCAGCCTTTCGAAGGCAGGGTTGGCGAAGGTGATGCGCGGCCCCGGCTCGTCGATCGGCCGGGCCTCGGTCACCAGGACGATGTCGTTCATCCGCTCGACGCAGGTCTCCAAGAACCGCATATGCTCTTCAGCCTTTCGGCGTTGGGTTACGTCGCGGAAGTATACCGCCAGTCCCTCCGCAGAGGGATAGGCATTGACCTCAAACCACGATCGCAACGGTGGATAGTAGGCTTCGAAACTCACGCTTGCGCGTTCCCTCACAGCATGACGATATTCTTCCTCGAACGCGGTCCCTCGGGCTGCAGCGAACGCCTCCCAGATGCTTTGTCCCAAGAGGCTCGAACGCTGGCTTTGCAAGAGCCGTTCCGCTTCACCGTTGAGATAGGTGAACTTCCATTCCGTATCCACCGTGAAAAACGCATCAGTTATGCTCTCCAGCGTGGTGGTCAAGCGCTCCACGACGCGCTTCAGCTCGCGATCGCGTTCCCGGAGTTCAGCTTCGATTCGCTTCTGTTGAGTGATGTCTTGAAACGCCCCTTGAACGCCCACCACTCGTCCCGTCTCATCTCTTTGCGGCAGGCCTATGGCTCGAACCCTCACTTGATTTCCGCTGGCGTCGAAGATGCTCGATTCCTCGTCAAACGACTGCCCTTCCTGGGCGCAACGATCGAACGCGTCCGCGATACGCTGCCGATCCTCTGGAGCATAGTAGCTGAACGCCTCGACCAAGCTGGGAACGTATCCAGGTTCGCGCCCATGGATCTTGGCCACTTCATCAGACCAGACAACCCGCCGTTCCTCCAGGTCGACTCGCCAAGCTCCCATTCGAGCGAGGCGGCTCGCGATCGCCATCATGCGCGAGCGTTCCTCTTCCTTTCGCTCCAGCTCGATGCGGCGCGTCACATCTCGACAAACGACCTGGATGGAAACGCTGCCTTCAGGCGTATGAAAAGAGGACGAGCAAATCTCGAAACAACACACATCCCCCTTCGGCAAAACCACCCGAACGGTCCGATGCGGGGCGATGGTAGGCGCCTCCTCCACCAGTTTCGCAAAACGCTCCGATACGGCTTCCACCTCTTCCGGATGCACGAACACCAGCGGAGATCGCCCCACGATCTGCTCCGCCTGATCGACTCCGAGTAGACCGAGCCCCGCTGTGTTTATTTTTTCGATACATCCATCCGTCACCACGAAGGCCAGGTCCGGCAGATGCTCGAAAAGGGCTCGGTGGCGCGCTTCTTCTCGATTTGCCGCCAATTCCGCTTTCTTGCGACGGGTGATGTCCAGAACGACGCCTGCGAAGCGCCTTCCTTGCATGTCGTTCGCGGGTATGAGCTCGCCACGCTCCAGCACATGTCGAATCGAGCCATCGGGCCTCACCACTCGGTGCTCATGCACCATCAGGCTTTCTTCCCGCAACGCGCGGTCTTGAGCCTCGAGCAATGCAGGCCGGTCTTCTGGATGAACAAAGGATAAAAACGATTCGAAGGTCTGGCCGAAGGACTGCGGCTCCACGCCGAAAATCCGGTACACTTCGTCGGACCAGCTCAGCCGACCATCGTCCAAGCCCAACACCCAGTGGCCAAAGTTCGCGATGCGTTCCGCGTCGGCGAATCGCTCCTTCAACAAGTCGCGCTGACGAGCGATGTCGTCCCGCTCGCTCTTCACGGACTCTAGTCGGCCAAGACGAGCGAGCAAGCGCCCCGAGCGTTTCGCTTCCTCGCGTTGTCCTGGACTGAGAGGGTCCGCCGCGGAGAAGCCCAGCAAGAGCGCCGCTCTTGCGGAGGTCGTCGCTTCGACTAGCCGCACGGCCGCCAAGCGCCGCCAGAGAGGCTGGGGCGCGGTCATACCGGATTCGGCGCTGAGCACCTCGCTCACCGGACATTGGCAAACCGACTCGATCGAGGAACCGAGGCCTTCCAGAAGCGGCCTCGCCCAGTCCACCCACTCCCCTGGCAGCTCTTTGACACCGGTGGAGGCGACCACTCGAAAGGCGCTGCCGCTTTCATCGATCTCCGCCAGCCAAACCGCATCGGCGCCGGTAGCGCTTCGACAAAGGGCGAGCAAGTCCGACAGCTCTTCGCTCATCCGCTCCTGCAACATGTTATCCGCCCCGATACCGTCCATAGTCAATCGTGTCCGCTTCGCCCCCGCAGCGGAGGAGGCGTCGACGACCGCGGTGGCGTTTTCAATCCCGACCTCCCGACAGCGCCTTGGTCGCCGGAACGCTTGCAACTAAGCGCAAGATTGCCGCGGGCCCAAGGGCCGGGCGCTAAAAATCCCAGAATACCTAGGCTGCGCTTTCGCTAGTTTTCGCCGAAGTTCGACAACTCGATCTCCTGCATGGCCACATCCGCAAGGCCCCGCAGACGATCGATCTCCCCTTCCTGGAAGAGCCGCGGCTCGGTTCCGATGACGCAAAGCGTTCCCAATACGAGACCGAACGAGCTGATCAGAGGAGCGCCGGCGTAGCAGCCAATCATGCCGCTGAGCACCAGCGGATTTCCCTTTACTCGCGAGTCGTTCATGGCATCGCACACCACGAATGCGCGGCGTTCTTCCACCGCGAAACGGCAAAACGACCACTCGATCGGCGTGCCGCTGGCCCCATCGAACAAGTCCGGATCGAGCCCGTAGCTCGCGGCAAAGTACTGCGAATCGTGTAGCACCAGCGAGATCAGGCTCACCGGCAGGTTCATGCGCCGGGCCGCCGACCTCGTGTAGCGTTTCAGCGCGCTTCGAGCTTCGTCGGAGAATAGCCCTAAGCGGGCGATTAACTCCAGACGGCTCGGGTTGTGAAGAATCGCTTTGCTGCGTTCTGACAAGGTGTTTTGCTTATCGAAATTCATTGAGCTAAAGTGCTGCGATAGACGCGGATACGAATCAGCGCGCCGTTGCCGACGACCGCCGCCAACGATCCTTGCTTAGATAGAAAGTGAGCTATTTGTTCGAGTTCGGTCACGCTCGAGGCTTCGGCTTTCACGCCGCACGCTTCGCAGGCCTCCAGCCAAAGCGCCTCCGCCCGATACCCGAGAAACTTCCGGAGCATGCCGAGCGTCTCCACCCCTGTTGGCGCCTGGATGCAGAACAGGTTTTCAGTCTTTTCCGTGGCCATGCGCCGGCGCCTCCATCCACGCTTGAGATTCCTGCTCGTGGACCGAGACCGACTGGGGCCAATGGGCAATGGCGAGGGTTCCCTGTCCGACCTGACTCTCCAGTCGCAAGTCGCCCCCATCCTGGTGCAGGAGCTTTTGAGCCAACGTAAGCCCCAGCCCCAGACCCTGCTGCATGTAGCGACGCCGATCGAATTGACGAAAAGCCCCGACGGAGCGCACCTGCTCGGCTGACATTCCACAACCGCGGTCCTCCACTGTCAGCAGAAGACGCTCGCCGGATAGCCCCGCGCTCAAGCGAACTTTGGCTCCGGGGCGAGAGAACTTGAAAGCGTTGTCCAGCAGCTCGTGGGCGACCGCTTCGAACCGCTCCAGATTCAATCGAGCGCACTTCGCCGGCGGCATGAGCTGCTTCCAGCTGATGTCCTCCGATCGCCGTTTGGAGCCCGCGACCGCTTGGCCGACTTTCATCAGGGACTGGTTGATGTCCTCCGAGGTCGTCAAGGGCAGTTCCTGCGAAACCGATGACGGGTGGTGAATCACGTCCAAGATGGCCAAGTAGTTTCGCAGCGTTCTTAGAAGCTCGGTGCCGCACTGGTTGATGTCGCCGGCGAGTTCGCGAACGCTCTCCAGAGACAAATCCTCGTCGGACTGCATTAGAAATTCCGACAGCCCGATCACCCCGTTGAGCGGAGTGAGGAACTCGTGCGGCACGGTCAGCGAAACGGAATCGCGCATCATCGCCAACAGCCGATCGTCCGACTCGCGCTTGGTGCCGCGCTTGTGCAAGCGGGCCTCGACACAATCGAAGAACTCCTCGATGGCGAAGGGCTTCGCCAAGTAGTCGTCCGCGCCCAGATTCATGCCCGAGCGCTGCGGCAGTCCATCAATATCCCCGGTCATGAAAACGAACTGACACCCGCCCAGGCAATTCTCCCGACTAAGCAGCTGAAGCAAGTCTCGGCCATCGCCTTCCTTCAGATGCACATCGCTCACTATGAGCGAAGGCTGGCGCTGGCTGGCGAATTGCAACGCTTCGCTCAACGAGCTCGCCGCAGCGGTACGATAACCGCGATCCTCTAGGGCCTGCACCAAGCTGGACCTCAGATCCGGGTCGTCCTCGACAATCAAAATGGATTCCTCTCGCATAAAACGTCTCTCTTCTTTCTTTCGATGGCGCGCCCACGCGACCCCTCCCCGGAGCCGTTCACAAGTCGTCGAAACGCGCTGACTACCGCGCTACCAGCCGCTTCCTTCCGCGCCTGCCAAGCGTCCACTCTCGTTCCAGGAATACGCCGCCCGCAACAGGTCAGGCGTGGAAGCGAAACCGAGCTTTTCGCGGATCCGGGCCCGGTGCGTGTCCACCGTGCGAGGACTGATTCCCAGCAGCCCCGCAATTTCCTTCGACGCCAAGCCACGCCCCAGCATCTCGAATACTTCCATCTCCCGGCCGCTCAAATTTTCCATAGTCAAGCTGGCCCCGAAAACGGGCAAATCGTAGCGGCTCGCTCCGCTCATGCGACGCAGCATGCGGCTGGCGAGCTTGTCGTTTAGGCCCAAGCCCCCATCCAGCACCTGCTGCACGCGCTTCAGGATAACCGACTCCGCCTCCGTCTTCATCACGTAGCCGTGGGCCCCCGCCTTGATGGCCCGCTCCGCGAAAATGGTCTCGTCGTTGGCCGAGCAAACTAAAATCCGTACCTGCGACACGCGGGCGACTAAGGAACGAATCAGATCAATGGCGCTGCCGTCGGGCAGGGTCATCTCAGAAATCAGCAAGTCCGGCCGCAGCCGCAATATCTCCTGATTCGCCTTACGCACACTGCCCGAGGCTCCCAATAGTTCGACGCCCCCCTGCTGCTCGAGCAGCGACTGAATGCCGCGACGTGCGAGGGGTTGGCCGTCCAGAATATAAATACCTTTTTTCATACGAATCGATCGAAGCGCTTCAACAAGCCTCCAACCCATCTCGAAAATCAATGTTCCGTTTTCATCAACTCGATCTGCCATAATTCTACTCGCTTAATACCTTTTTTTCAAAGTCGTTCTCCGTCATCGCTACGCCGTCGCCAGCTCGGACGGGTCGAGCACCAGCACCACCGAACCGTCCCCTAGGATACAGGCACCCTGGAAGAGGTCCATCTGACGAAGCTGCTCCCCCATGGGCTTCACAATCACCTCGAGCTGTTCCAGAAAGGCGTCTACCGAGACGCCCAGCTTGCCTTGCGATCCGCGCACCACAGCTACGGCAAGCGTCTCAGCATCAGCGCCATCGACTTCGACGGAGCCTCTCGGCGAATCAAGGGCCTCGCTCAAGTCGATCAAGGGGATCACTTCTCCTCGGATCTGGACGAAGCGCGAGCGACGGAAGGCGCGCACCTCGTCCCTCGGCACCTTGACCATGGTTTCGATGGCCTCGCTAGGCAGGAGGTATAGCTCCGCTCCGGATCGCACCAGCACCCCTTTGCTAACTAGCAAGCTGGTCGGTAGCTGGATGACGAAAGTCGTGCCTTTTCCGAGCTCGCTCCGAATCTCGATGGTGCCGTGCAGTTGACCGATGTTGTTGCGTACCACATCCATGCCAACCCCACGGCCCGAGATGTCGGTCACCTTCGCCGCAGTGGAGAATCCAGCGTGAAAAATCAGCTCCCGCGCCGCCGCATCGTCCAGGCAGGCAGCGGTCTGCTCGTCCATCAGACCTTTCTCGACCGCCTTGGCTCGCAGCTTAGCTGGGTCGAGACCGCGACCGTCGTCGCTGACCTCGATGAAAACGCTGCTGCTGCGCTGCGAGACCTTGAGCCGCAGCGTTCCGCTTCGCCGCTTGCCCGCTAGCTCACGCTCTTGAGGCGGCTCGATGCCGTGGTCCAAGGCGTTTCGCACCAGATGCACCAGCGGATCGCCTATCTGTTCCAGGACCGTTTTGTCCAGCTCCACGTCGTCGCCCTCCGTTTCGAAAGCGATCTCCTTCCCGCTGGCCCGAGCCAAGTCGCGCACCAAACGAGGAAAGCGCTGGAACACGGAGCGAATGGGCAACATGCGGATGGCCATCACCGTGTTCTGCAGCTCGTCGGCGATGCGGGAAATGGTATCGCCCGCGACCTTCAGATCCTGCGTCAACGCCCCTGATTCCCCATCGATCGCCTTGCGCTGCATGACCGGAAACGCCCCCCGAGCCACCAGCAGCTCCCCCACCGTGCGCATCAAGCGATCGAGCTTGTCCTGATCCACCCGCACGCTGGCCCCAGCGCTCGGTCGCGCTTCAGCGGTCGCCGCGCGAGTGGAAACTGCAGACCCACCCGCGCCACCGCACGCTTTCCTCGCCTTGAACGCTGAGAGCAAAGCTGCCAATTCGGCTCCGACGCGCTTGGCTTCCTCGCCGCCCAACCGCTCCTGGGCATCCAGAGCGGCTTCCAGTCGCTGGCAGCAGGAGATCGCCTGTTGCTCTGCTTCCGTTTCCCGGAGATCGCGCAAGGCTAAGCCAACCGTATTGAGAGCACGGATACCCATGCGCAACTCGTCCTTGCCAAACTCGCCCCGCTGAGCAAGAGCCACCAAGAGAGCTTCGAGCGGCACGCAGCTTTGCTCGATCGCTCCGGATGCCACAGAAGCGGAAACTGGCATGGCCGCCTTTGTGTCCAGCGAGCCCACCGCGTTCACCCCACCCAGATCCTCGCCGCCGAGATCGCGTAGCTGCGCCATCAACGACTCCACCGCCTCGCTGGCGAATCGCTCCGTATCAATGGCATCGATACATTCCTTCACAAGATCGACCGCCTGAAACAGGATCTGCAGGTCCTTGCTCTCGATAGCCGTTTCATTCGCCTGCTCGCGTCGCAGCTCGATCACGCCTTCCGCGGCGTGGGTCACCCGATTTATCAGCTGCAGCGGATGCTGCCCAGGGATCGGCACCACAGCCTGGCTAGCCATCAGGCGAGCGCTGCTCTTTAGATTGTGCAAACAGCGGAAAACGCTGCCGAGGGCGTCCTCGCTCTCTACCGGGGCCTCCAAGGCGAGCAGCCATCGCTCCGCGTCCGCCAAGCTCTCGGCGCACTCCTCCCGAAAGTCGCGCAGAAGCTCCCGCTCGAAATAGACCGACGCTGCGAAGACTGGCGCCTCAGCGACAGACCGACTCTCGATCCGCAGCTCGCAGTCGTCTTCTATGAACTGAAACACCTCGCGCACCGTTTCTTCGTCGCACTCGCTGACTAAAGATATATGCCAACTCAGGTAGCACCGTTCGGCGTCGATCGACTCGAGGTCCGGCAGCGCCTTCTCGTCCAGCTCCACCTGGCAAGCTCCGAGCGAGCGCAGGTCCTGCAAAAACATGACCGGATCGCTGCCGTTGAAAAAGAGCTCCGCCGCTGGCGCGAAAACGATTCTAAAATACGTCCACGCCGCCCCGCTCCCCTCGCTTTGCGGGCGGGTCTCGGGCTTGCTCTGACCGCCTTCCGCTGGCAGGAAGCGACAAAGCTCCTCCACCACGTCCTCTGAACGATCGAACACCTCGTCCGCCTCCGCTTCAGCCGTCTGCAAAAACGCGTTCACCACATCGCACACCTTGAGCGACAGATCGATGATCTCCGACTGCACCACCACCCGTCCTTCCCGGGCGGCATTGTAGACTTCCTCCACCCGATGCAGGTAGCCGGCGAGTCGATCGTAGCCGCTGGTGGCGCCAGAGCCCTTGAGGGTGTGCATCGCCCGGAAAACCCGGTTGATCAGGTTCTCGTTGCCTGGGTCGTTTTCCAGCTTCAGCAGAGCTCCGTCCAATTCGGAAAGCAGCTCCACCGCCTCGATGCGGAATATGCGCCGGGAGTGTTCTAGTATTTCGTTGGTGTCCATGACTGTGGGAGTCGTCGTTGAAGGGGGGTTGGGGGTACGGCGAGCCAAGTCGCTACCTGCTGGCGCAAACCTTATTCACCACCGCGAGAAACTTCTCCGTCTTAAACGGCTTCACAATCCAGCCAGTCGCTCCCGCCCGCTTGCCCGCCAGCTTCTTCTGCTCGTCTGACTCGGTAGTGAGCATCAGGATCGGGGTGAACCGATAGTTGGGCAGCTGCCTGAGCTTGGCGATCAGCCCGATGCCATCCAGGTTCGGCATGTTCAGGTCGGTGATAACCAAATCCGCCTTGCGTTGCTGACAGGCTTCGAAGCCTTTGATCCCGTCCTCCGCCACTACGACGTCGTAGCCTTGGGAACGCAGCGTCATGCGCACGGTTTCCCGCACGCTGAGCGAGTCGTCGATTGAAATGATAGTCTTTGCCATGGTCGTATTCCTTTACTTTTTAGCTTCTAAATTTCCGTATCTGCTTCCCACCTACATCCGTAGCGGCCCAACTGTTCGGTCCAGTTGACGCTGGCCGACTCAAGTTTCAGACCGGGTCGGCTTCTTCGTCCTGCAAGCAAAACCTGCAAGCCCGCAGCGTCGATCGTGACCGAGCTATCGATCACCAGTCGCAGATCGCCCGCAGTCTCGTTCAAGGCGAGCCGCACAGCCCTAGCCAGCTCCGCGGCGCATTCCACCGTCACCGCGCCCTTGAGCGTCAGGCGCGTTCCCGTCTCGATCGTTTCAATTTCGTAGTTCATAACTAAATACAGATTTCCTCTGACGCCTACCAGGCGATCACCAGGCTCGAGTCGTCCCGCTCCACCCGGTGCGTATCGAAGATTCGCCGAGCCGCTACCATAGGCAGCTTTCGCGGATCCGCGCACAGGCTTGCTAGGCTGAAGCGATTGGCGATGCCATCGCTATACAAGAGGGCCACTCCCCGACCACTGACCTCAAAACGTTCCACCTCCAGGCTCGAACCTGGCTCGCCGAGAATGCCGGGACTGCTCTCGAAATACCGTTCGCGACGCTCGTCCAGCAATCTTCCCCTCACGTTGCCCACGCCAAAGAAGACTCCCTCCTTGCCGTTGACGCACAATCGGAAGCAGGCCATGGCCGCTCCCACCGAATGCCGCAGGGCGCGATGCAAGCCATCGGTCAGGGACGCCGGATCGCGCCACCCGTTTTCCTCCAAATAAGCGATCGCGGCGCCTGCCGCTTGCTTAGCCTTGCTTCCATGCCCCACTCCGTCGACTACTGCCAACTGCATCACTCCAGCGCGTATGGAAACGAAAACCGCGTCGCCGGACTCCAGCTGCCCCTTCGCCGGAGCGATCATGCGCTCCGTGTGGACAAAGGCGTCGCCGGATCTCAAGCTCGGCATCTGCGAGACCTTGATTCCCCACGCTCGCGTTCCGTGCCCGACAGCGCTGTCGATCACCAGCCCATCGAACAAGCGCTCCGCCCCAGGCAATCCGCCTCCTAGACTGCCCGCGGTGCTAAACCCGTCCTGCAAGGCTCGAGCGATGTCGCTGATCCCAGGCCCCTTGTCGTCCGCCTGAGCGACAGCGGCCAAGCGCCCGTCCGCCAATTGCACGCAGCGCTGTATCAGCCGTCCTCCGCGACCATGGACCAGCGTGTTCATGGCGAGTTCGGAGACGCCGGTCACATAAGCCGCAGCGTCGGAAGCCACAAGCTTGGCGTCGTTGGCGATATGGCGAGCCGCGATGCGAGCGGCATGCACGTCCATCTCATGCCCGATGCGCTGCGGTCGTTCGCTCATCACCGATCCGACTCGCGAATTCTCCAGCAGTTCGCCTCCTCGGGGCGAGCTCCATGTCTCGAAGGCCACCGGTCTCGTCTCGTCTTTCTGCTCAAAAAACGGCATGTTATGCGAACCTCCTCCTCGGCAGCCAGCGTACCATCCTTACGGATACGCCGTTGCCTTCCGAACTTGTGATGTCGAACTCGTCCATTATTCGCCGCGTCCCCGGGATCCCCGCTCCTAGACTGCTCGCTGTGCTGTAGCCTTCCTCCAAGGCAAGCCCGACATCCTTTATTCCACACCCTGTATCCACCACTCGTATACATAGACCTCGACAGTTTCCTTCCTCCACCTCTACGATGGATAGCTCGCCCGTGCTTTGCGAATGCTGCAGCACGTTTCGGGTGATCTCAGAAATCGCAGTCGCAATCCTGGTCTGATCCACCCGGTCGAAGCCCATCAACCGAGCGAGTTGACGTCCGTGCTCGCGCGACTCCAAGATGTCGGCCGAACTCCTGATCGGTATCGTTTTGCTCATGACTACTGCCTCCCGAGCGTAGGCGCTCAAATGGATCCGCCTTCCGCTGCGAACGCATCCGCCTCCACAATCTCTAATGCATGCTCCAGGTCGTTGGCTGGTTGCACGTTGGTGATCGCTTGCCGCATCTCCACCATGGTGATGGCTACTTCCGGCTGCAGGCCGCAGAGAACCAGCCGGCTCCCCATCATCCAGCAGCTCTTACCCAAGCCGCTAAGCACTCGGGTCATGTAGGTATCCACGATTTCCAGAGCGCTCACATCGATCACCACGTACCGCGTTTCGCAAAACCCGACCTTCTCCAACAGCTCATCCTGAAAACGGGAAACCTCCTCGTCCTCCAAATGGCGATGGATGCTCGTGATCAAGCACTGCTTGAACTTCAATATGGGTAAAACGGTCGACATGATTCTCTAGGCGCTGCGCGGCTCCACTATGGCGAGAGCATCCTGCAAGCCTTGTCGCAGAGTGCCCTTGGGGTTGAAAAGGGATAGATCCACGTCGAGCTTGGTCACGCAGCTCGCCACCGATGGATTGACCCCGGTGATGATCACTTGACAGCCCATCATGCGGATGCCTCGAATGATGGTGAAGATATGCTTGAGCACGCTAGTATCGATTACTTGGACACCGGTGATATCGATAATGGCCACCCGCGCCTCCATTTTCTTGATACCTTCCAGTATGGATTCGAGCAATTGCTGAGACCGGGCCGTATCCACCGTGCCGATCAGGACGCACAGCAGGACCCGATCCCATATCTTGATGACCGGGTTCGACAGCTCGAGGATGGACTGCGCTTGAGCTTGGATCAGCTGCTCGCGCGTCTCCATGAAGCTTTCCATGGTGATCACCGCAAGACGCTCGCAAAGATCGTTCAGCCGCATGCTTTCCTGCAGCAGCTCCTCCGGCTGGCCCGCCAGCCTTTCGCTAAAGAGTTTGCTCAGCACCGAGCGCAGCGAGAAGATGAAATGAGCCGTCTCCCCTGAGCTGTAGCCCAGGCTGGCCCGAGAGCGGGCCACATCGAGAATCAGGGCGTTGAGCTCTTCACCGATCAAACTGCGTTGATCGAATTCCGATCCCATCGCGTACACCTCAACGAACGCCTTCAGAAAAGCGCGGCACTGAGCCTCCAGCTTCTCCTTTCCATATGCGTCCGCCCGTACACCTGGGGAGGCCATCATCTCCTTGATCCATCTGTCTCCAATTTCGGTCTGCACCTGTTGCAGGAAGTCGTAGCGTTTCATTTTATCATTCATCAATTGTTTTTGGCCGCCAGACTCCTGGCAGCGCGGCTTGGGTTTTTATTTGTCGTTCTAAAATAACTCTATTCCGTCGTCGTCCGACTCCCCTTGAGCGGCGAGCGAGACGACCGCAAGATTCTCGATTCTCGAAGTCGCGTCCTTCTGGGAATCCGAAACCGGATTTACGTACTCTTTTTCTGAATACCTTTTCTTAGGTGAAGCGTCCTCGGATTCGGCCAACAAGGCGCTTTCGTGAGCGACCACTTCCCGCTTCATGGTGTAGGACTGCTTCAAGCTTTCCACTCGACTCTCAACAGCCTGAGCATCCGCCTCCCTTGCGAAACGCCCCGTCAATTCGATCAGGACCGAACAGGTTTCCTCCGCCTTCTCAAAGACGTCCTCGACCAAATTCGGAAACGTGAGCGAACTGAGCAAAGCGTCAGTCTCTCGTCGCAGCCCTTCGAATTCCCGGCCCATGGATCTGGCCTCGCTAAGGATGTGATCGTCCATGGACTCCAAGCGCTGGGTCACCAGCGAACTGTCTTCGGAAAGGGCTTCCTGGTCCCGCCCGGCGAGCTCCAGAAACCGCTGCGAGTCCTCCTGCAACTTCATCAGCCGAGAAGGCAGATCACTCAGGGTCGAAAGCATCGAACTGGTCATGGACTCGTTCTTAGAAGCGAGGTTGGCGGTTTCCGCAGCCAGCCGCTCCATGGTCCGACCGCCCAACGAGCGACTGGCGGACACCTGAGCGTTGAGGGCGACCACCTTGATATCGAAGTTCTGCTTCAGGATGTCGCGGGAAAACGAATCGATGATCTCCACGATCTCGTCCGTGAGGCGGGCGATGCGCTGATTGATTTCCGAACAGGAGCGGGCGATTTCGCCGATCTTCTCGATCTCGCGGGAGAAAAGCCGCGCGGTCTCGCAATTGTCGAGCGAGGACGCTACCCGTTCCTGCAGTTCCGTCAGAGATTCAATCAACTCCCCGCCCAAATCCATCAGAGAGCGAACTCCACCGAGCACCGTCTTGCCCGCTTCGCCGATCTCTCGCCGAGCCTGCCTGAGCTGTTCCAGCTGCACCCGGGCGCTCACGTTCACATACGCCAGGTCTTCCTTGCGCTGCTTGCCTTTCTTCATCGACGACGACGCAAGGAGTTCGGAGAGCTCGCTGAGGTTTTTGCAAACGTGCTCCAGCTTCTGGCGGACGACGTCATCCATTTGCAGGGCTTCCACCACCGAGCCCACCATCGCGGGGCCGCGGTCGGAATGCGCCACGATTCGTTCGCTCAACTCCCCCGCGGGAGCGAGGGCCTCGGATGTTCCGTCAAGCTCCTTGCGGATCGCTTGAGCCGACAGAACGATGTCGCACTCGAGCTCTCGGTGCACCTTCTCCGTGCGTTTGCGATCGTTTACCAAGCAGCTCAGACTGGACTTGAGCTTTCCAAACACCTCCTCGGTCATGCGTCCGAGTCTCCGCTGCGTCGCGACGATATCGCTGGCCACTCCGTCGAAGACGGCTTGATCCTCAGGGGCCAAATACGCGGACTCGATGCGAAATCCAGTGCCGAGTATCGAGAAATGCATGACGACGTTCTGACACTCCCGCTGATGGGAGCAGCACTCCCTGAGCACCGGATCCACCAGCTCCAGCTCGCGAGCCGCGAAATTTCCGAAGCCGAGGCTCGATTGCACCAAGTCGCTCGCGCTCTTGTAGAGCTGAAAAGCGGAACACAAGGCGTGATCCTCGCCGGTTCCCCGCACCAGCCCATCGAGCGAGCGGGCCCGCTCCCGCATAGCCTCGATACGAGCAAACAGTTCGCCCGTGCCGCGAGCGAGCGATGCGAATTCGCCCTCCGACTGCCGGCTGTAGGCAGCGAGTCGTTCGCTGGCCACGCATAGCCTCGCCGATAGCTCCTTCAAGCGATCCGCCGAAGGTCCGCCGCTGGCAGAGGGAAACATCCGCCACATCGCGCGTTTACACTGTCGCCATTTTTCCACTACAAAAACATCCGTATCTGCTCGAGTATGAACTCGGGCTCAGCGGGCTTGACCATGTAAAGATTCGCTCCGGCCTCGAAGCCCTTGAGCTTGTCGCTTTCCTCGCCTTCGGTGGAAATCATCACGATCGGCAGGCGTTCGAAACTTCTATCCGACCGAACACGCCGCGTGAACTCGTAGCCGTCGATCCCCTGCATGTTGATGTCGGTCAATACCATATCCACCGAGTTAAGGTAGAGTTTCTCCAACCCATCCGCCCCATCGACCGCAGTCACAACCCGAAAGCCGCCCGCCTTCACGATGCTCTTGTGATAATTCCGAACCGTCTGGGAATCATCGATTATAAGAATTGTTTTCATCGAAACCATCTTTGTATTAATTTTTGTAGTACACCAAGCTTCTCCCCAGCCGCTTTAGGGCGAATTTCGTCGAAAAGCGGCCTACCGATTCCGAATGGCCTAGGAAAATGAAGCCGCCGCTATTCATGGCGTTGTAAAAGTTATCGACCACGCCACGTCGCGACACCTCGTCGAAGTAGATCAAAACGTTGCGACAAAAGACGAAGTCGAACCCTCGCTGCCCTCGCATGGCCTTTCGGTCGTGCAGGTTGATATTCTCGAACCGAACCATGCGCTTCAGCGACGGAGCGATGTGGTACTTGCCATCACGTTCTTCGATGTAGCGATCGTAGTAGGCCTCGGGCACTTGGGCCACCGAACGTCGGTCGTAAACAGCTCGACTCGCCATACCAAGACGAGTCTCGTCGATGTCCGAAGCAAGCAGCTCCAGCGTCCAGCTGTCGAGATCGTGCACCGTCTCCCGCAGGATCATAGCCAAGGTGTATGCCTCCTCCCCTGAGCTGCAGCCCGCGCACCAGATGCGCAGATTCCGATCGTTGGCCGAATCCTTGCGCATGAGCGTTTCGGGCAGGCAGTCGTCGGCGAAGGTCTGCAACTGCTCGAACTCGCGAAACATGTAGGTTTCGTTAGTCGTTATCTCGTTAACGAACTGCTGCAGCTCATCCTCCCCGCGGGTCGGGAATCGCAATAGAAAGAGATAGTCGTCGAACCGTTCGATTCGCAGGGCGGACATGCGAGTCTCCAAACGCTTCTCCAGAAAGTAGCGCTTGCCATCGTCGAAGGCGACTCCCATGTGCCGGTAGATCAGTTCTCTGATCTTTCGGTATTGGTCGGCGCTGAGGTTCATCGACATGAGCGGGCCTTTCCTTCGAAGGCCAGGACGGCCTCACGCAATCGCTCCCGAACAATGGAGTCGCTTTCGAGAGCCAATCTCTCGGACAAGCGCCCACTCCATACGTCGCGTTTCCCAGCCAGAGCTTCGTTCGCCACGCAGAGCCGAACCGCCGGATCGGGGTCGCAGAGACAGTTGAGCAAAGCGCTATCCACCGCAGCGTTCGCTTTCAAACCAAAGAGAAAGGAAACGAGCTGAACCCGTGTGGCAGACTCGAGTGCGTCGCCCGTCACCAGTTCAAGGATACGCGCCTGCATCATCTCTTCGAGCATGGTTACTCCAGCTCGCCGACCCATGCGAACGAACGCGTCCACCCAAGAGTCCAAGTAGTTGTCTCCCACATACGCTAGACTCCCGATCAAGGTGTTGAATCGATCGGTTCCCGCTATTTTACCGAGCGCTCGCAGCCAGTCGTCCAGAAGATGGATCGGCGTCACCTCCAAGGTCGGAAAGCGTCGCAACACCAGCTCAGCGCTCTGAGCGTCTCCCACATCGAGCAGCGCCTGCAGGCAAGCGGTCTGCAGCATAGGATTGGCTCGTTCGAGAAAAAGGCGCTCGAGGTCCTCCTTAAAAAAGGTCAAGCGATGCTGTCCCACGTACTCGACCGCGGTGATAACCACATTGACACTTTCATCTCCCAAGGCTCGACGGTAGAAGCTGGCCAGCTCCTCGTGTCCCCATCCGGCCACCGCGTCGAGGGCGAACTTGCGCACATCGGGATCGGGATCATCCAGCAAGGCCTGCAAAGCAGGCAGGGCTGACTGCCTGCGGCGTTGCAAGATCATCACTGCCTCGTTGCGACAAAAGGCATCGTCCATGCGCAAGCAATCCACCAGGGCGGCGATGGACTCATCTCCTTCAATGCGCTCGATCGCCAGAAACAAGCTTTCCTGCACGGATCGCTGCGTTTCGATTGCGAGCCGCGCCACCAGTGGAGAAACGCCAGACGGATCGTTCTCGAAGCCAATGTCCTCGGCTGCGCATATGCGAGCTGCCTCGTCGTCGCTGTCCAGATCCGCTATGAATTGTTCTAAGCTCATAAGATTTCTATTCGTTTTGTAGTTTGTTAACGGATACTCGCCTAAATCGCTCTTTGAATGGCGGCCGCTACGTCCCAGCAGGGCAGGACCTCGAGCGCCGCGCCCCTTGCCACCGCTTCGCGCGGCATGCCGTAGACCACCGCGGTTTCCTCGCTTTCAGCGATGGTATGTCCACCCGCGGATCGTATGCGCTGCAGGGCCGCCGCTCCATCATCGCCAATGCCGGTCATGATCACGCCGATGGTGTCCGCCCCGTAGACTGAGAGACAGGAGTCGAACATGACGTCCACCGAAGGCGTGTAGAGCGTCTTGGGCGTGGTCGGTGTGCGCACGTACACCGCTCCGCTGGCCCGACGATAGAAGGTCATCTGCTTATCGCCGCTGGCCACGTAGCAATAGCCAGGCTCCACCTTCTGCCCCGATTCGGCTTCTACCACGGTGAGAGCGCAGGCCTTGTCCAGACGGCTAACGAAGGATCCGATAAAGTTGGCCGGCATATGCTGGACGAGAAAGACAGCGCCGTTGGTTTCCGCAGGGATTCGTGGAAGCACGTCCATGATGGTGCCAGGACCTCCGGTAGAAATGCCGATCGCTATCGCTCTGAAACGACCAGAGGCCGATCGCAGACTCGCTGTCGACGGCAACTGGACAGCGTCCAATCGCGCCCGTCGACGGCGAGTGGCCAGACGGTTGCTATGGCGGCCGCGAGCCGCGAACTTGAGTTTCTTCACCAGCTCCTGCTGCACGGCGCTCATGTCCGAGCTGACCGTGCCGCCTGGCTTGGCCACGAAGTCGAAGGCTCCCAGCTCCATGCACTCGAAGGTCGTCGCGGCCCCACGCTGAGTGAGCGACGACACCATGACCACCGGACAGATCTCCAGTTCGAGAATGTGCTGCAACGCGGTCACCCCGTCCATCACCGGCATGTTGATATCCAGCGAAATCACGTCGGGCTGAAGCTCCTTGGCCTTGGCTACCGCGTCCGCTCCATCACGGGCGTAAGCGACCAGCTCCAACTCGTCGTCCGCCTCGATTATCTTGCGCAGCGTGCGGCGCATTAGCGCCGAATCGTCAGCGATCAGTACTTTGTGTTTGGCCATCGGTTTGTGGGCTCCCTGCCTTGGTTTTCTTTTTCAGTTGTTCGTTCGTTTACGGTCTAGGACCTCGCCACTTGCGGCGTCGCATGTCTCCGCGCTGAGGCGACAATCCAGATAGGTGGGTCAGCGTCCCGCCCTACAGCGTGGGCTCTTTCGGGCGCTCTCAAAAGGCTTCCGGTCACAATAGTCTTACGATTTCGAATACAGGATGACGGGAAGCCCTTCGAGTGCCGCAGCCACCGGAAGGCGACTGCGGACCGAAGCGCTTGTTTAAGGCTAGCCGCCGACCACGCTGTCGATATCGAGCAGCACGACCATGCGTTTGCCGGAGTTGATCTTGCCGATTCCGGAGATGAACTCGCGGTCCACGCTGTGCGACATAGTCGCTGGCGGAGCCGCGATGTCGCGAGCAGCGAGGTTGAGCACCTCGTTGACCGAATCGACCATCAACCCGGTCTTCTTGCCGTCGCGATCCATGATAATCACACGCGTGCGATCGTCTGGCGTGCGACCTTCGAGATCGAAACGGGTTCGAGCGTTGATCACCGGAATGACTTCGCCGCGCAGATTGGCCACGCCTTCCATGTAGGCCGGAGCCTTGGGAGTGCGGGTCATCTTGGAATAGCGGTCGATCTCCTGTATTTGGTTTATGGGGATCGCGTACTCCTCTTCCGCAAGACGGAAGGTGATGTATTGCTGCTCGTCCGAGCTCGCGCCTTTGCCATGAGCCCCTGCCCCTTCGCGTTCGCCCAGGCCGTCGCCAGTTTGATCGCCACCCAAAGCTTTCAGCTTGGCCGCTACTCGTTCGTCGAGCAGCTTGGATGATTCGAGGATAAGGATCAGGCGTTTGCCTTCGTCGAGCTTGGCGATGCCAGAAAGCTCCGCACCATCTTCGCTGTTCAAGCCAGCCGAGGCCTCGATGTCGTCGCGAGAGACATTCATCACCTCCCGCACCTTGTCCACCACCAGAGCGAGTTGCGCGCCGAGAGCGTCTACCACGATCAGTCGTTGGTCTTCCAAAACATTATCGGGCACCTGCAGGACGTATTCCTTAAGACTGTCGATCACTTGCTTGCAGGATCCTTCGACCGCGTTTTCAAAAAACGCGTGGGCCGGGCTTTTCTCGTCACTAGACTCCTGAGAGAGGGTCGCCAGCTTGCGAGCGTCACGCGTTACGTTGTCCAGACCATTGCGGATCTTGGCCAAGGTATCGATGAGCACTTGGCTGGCGGGGTTCATGGTATAAACCCAACGCTGAGCCTGCTCCAGAATGGTAACCTCGATGCGATCGGCGTCCTTGGATCTGACCAAGTTACGCGTCGATTCGAGCCATTGGACGCACTGCTCGCGCACGCTTTCCACATCGGCCACGATGCCATCGGTCAATGGCGTCTGCCCTAGCAGAATACGCAGGTCGATAACTGGCAGGATCTTGTCGCGAATGGTCAGAACACCCATCACGTGCTCGGGCGTATCTGGCACCGCACTGGGTCGCTGTACGCGCAGAATCTCGCGCACCTTGTCCATCGGGAAGGCGAACTCCTCCTCGCCAAGCTGAAAGGTCACGATCTGCTCCATGGCGTCGGTATTCTCGTGATTCGAGCTACGAGAAGAAGCGGATTCGCCGAGACCGGCCTTCTTGCCGCCCTTTGACTGGGAGCGAACCGAATCGCCAATCCTACAGACCGCTTTCGGGTCGAGCTCGAGAATGATGCGCTTGCCATCGTCCAGCTTGATCACGCTGCGAAGGAAGTCTTCGCTGACGCCTTTGACCACTTCGGGAGGCGGCTCTTCCTCGGCGCTCTGCACGCGAGTAACCTGGCGCACTTGATCGACGCGCAATCCTGTTTGCGTTCCATCGATGTCGAGCACCAGCACTCGAGTCTGGTCCGTCTCTTCCGATCGGGACAGGCCGAAGCGAGCTCGCGTATCGATAACTGGCAGGATGTTTCCTCGCAGGTTGGCCACTCCTTCCACATAGCTTGACGCCATGGGGATGCGGGCCATCTGCGGCTGACGGATAATCTCCTGCACCGACATGATGTCGAACGCGAACTCCTGACCTTCGATGCAGAACGTGACGAGCTGGTTCTCGTCCGCTCCTCGAAGCGTCTCGGAGACCGCGGACTCTTCTGGCCGCTCCAGCGTCGCCGTGGGCGGCGCCTCTACGGGAGCCTCCATCGTATCGACGGGACCCTCCTGCGGCTTGTTTTGCTTTTTAGGCATTTCTGTAATTGTTTCGTATTAAGGTTTGAATACAGCCCGCCTTTACGCGTGCTGCAGCTCGTCCGCCTGAGAAGCGATTTCCTCGACAGCTTGAGCGATCTCCTGAGCTGCCTTGGAACCTTCTTCCGCTGCCGAAGCCGCTTCCTGAGTAGCCCGGGACATTTCTTCGGCAGCCGAACTGATTTGCTCTGACGCTGCCGCAGCTTCGTCGAGAGCCTTGAGCGACTGGCCCGCGCCCACCGAAACTTCCTCGATGCCAAGCAGCACATCGTCGATGTCCTTCTCGATGCGCTCGAGGTTGGCCGTCGACTTCTTGGCGTTCACCGCTTCCGCGGCTGCCGTCTTGCCGGTGAGTTCGATGTCGCTGGCGACACGGGTGATCTGGGCCTGGATGGTCTTGACCAAGTCCTTGATTCGATCCGCGTTTTCGCTGCTCTCGTTAGCCAAGGAACGTATGTCCGCAGCCACTACGGAGAAACCGCGCCCGTAATCGCCGGCTCGGGCCGCTTCGACGTTGCCGTTGACCGCCAGCATGTTGGTCTGAACAGTCACCATCACGATGGAGTCCACAATCTTATCGATGCGGCGGGTACGCTCCTCGAGCTCGAGCACGTTCTGGGCGGACTTGGCCGCTTCTTCGGCAGATGAGCTCACTTCGGAGATCATCTTGTCGATGTTGGCCTTGTTGGTCCCTAGCAGCTTTTTGATCGCTCTAGCTCGCTCGGCGCCAGCATTAGAGCGCTCGTTCATGTTGGTCGCCGCCTCGCGAAGCTCTTCGCCGGTTTTGTTGTTGGCCTCGGCCACCTTGCTCTGGATGGCTGCGGCCTTGTCGATCTGATCGATGGCGGCGGCGATTTCGCCTGAGGAACGATTCACTTCCTCGGTGTTCGCGGAAAGCTCTTCCGCCGCGGCCGCCAGCTCCTCGGCCGACTTCATGATATCCGTGGAGTTCTTCAGCGACTCGGCCAGTTGAGCCAGGTCCGCCGACGCCTGGTTCATTTCGCTATAAGCCTTGGTCTGCTCCTGAACGGTCTTCAAAGCCTGTTCGCAGCCAGAGGACGCTTGCTCGGAGGCGGCCGCCACTTGCTCGGCGCCTTTCAGGTACTCGCGGGCGCCGTTCTGGGATTGCTGAGCGCTGGCCGAAATCGACTGCACGCTGTCCCGCACATCGCCCATATCCTTGGAGATGGTTTGCAGATCGCGGGTGATGGTTTTTGCCTTTTCCACCTCTTCGCGGCCCTTGTTGCCCGCCTGTTCGGAGTCGGCAGACACCACCTTCACCTGAGCCTGGATTTCATTGATGACCTCCTGAATACCGCGAGCGCTCTTTTCGCTCATCTCCGCGAGATTGCGAACCTCGTCCGCCACGACGGCGAAACCCTTGCCGTGCTCGCCGGCCCGAGCCGCCTCGATGGCGGCGTTAAGGGCCAGAAGATTCGTCTGGTCCGCAATGCGAGCGACAGCATGCACAATCTTTCCGATCTCGTCGGAGTGCGTTTCCAGCTCGGCGATCATTTTGGCCGACTCGATATTCGACTTTGCGCTGTCGTTGACTCCAGCGATCAGGTTTTCGATGTCCAAGGTGGTGGATACCACCAGCTCCTGAAGAGCGTTGGTCTTTTCTAGCGAGGCACTGGAACGCTCGTTGGCGATGGTCGCCGCCTTTTCGATCTGGTTGATCGCTGCACGGCTTTCCTCGGAAGCTGAAGCCGATTGAGCGGCGCCGGATGCAACCTGCTGCATAGTGCTTTCCAGCTCGTTAACCGCCGAACTCGCTTCGTTGATCGAGCTGGAAACCTCCTCCGAAGCTGCGGACAGCTTTTCCGCCGCGGCCTGAGCGCGAGCCAAGGTGCGGGCCTGAGCCTTCTTCTGGGCAAGCTTGCGAGCGACTTCCTTTTCGTCTCCCTTGTCTTTCTTTTCCACAGGTTTGCTGCCAAACCCATTGACACGGGGCGAAGCAAGGACGCTGTCCCCATTGCGACGCGCTACGGCCACGCCATTCTTCTGATTGCTGGTTTCGTATGTATTATCTTTCACTGATGATGCTGTTTAGTGTCGTTGAGGTCCGCCCGCTCGTATGAGCGACCAGCAGGTAGCGGATTGGGTTGGGTTGCTCACGCGCAAATGCCGGTGCCCAGAAGAATCGTCTTCGTATCGTTTTTCTGACTACACACTTCCCTTGTTTCGCTTGAGTCGATCTGCGCGCCCTTGCGCGCAAAATCACTACGCGACGATACCTCAAATTCGCCAGATGCCAGTCGCGCAATGCACCGCTCGCCTGTGAAAGCGTTTCGTTTTTCATCATTTCCCAGCGATGAAATCGCCATTAGGCGTCAGGCCAGCCTGGTTTCTCCCTGGACCAGCACACCCGGCGCGGAGTATGCGACTAAAGGATAATCCAACTTAAATCAGGTTCGTCGCATCCATTTTCGCGACCGAAAGCCTACCAAATCGCGACCTTCCTTTTCACCAGCCATGTTCGCCCCGAGCAGCAGGTACCCTCTCCCACCACCCACAATCGGAGTCGAGAGATTCCATGCGACGAGCGGAGACTTCGCCCGAGCGGTCCAAGTCGAAAGCTCCTACCGTAGCAGTGAAAACCTATAGACTAGAAGCGCTTTCCCGCTATTCGCCCGTTCGGCGATAGGGAAAAATCTTGTTTCGTCCAGCGGTCTGCTTGGCCCAGCTCCTGCGTAACCAACTTCCAAAGACAGCATCAACTTAAGGAAAGGAACAAAACATGGCAGCCCAAGACCACGGACCCTCCATCAAGGACGACGAACAGTACCAGGCCTTGCGCGACAAGGGCATGAGCAAGGAGAAAGCGGCCCGCATCGCCAATACCAGCAGAACCAAGGCGGCCAAAAAGGGAGGCCGAGCGTCACCGTACGAGGACTGGTCCAAGAACGAACTCGCCGAGCGAGCCGCCGAGCTCGACATCGAAGAACGCTCCAAGATGAACAAGGACCAGCTGATCGAAGCCTTGCGAAACCACTAGAAACCGGTCCGCAATGGGGAGTTGGCTCGACGATGCGAACTGCTTCAAGACGAGGCGGGATTTACCGACACCCTTTCATATCCATATTTTAGATACAACTAGGAACGACTGGAGAATTCCTCCGTTTCGCCTTCCCGCGTCGGGTGAGCTGGGCGTCCGCCTCTCGCCAAGATCGCCGCGAACGCCAACACACCGACCAAGGCGATCGCTCCTAGGGCGAAGAGCACGGAGATGCCGGTAAACGCTCCAAGGGTCGCTCCCACAAGCGCTCCGGCGACGATCAATGAAATGAGCAGCTTTGATGGCCTTTTCGGTTTTACAGTTTCCATACCGTAGCTAGTGCTCAAAACGCGCCAGCGACTTCCCTTTCTCGTTCGCCCCCAGGAGAGGGACCGACTTCTGCCAATCCTGCAAATCGCAGCGTGGGCGAATTCAAAACGCACCATTGATCGCTTCCCTATCTAGGGCGAGAAATCGGGGCGCCTCGGGAGGTCTCTACTAGCCGCCCTTGTATCGGATCGAAAACTACAAACGGAAGCATGGCCCATCGGCGCGCCCTATGCAACAGGTCGACGGATTCGAAACGACAACCCGAACCTGCTTTGCCACTATGATTCTAGACCGCAAATCATGCCTGATCACCGGAGCCACCTCCGGTATCGGAAAGGAGATCGCTCGCCGGTTTCTGCAAGAAGGCGCCCGCGTCGCCGTAAACTATCGATCCGATGACGAAAAGAAAGAGCGAACCGAAAGGGAATTGTGGTCATTGCTCGACGGACAGAAGCGCCCCCGAACCGATCTGCTCATGGTGCGGGCTGACGTTTCCGAAAAGCCGTCGGTCGAGCAGATGTTCGAGCAGACCATATCCCAATTCGGCACCTTGCACGTACTCGTCAACAACGCTGGGGTGGAAAGCGAATGTCCCTCGGAAAGACTGAACTGGGAGGACGCGACGGGCGAGCTGGACGTCAATCTGCGCGGTCCCACCCTTTGCTCTCTGCAAGCGATTCGCCATTTCCTGGAGCGAAACGTTTCAGGATGCATCTTGAACAATACCAGCGTGCACGAAGTGATCCCAAAACCAGGCTTTCTGCCCTACTCGATCGCCAAAGGCGGACTTCGCATGCTCACTCGCACCCTAGCCTTGGAATTCGCCCAGCGCGGCATCCGCGTCAACGCGGTGGGAGCCGGGGTCGTCGACACCAAAATGAACTCCGCCCTCGACGACCCGACGACACGGCGAAAGGTCTCCGAGCACGTGCCGCAGCGACGCGTGATCGAACCCGAGGAGATCGCCAGCGCCTTCCTGTATCTCGCTTCGGATCAGGCGAAAAGCGTCACTGGCCAAACCCTCTTCGTGGATGGCGGTCTCACCTTGTATCCCGATTTCCAAGAAAACTGGTCCTCCCCCTAGTCCCGCCTTAAGGAGCGGGCCCTACCGCCTTTCTGCAGGGCTTTCTTGTTCCTGGCGCTTGTTTTGGGATTTCGGCGGCGAGGGAGGAGGCGTGCGTGTCGCTTCCTGCTGCGGATCCTCAAACGTCACCCCATTGGGCAAGGGACCCTGCTTGCGCTCGCGACCTCGTGAAAACGCCACCGCGATGGCCACCACGATGGCGATCGCAGCGATGGATAGTAGAATGTGCCATAAGCTCATGGTTTCAAAGTAGAATAAATCGCGCCATGCCATCCGCGCTCAGGTCGCTAACGACGACGATTGGCGATCCGCAACACTCCGAGAGCGGACACCAGCTCCCTCCCAGCATCGTCCATCGCCCTAACTGCGCCACGCAAGCTTGGCGCAATACTAGCAATCCGCTACCGATGATTTCGAGTCACGTACAGACACGATCGACAACCGCTTCCACACCGCCCACGTGAAAACGCTCAATCGTATCAGAAAAGTCCTTACCGATTCGGCGCAGGGGTGGATGGAGCATAAAGCGATCATGCTCGCCGCAGCCCTAGCCTTCTACACCGCTCTCTCGTTGGCTCCTTTGCTGACCATGATCATCTTCGTGGCAGGCGTTTTCTGGGGTGAGCAGGCGGCAGAGGGCTTTCTGGTCGACAAGATCGCGACGCTGACGGACCGAACGGCGGCCAATTTCATCGAAACCATCATCGCGAACGCCCAGTCTTCCGACATGGGCTCCTTCGCTGGCCTATTCAGCTTTTTAATACTGATATGGGGTTCCACTCGGCTCTTCTCCCAGCTCCAAACCGCCTTCGACATCGTATGGGGAGTGGAGGGACCGACGGCCTTCAAACGACAAGTATCGCGTTTCGCTCGACAACGCCTCACCGCTTTCGGCATGACCTTGGTGGTCGCCTTCATCCTGCTCGTCTCGCTCATCTTCGACGCTGCCGTCTCCTACGCCGCCACCGAATTCGATCTTCCTGGACAGGATTGGTTCTGGCGTTTCTCCAATGGTGTCATCTCACTGCTGATCGTCTGGGGATTGTTCGCATTCATCTACAAGATCCTGCCGCAAACGCCGATTCGATATCGCGACGCCCTCGTCGGCGCCATGGTCGCTTCGCTGCTGTTCACCTTCGGCAAAAGCCTGTTCACCCTCTACCTGACGCGGCAGGAATCGGTCTATGGGGCATCTGGCTCTTTGATGGCGGTTCTGCTGTGGGTTTATTTCTCCGCCCAAACACTTTTCTTCGGAGCCGAAGTAGCGAGGTCCTGGCAACAAAGCAAAAACGACGGCTCAAGCGATTGAGGCCAAAACCTCGCGCCCCAGATGCCTTCCTGCACTCGGGCCCCTGCAGGCGTTTCCGCCCGCTCCCGTCTTGGAGTTCGCTCGCTTCAGTACGAGGCCATTGCCAGCTTTGCTCGATCGAGCATCACCATGGGATCCTCTTTCCAAAGCGAATCCTGCAAGGATTCATCGGACAGGACTTCCAAGGTGAACGGTCCGCGGTAGCCGCCCGCCCGCAAAGGACCAAAGATCTTGTCACGCAACGGGATAACGCCCGATCGAGGCAACACCCGATCATCCAGACAGCGAGGCCCTCCCTTGGGCCAGTCACAGGCATGCGCCACTAGAGTTCTACTGGCCAAATCGCAAAGTCGTCGCTCCAGATCATGCTCTTCCCAAACATGCCAAGCGTCCACCACTAGGCCCACGCTCTCGGACTCCGCTGCGTCGATAAGCCGAGCGCCTTGATCAAGTCCATAGATGAATGTATCGAAATACATCATACTCGGGCCCAGTGGCTCGAAGGCGATACGCGCCCCGCGCGACTCGGCAAATGCGGCCGCATCGCGTATCCAGCGACGAGCCTGCTCCCAGGCGCTTCTAAAGTTCTGGTCCGGTGGCACGCCAGCGATAAGCACGAACGGCAGTCCTTCGCTCTCCAGTTCCTGCGACCAGAAATCGATGCTTCGCTTGAAGGCTTCCAAACGATCCTCCGGTCGAGCGGGCTGCTTGGCCATGCGATCTGGAAAGATCGAATGCGCTTCCGCCTGCACGCTGGAAACCGCGATGTCGGAATCCCGTATTCGGGAAACCAGCTCTCGGCGCTCCGCTTTTGCTTTCGGAAACTTCGCTTCGCAAAGCTCCATCGCCTCCACTCCTACCTTTTGGTAAACGGAGATATCCTCCTCGGCGCTGCGAGGCATGGTGGTAAATTGGCTCACGCAAAACATACGATTCATGCCGCAGCTCACGCGCCAAAATCGCTCGCCCCCCAGAAGTCTCGCAGGCTCAATCGCCTTTCCGTCGCTTCGAAACTTTTTCCGTGTAGTCCCTTATCGACTACACTACTTCAGCTCGACATTCTTCCCCTCATCGTCTGCAACGAGACCAACTCCGGCCACTGCTGCGGAGGCTCTGGCTTTGAGAAGCTCCCACTCGGCTTCCAAGGCGGCGGCAAAGGATTCGAAGTTTTCCAAGAGCCCGTCCCGCCGCTCGTGCCGTTCGGATCGAATCAGCTCGCCATAGCGGTCAAGCGCGCGCTTTGCCAGGATCTTCAGCTCGTATCCACGGGCCACTTCCGCAGCTCGTTGCCCGCAGTTCGCGAGAAAGTCCCTATCCTTCATCAGACGCGCCAAACCTTCGGTGAAACGCTCGGGAGCCGCATCGCCCTGGAGCAGCAACCCATTTTCCTCGTGAAACAAGACGTCCCGCACGCCAGGGCCGTCGAGGGCCACCACGGGGGAGCCGCTGGCCATGGCCTCCACCAGCACCAAGCCTTGAGTTTCGCTCTGTGATGAAAAAGCGAATACATCGAAGGCCGCGTAGGCGTTCATGAGGGCCTCCCCTTGCAGCTTCCCTACCATCAACGCTTGCTCGGTCACGCCATGCTCCTCAAAACGAGCTCGCAACGAATCCTCCTGATCGCCGCCGCCTACCATCGCGAGGGTCGCCTCCGGAGCGGACTTCAAAAAGGCGCTTACGGCGTCGCACAAGTAGTCGAGATTCTTCTCATGGGCGAGCCGCCCGACGTGCCCGATCAGAAAGCGGTTCCTACCGATGCCATGTTCCCGGCGAAACGCGTGACCGTCCCCTCCCGCGAAGCGCTCGATGTCGACCCCGGTCGGCTGCGTCGTCACTGGCGTTTTAACTCCTCTCCGCACGATCAGATTCGCCAGACTCTCGCTTGGGGCGAATACCATATCGCAAGCGTTCGCGTACTCGGTGGCTAGGGTGGCGGCCGCTTTCTGCGCGAACTCGCCATGAAACGGCAGGTAGTCCGTGTAGCGCTCGTAGAGCGTGTGATGGGTGAAGACGAGAGGAATCTCCCGAGCGTAGGCCACTCTCAAGGCGGCGTCTCCAAGCAGAAACGGATGATGGCTGTGAATCACGTCTGGCTCGAAGGCATCGAGCTGGTCGGAGATGGTCAAGGGCGAAGGCAAGCGGACCGAGAAGCCGCTGTTGTTGAAATTGGTGATCGCAGGCAAGTACACGACTCCCTCGTCTTCGGGCGAGCCTTCCTCGAACTCCGGTGTGAAAACCAAGGTTTCGTGCCCAAGTTCTCGATACGCCTTCACGCACGAGCTCACCGACCGGGCCACACCTCCCACATGGGGCAGGTAGGTATTGGTAAACATCGCGATTTTCATACGCCCTCCGCCACCTGCAAAACTCGCGCCTGAACCCCGTCGTCACGAGCGAGAGCTCGCTCCGTTCGCTACCGTCTCCCTCGCTTCGACCACCGAGCTGGCCATGGCTCGAGCCGACCCGACACCTTTCAGGTTTTCGTATCCAGGAACTGCGAGACGCCAGCGCGCCGTCCCGTTTTCCTTTCGAAAATCGATCGAGACTTCCAGGCGGTCCCCTTTTCGCTCGAAGCTCACACGGCAATCTCCGACGCTGGTCGGCGTGTAGCCGAAGGAGGCCGTCTTGCCCTCCGGCAGCCAGTCCGACTCGACCCCCGATCCCAGCACGAGACATCCCTTCTCCTCGCGAACGAAGGCGTTTCTGACCAGCATCACCCACTCGGCCGCCGCCCACGCATGTTGGCCATCGCCCATGCAACCTCCGAGCGTGATGGGGTGAATCGCCTCGGGCCATTGTCCGGTCGGCGAAGCCAGTTCCGCGCAGCGATCCAAAAGCCCGCGCCAGCGCCGATCGCCTAGCCGCAGTAGCGTCTGGGCGACGTCCAGCGTCAGGTACACGTTGAGGCCGGAGTGAATCATGTCTTGGAAAAACGCCCCGTCCACGAAGCAGTTTTCCAAAATCCATTCCACGCTCCGGCGCACGCGAACATCTCCGGCATCGAAGAGCTGCAGCGGATAGTCCGAAACCAGAGATCCGATGGCCCCGCTGTCCATGCGCCGATTGGGCGACGCGGGCATGGAGCTGCGTTTGTGGAACACGGGATTCGACTCGATGCTCGCTTCCACGCTTTGACGCATGTCCACGGCCAGGTTGCTGGCCTTCTGAGCCAGGTTCTCGTCGCCGTGGCGCAGACACAGCTGAGCTGCCGCCTCCAGTCCGCCGATGGCCCAAAAGTCGTCCCAGTAGTAGTAGTCGTTGGGTCCGAAGTGCTCGGCGCTGAATCCTGCCGGCAGGAGCCCGTGCCAGCGCGTGCCTTCGGCGCTCACCCTCATGCCATTGAACCAGTTTATGGCCTTGCGAACGCCCGCGTAGCATTCCTCAGGGATCGCTTCTCCGGCCAGCTGCTCGTACTGCTCGTAAATCCAAAGCACCTGGCCGTTGGAGTCCCACTCGCCCTCCTGCGAAAGGTAGTACCCCTTGAGCGTCTGCCGCTCGGGGAAACGGCTCAGCGCCCTTCGACAAGCCTCGTGCTGCCCGATGCGCAGCAAGGCGTGGGCGATCAGACAAGCATCCCTAAACCAGAATCGCCGATAGGTGTAGGGGCCAGGATAAATATCTTCCGGCGACAGCAGAACCAAGGTCGAGCAGGCCTGATCATAGAGCGTTTTCACCCGATTGTCAGACAGCTCCAGCCGCGCGTTTCTGCCCATCGACTCGGCCCAAATCGCGTTGGCCCGTCGCTCGCTTCGCTTCACGTCCTTGGAGTCCGATACCGGAATGGTTCTTTCGGGAGAGGCCAGGACCCTTAGCTGACACGTCCGGCCCGGCTCTATTCTCGACAGGGCGGCCGCAGTGGCCATGCCTGCCGAACACTCGATCCTAGGCGCCTTCTCCACCACGTCGCCAATCAGATGGGAAACGTCGCCTTGCTCGTAGTTGGAAACCAGATACCCTTCGATATCGCCGATCAGCCGAACGGTCTGGGAATCGTTCACCCGCCACTCGCCTCGCTCCTCGTCGGTCTCGATCCGGTCGATGAACTGGATGCCTTCGGGATTGTACGGACGCAAGGAGGCGACGAGATAGCCTCCGCTTTCGCAGGAGGCCTGGGCTACCACCTCCACGCGCTCCTGGCCGTTTTCAGCCAGGGTCGAACGGACGATCGTCTGCAATCTCAGGTCGTCGCGCTCGCATCGCGTGCGCACGCAGGGCAGCTCGTCGATCGCCAGAGCTTGCTCCGCATCTGGCAGTTGACTGGGAAACATGACCTTGCCTTCGTCGTCCACCACCCAGAAGTCGATCGACCAGGAGTCGTGAAACGGCGTCACCAGGCCTCTGGGATCCACAATGCCGTAGGCGGAGCTGTTGGGCAGCCCCACCGCGGTCCAGTTGCGGTGAGTCAGGTTGATGTGACTGAAGGAAAAGGCCCGCGGCACGAAGGAAACGTCCTTCGGGTCGAACTGCCGAGTGACCCAATACGGCCAGACCCAGTCCAGATTGTTCTGGATGGCCTTGGTATTGACCAGGCCGCGCGAGTGGAAGGCGAATCCCGCCCGCAGCAGCTCGATGGGCTCCGCAGTTTCAGACGGCTGGCTAAACCGACGCACACGATCCAGCGTATCGAGCGGATTGGAGAATCCATACGCCTTCGACGCTCGCTTCGCGATGAGTTGCCAAGGTATCCACTTAACCATCGCCTAGCAAAGGTGCGATATTCGCGCCAACGAACTCGCAAGCCATCGCCGATGCAAGACACCGCATTTTGAAATCCTTCCGCATCGATTTCGCTGCAATTCGCACCGCAGCGCAACAACGGCGCAACAGTGGGGTTTATGGGAGCGAACCAACCCGAACGCTTCGTGATGACGGCGGCCGTCTAGGCAGTCCGCTCGCGTTCGCCCCGTTTCGTCCCCACCTGACGCTCGCGAATCCACTTCACCAGGAGATAGAAGCCTACCATGGCGAGCAGGAAGACCCCTACCAACAAAGCGTTTCCCTTGAGCAAGGCGCTGCCGAGCCCCACGAAGAGAAATACGCCAATCATATGGGCGGTGGTGCTGAACCAGAGATAGAGTCGGAGCGAGACGCCCATGGCCAGCGGCAGGTAGAGCTTTATCCAATACGGCGGCCCGGGAATGAAGGCGAAAAGGAAAACCAGCTTTCCGCCATGATTCTCACCCACCTTTCGTTCCAGCCGTTTCCAAAGCCGGTTTCCCTGAACATTCTCACCAAGCAAGCCTTTGGCTGCGGAACTGAGCCAGATCGCAATCAGGTGATGGCCCACCAACGCTCCGCAGGCGGTCAACGCGCCCAGAAAGTACCCGAAGCGCGCCCCGACGGCGAGCATGAAGATGGACAACGGCACGCCCAGCGGCGGCAGGACGACGAGAAGGAGCAAGAAGATCCACGCCGGGGCGTTCCTCAGCATCGTTTCGAAGTCTTTCCAGCTGTATCCGTTTTTGTGTAACGCATAGACCACTACCCCGACCACGAGCGCCGCCAGCCCTCCGGCGATCAGTTTCCTTCGCAAGCTCACGCTGACACCGCCTCCCGGGTATCGAGCTTCAGATCCGCGAACACCGGCAAATGATCCGAAGCGACTCGGGCCCCTCGTCCTTGAAACGATCCCGCGCTAGCGACGGTCCATTGATCGGTGGTGAGGATATGATCGATTCGGCGTATCGGCGCCCAGGAAAGAAACGAGGCCTGCGTTCGCCTGCCTTCCAGAGCGTTCTGCGTATCCTTAAACCTACTACGCAGCAGCTCGATAGTGGTCGAATTTGGACCGGCGTTGAAATCGCCCGCCAAGGCCACCGGAAGCTTTGACGCAGCGTCTCCCAGCCAGGAGTCCTCCAGCAACGCTTTCGCTTGGGCCTGCCGCTCCCCTGCGGCCAGACCGAAATGGGTGTTCGCTACCCAAACCCGTTCGCCGGACAACTCGAATTCGACCGCCTGAGCTCCTCTCGGCTCCAAGCGGGAAAAGCGCCGATCGGAAAGCTCGAATCCTTCGGACCGGACTACGCGAAAGGGCCGTTTCGACGCGATGGCCACGCCGTAGCGGACCCCTCTTTTCTCATGCAGGGGCAAAAAGTCGTAGCTCAAGTCCTCGCACCAGCGCCTGCGCAACGCGGACTCGAGCGAGACCCGCCCGTCCGCGCTCTCGAAGGCCTCCTGGAAGCAGACCACATCGGCGTGCAAGCGGCTCACCACCGCCGCAATGCGATCCGGATCCAGGCGCCGGTCGCAGCCGACTCCACCGTGCACGTTGTAGCTGGCGAGCTGCAGCACCTCGCTTTCGGGACGCTCCGGGTGGGTCCGAGTGACCGCATTGCCAACAGGGCAACGTCCGGACAGCTCAAACGCGGCATCCCGCAGATCCAGGCCGCGCACCCAGCTTCGATTTCGCTGAAAACCACTGGGGAGCAGAGCGAAACCATGACACTCTTCCATCCCCGGTCCTCCATGAGCACCCCGCTCCCTAGCGAAGGACAAGGACCGGCGTCCCGGTCGCCATCCCAGAGCGATCACGTCGCCCGAAAGCCCTGCTTTCACCATCAGCTCAGTATCCGCCACCACTTCTCTGGCAAATGGGTGCTCGCAGGCTCTCAAAAGCTCCAACAGCAACCCCAAATCACCCTCGCCGTCCTCCGTGACGCACACGGGATCCCCGAGCTCGTCTCGATAGAACGCTATTTGTATTCCCGATTCCGATACAATTCTTCGCGCCCACTCGCGTTTGCTCTCCACGGGCAGTCCATTCTGCACGTAGATGTGAGCCACTGGCCCCATCGATTTCACCCGTATCCATCGTTTCCCGACGACCTCTTCATCATCGACAAGTCCTACCAAACTGCGAGCCGCGTATTGGGCCCGCTCCATGATGGCGCTTAGGGCGCCTCCTTCCCGAACATGGAACCCGTTTTCTCCAAAGAGAGCCTGTACCTTGTCGTCGAAGCTTTCCCCATGCTCCTCTTCGTAGGGAACTACCGATTCCTGCCCATGATCCGAGAAGACGATCACCGAGTATTCTCGCCCTCCCTTCTCCTTGGCGCAGCGGCAGATCTTGCGAATGGCCCCATCGATTCCCTTCAAGCTCCAGTGGGCGAACTCCGATTCGGGGCCTCTACGGTGAGCTTGCTCGTCGTATCCAAAAAAGTTGGCATGCAACACCGGAAGCCCTTCTTTGATGCCCTCCATCATGCGAAAACGTATCGCTTCCCGGAGGGCGATGCTCACCCCGACCCGCGCGACCACGAATTTCAGCTCGGAAGCGAGATCTCCCCGGCTGATGACTCCCTTCACGCAATCGCGCACCGCCAGAAGGACTTCTACGAGGCAAAGCCAAATCACCTTGGCGGCTCGGCCTGGATACGAAATCGCTAAACGAACCAGGCGTAGCAGCGAGATCTCCTCCAGCCAGTGGCCTGCGGTATTCTGCTCGCCGCAATAGCGCGCCCTCCGAGCGCCGGCGGAATAGATGTTGGCGTAGCTGCCCCCACCTTCTAGCAGGGACGCCGCCTCCTGGCTCGCCAGCTCCGACACGCGACGGGCCCACGCCGCCCCGTACATGCGATAGTCCTCCCCACGCTCCGCGTCGTAGAAGCTAAACGCTGGCACGGCGCAGCGCTTGCCGTACACGATCTCTGCTTGCACCGCGGGCGTGCTAGAGGGTTGACCGGGATAGAAGCTCAGCAGCGAGTGCGAACCGCTTCCGACCATGCTCTGCAAAAAGGGCAATCGGCCCGACGCCAGAGCGCTCTCAAACTGCCGGCGAGCGAGACCGTCCACCTGCAGCAAGATCACCCCAGGTGCCTTCCTAGCGGTTTCGCCCTCCAACTTCGCCTGTAGCTTGTCTGGGTGCGCGCGATTCTTCATCGCCCCACGCCTATCCTAGCGCTCCACGCCCAGGAACGTTCCTCTCGTTTCGAAGCTTGCAAAACAACTCACCACCATCCCGCGCATGGCGAAGCCATCGAGAACCCCGGAGTGGACTATCCTCGTCGCCGACAGCGATCGCCGGAAATGATTCCGCCACACCCTTCCGAAGATTGGCCACCGCGGGAGGCGGACCGGCATCAATCCGCTGCCTCTTGCAACTCCTCGCCGAGCTGTTCGACATCCTTCCCTATCCCATCAGCAGTGTTGCACCCTGCCAGAACGACAGCTGCCGCCGCCAACGATACGAACCACGTGATCGATTTGAATTTCGTTTTCATAGCGTGCTGCACCGCAGTTCCTATGCCATTCGTTTCGGCCCCTGATTCCCGCTCGCGAATAGCCTGGCAACCGAGGCGATGTCGCCCTCCGAAAAGCCGAACGCGTCCAAAGGTCGCCGCAAAAGCCCACCTTTCCAACCGCAGAAGGTGCAAGCTGCACCATCGCCCGGCGCGTATCCAACATCCCATGGCGCGATTCACCTATTTTTAGAAAGCGCGTCCTAAAACCCGCGCGCCCTTCTGCCGATAAGCTGATTGGTCGAGCCATCTGTCGCGGAGCGATTCCGGTTTCCAGCGCTGGCTCGAACTCCCACAGCGACCAACGATTCCTCCTCCGAGCAAATGCTTTGCCTCCCTTCTCGATCAGACCGTTTTGCCAGCTCCCAGCGATTGTGCCCGCTTCTCTTCGGATTGGTTTCTCTGGTCGCGATTCATTTCCTTCCCCATCCGACTCGCGCCTCCGAGGGGCCCGAGTCAGCGCTTGTCGTCCAGAAGCTGGAAGCCTATCGGGAAAACGTTCGCCAGCTCCGAATCCAAGCCCTCGCCCAAGGGTTCATCAGCTACTCGGAGGTCCTGACCTGCGTCTACGCAGAGCTCCCGGACTTGTCAGAGATCCTGCAAGCGAAACGGGATTGGCGCCAGCGATACGGCCGCGACCATATCTACCTATCGAACTACGACGCTCTTTCCGAGGCCGCCACGGTTTCGAAAGCGCTGCCCCTGCGCAACCGTCAGCTAGCCAGCACCATCGTGGCCCGCTACGAATCTCGCGACCACGCCATTCGCATCGCCGACATCGCTAGCGATTTCTCCATCGTGCATGAGTCGGGTCACGCCTTGCAACGGGAAGCCCTGGTCGAACGCTGCGTTCGTCGCTCCCAAAGCGTCAATTTCACCTCTTTCGAAATCAATTTCCCCTCCTACCTGAAGCGCACAGGCGTCGACGGGCGCTCCGCGAAACGCCTTCGCTACCTCACGTCGCAAGACGAACTGGAGGTCCGCATGCAGGATCTGAATCGCTTCTACGCGGTGGCGATCGCTGGGCGACCTATCCTGACTCCCCATGAAACCATCGAGGCCATGGCCACCATCGGGCTGCGGCTGGAGGTCGACTCCCTCGTTTCAGCTCTCGAAGCGGCGAAGGCCCCGATGGCGGACCGGAGGGAGGTCGCGGCCATCCTGGCGCGAGCCAAAGCGATTCCCGAACCGGCCCGAGCCTTGTCCTGCTTCGATGACGCCTCGGAGCTGCTGATGATGCAGCGTCTTACCGAGCGCATCGACCCCGAGCTTTGGCAGACCCTGTTGGCAAGGCTCCTCGTCGAGACCCCCGGCCACCTCTAGCGACCGCATCGGACGCGTCCTCGGGCCGCGGCAACGTTTTCCCCGTCGGCAAAGCCTGCGGCATGCCCCAACAGCGCCAGCGTCAACAGTGGGCATTCTGCTCCGCGTACGACTGCGATTAGATGCACTTTGCATACTGCCTGCCGCCTTCTCCTTCGTCGGCGCTACCGCAGCTTTTCTCCGCAAAGCGAAACCTAAGCGAGGGACTGCGAAATCAGGCAGACCTTTTACAAAAGAACGCCTTGTCTAGCCCCCTAGCGCGCAAACGCCGCTCCGATCGAGGAACAACTTGAAATCGCCGACAGCAGTTGCCTCTGAGTCACGTCGCAATCGCAAGGGTTGGCGCAGACTCTGCGACTTTGGTTCCCAACTCGCAAATGGCAGCTTTCGCATGGCTGTCCTGACTGAAACGTAAACCCCTACGCATAGCAATGAAACTAACACGTGGCAAAAAAACGATGAAACAACTAATCGCGATCGGGCTGCCCATCTCCTTTCTCGCCCACAGCGCCCTGTACGCCCAAGCGTACGAATACGACCCCATCAAAGGATACCACCAAGAGGAATGGTATGACCCGTCAGACTGGTTCGACGACGACAGCGCCGTCGATTACGAGTACGACGATACCTTCGACTACACCTACTACAGTCCCTACTGGGATTCCTCATTTTGGTATGGAGATATCAACTACGAATACGTAGACGACGATCTGGTATACGGAACGCACTACGTTTGGAACGAAGCCACCGACGAATGGGTAGTCGAACGCGGCTTCTACGATACCGCCTACAGCTACGACGTCCAATGGGATGACGACGACCTGATGTCCGCGTCCGACTCAGACAGCGACAACAAGCAAAGCTCCGATTCGGACAGCAGCATGCAGGCGAGCGCCGACTCCGATTCCAGTTCGCAAATGAAGAAGTCGTCTCAGGACGAAAGCTCGGAAACCCTGAGCGGTACCGTCGAAGGCTTTCGCAAGATGGATCTGGAGTACTCCTCTGGATACACCGCAAACCACGCCCTCGCCCGGATCGCTCTGGAGGACGGCTCAAAAGCGGTGATCGACCTCGGATACTCTCCGCTTCTCAACGCCGAACTGCAAAAAGGCGATGAAGTGACGCTCCAGGGTTCGCGAGGCTCCATCAACGGCCAAAGCATCTTCGTGGTTTCACAGTTGGAGAGCGGAGGCGAAACGCATCACATCGATCGAGCGCTGGAGCTATCGCAGCAATCAAGCGGCTCCACCGCGGCCAAGCAACGCTGGGACGATTCTTCCGAGAACCAAATGGAACAGGACAAGTCTGCGGCCAGCTCGATCACCATAGATGGCACCTTGGAGGATCATAAGATGGTCAACATCGATGGCGAATCGAACACCTTCCTGAAGCTGCGCATGAAAAATGGGAAAGCGGCCACCATCGATCTCGGCGCCAATACCAAAGTGAGCGACCTCAACCTTGAGAATGGCGACAACATTCGCGTCCGCGGCGAAAAGACCAAGATCAACGATCGCACCGTGATCAGCGCCCGCTCCATCAGCGTCGAAGGCGAACAGGTCAAGGGCTAACATACCTACCAAGACTTCCTGAGCGTTCGCTTCCGGCTTCACGCGGAACGAGCTTCAAGACAAACGCTTCACCCGGCGACCGCAAATGCGGTCGCCGTTTTTAGTTTCAGAGCTTCGCTCTGTATCGTATCCTCAATACAATTACATACAATTCACAAATCTACACGCAGCGAAGGATGAAGTCCCCTACCAATCACCGTAAGACGATGCGCTGACCCGCCACACCAAAACGATCCGCCTACGACGAGGACACTTTCGCCCGAATAGCAACTGACGATCATTCAAGCGAAAACCGAATATCGGTCCGCGATCGGTTCTAGGTCTCTCGCTGTACCCGTAAAATCGTTACCTGACAGAGTCCTGAGCAAGACTGCCATCGCACGTGGCCACCGTTCACTCGCCCTTTCGCGTGATCTCGAATGCGCGGCTTCCGAAGACGACGATACGCCCATTTTTGGGACGAACCCCAATCTTCCGAGGGTCCACGATCAGGCGCACCTTCGTTCCACCCTTCTGTTTCCGCGAATCCATCCAGTCCCGAACCCGTTTCAATATCGGCTTCATTTCCATGCCTCAATCCTCTCAGATCCCAAGCGAATCGCCTAGTCACAGAGATATATGAAGTCGCTGAGCATAGTACATTGCAGCGCCATCTGCTACCATACGCTTTGAGCGGATTTGCTCCTATGCGCCCACTCTAAATTTGCATATGATCTCGCCAACATGAGAAACGAAGCCGCTTACATCTATCAGCGTCTGGCGTCGCGAATCGAATCGCAAATACTCGATGGAGTCTATCGGACGGGCGACAAGCTTCCTTCGATCCGAACTCTTTGCTCCAGCGAAAGCGTCAGCCACGCAAGCGTCATGCACGCACTGGAGCTTCTGGAAATGAAGGGGTTCGTCGAAGCGCGTCCAAAATCTGGATACTATGTCAAATCGATAAGCCCCCTCTCAGGAGTTTCTGATAGGCCCACGCGTAGGTCGGGCTTCGCCCCTCTTTCCATAGACGTGTCCGACGTCATCGAAAGCGTTTTTCAGCGCGTAAATCGCCCCGACGTCGTCAACTTCGGCTTCGCATTGCCCCATCCTTCCCTCACTCCATACGAGAAACTCTCCAAAGCGGTCGCCTCCGCGTCGCGAAACGACCCGGAGCTCTTCGGCCGCTATCCTCAGTGCAGCGGCATCCCGGAACTGAAGCGCCAGCTCGCTGTACGCCTTTCCCTAAGTGGATGCCATGTCGACCCGGAAGAGCTGATTGTGACTGTGGGCGCGACCGAAGCCATGAATCTCGCCCTGCAAGTGGTCGCGAAGCCGGGGGACACCGTTGTCGTGGAGTCTCCTTGCTACTTCGGAATCCTGGAGATGCTCGAACGTCTCTCGTTGAGAGCCCTGCCAATCCCCTCCTCCTCGGAACATGGACTCAACATCGAAATGCTCGCCCAAGCTTTGGACGTGCATTCCGTAAAGGCGGTCGTACTCACTCCATCGTTCAGCAACCCGAACGGTAGTTGCATGCGCGACGACAGACGCAAGTCACTACTCCAACTGTTGGATGACCATGGCGTATCGCTCATCGAGGACGACGTTTACGGAGATCTGTATTTCGGAAAAACCCGACCACGGCCGATAAAGGCGTACGACCAAGAAGGCACGGTTCTCTACTGCAGCTCCTTTTCGAAATCGATCGCCCCAGGGATGCGCGTCGGTTGGCTAGCCCCAGGAGGCCACTTCGAGAAAGCGAATAAGATTAAACGTACCCAAACAATCGGTACACCACCCATCATCCAATATGGCCTCGCGCAGTTCCTAGCCTCAAGCAGCATCGAAAGGCACTTCAGGTCCCTTCGGAAACAGCTCAAGCAACAGGTCGAATCCATCCACCACGCCGTCCTCTCAGCGTTCCCCGAAGGAACGTCGGTCTCGAAACCCCAAGGCGGTTTCGTCATCTGGATCGAACTCCCGGAGACTGTAAACGCTCTGGAACTCCATCGACGCGCTTTGGCAAACGGGATCTCCGTGATCCCCGGATCGATGTTCGCCATCGGAGGCACGCAAGAGAATCGCATCCGAATCAGCTGCGGAAATCCCTTCGGTCAACGAAGCCGCGACGCCATCAGGACGCTCGGCTCGCTGGTCCGCGAACTTTCCGTAGAAGCGCTATCCGCGGTCCCTCTCCGCAAAAGGGCACGCAACTAGCCATCCATTCACAACTGACAGAACACCATGATCACAAAACAACTCGCGAAACAGAAAACCCCACCGTTCGATTTCGGTGGACTCGGAGTCGACTGGAAAATCGATGGAGATCTTTCCGATGGAAGATTCTCGGTCGTCCATCATCCGATCGCTCCCCACGCGCTCGCGGCTCCGCTCCACTATCACCACGACGAGGACGAATACTCCTACGTGCTAAAAGGCACCTTGGCCGCTCTACTAGGCGATGAGGTGGTCACCGCTCGAGCAGGCGAATGGGTATTCAAACCTCGGGGACAATGGCACACGTTTTGGAATCCATCAGACGACCCTTGCGAAATCATCGAAGTCATATCGCCAGCGGGATTTGAAGACTATTTTCGAGAAGTCGCTGCTGCTTGGGGAGACCAAGGCCAGTTCGAACGGATCAACCAGAAGTACAATCTAGAGATGGATTTCGATAGCATTCCGAAACTGTGCGGGCGCTTCGGACTCACCTTTCCGGGCGTGCCTGCCTCCGCCGAAGACTAAAACCTCGCTTTACAGTCCCTTCGTCGCGATCAATTTGGCTTCTAGGCAAACAAACACCCTTCAAGGCCGGCATTGTTGCCGGTCTTTTTTTTGACTGTCATGTATCCGCCCTGTCCTGACACAGCCAAGGCACAGGCCTTGGCGCCCTTACGAAATCTCCAGCGCTCGCTTCGACAACCCCCGACAAGTCCCAAGTCGAGCGGAACGCATCCCCTTCGCGTCCTGCTACGGGGACTCCTCCCATCGAACACCGTAGTGCGGACGGCGCAGTACCGTAATTCGCCGAGCTAGGCGACTGAGGCACGATTCGATACGATTGCGCCATTCTCGGAGCTCTCCCAGCGGCGGCAGTCTCCTTTGCCTAACCTCCAACGTTCAAGATCATGACACCCACCCGTTCCAATATCACACGTTTGCTGAACAGCGACCAACGCTTCCTACCTTCGCGGACAACGAAACCTTTCTCCTGTTTCAGCAGGGCTACCCGCTTCGGGATTTCTGCTCCTTCGAAGTTCTAAACGATGCTCCAGCCTAGAAAACCTTCGAAAAGGAGCTGATCATTCCGAACCTCGCCGAGGCGTTCGACCTCAATATTCTCGGCGGTTGCTGCGGCACCGATGCGGAACCTTTCCGCCTCATCGCCCAAGCCCTGTCCGCCCACCATCACCCCTATCGCGATTAAACTCAATCCGTTTACCACCATGAAACCAATTCTTACTTCCGCCTCCCTTTTGCTGGCTACCGTTTTCTGCCTCAACGCGATCTCGGCCGAATCCCAAGACGCGCCTGACCGACTGTATCCAGGGTTTGGCGACTATGTTCGTCCCATCTCGACGAAATCGGAAAAGGCTCAAAAGCTCTTCAATCAAGGGATCCAGCTCATGTATGGATTCAACCACGACGAAGCGATTCGCTCCTTTCACGCCGCCGCCCAAGCCGATCCGACTGCAGCCATGCCTTGGTGGGGAATCGCCTACTCGCACGGCATCAACATCAACGACCCGGCGATGACCGACGAACGCTCGCAACGAGCCCGCGCAGCTGCCGATGAAGCTCTGGCTCGCCTGGAAAACGCTAGCCCGGCCGAGGTCGCCTTGATCCGAGCGGTTTCTCAACGCTACGCCTATCCCGCGCCTGAGGACCGTCGCGAGCTCGACGAAGCGTTTGCAGCGGCCATGGGCAAAGCATTCGCCGCCTTCCCCAACGACCCTGACGTGGGAACAATCTACGCCGACTCTCTCATGAACCTCCAGCCATGGAACTACTGGGACAACGAGGGCAATCCCATCGGACGCATCGATGAAATCACGCAAACCCTTGAAACTGTGCTCGCCAACCGTCCCGATCATCCAGGGGCCAACCATTTCTACATCCACGCCGTCGAAGCGTCCCAGGATCCGAATCGCGCCGAAACAGCGGCCGACACCCTGAGAGAACTCGTGCCGGGCGCCGGGCACCTGGTTCACATGCCCTCCCACATCTACATTCGAATCGGGCGCTACAGCGACGCGGTCGACTCCAACGCGAACGCTATTGAGGCCGATCGCGCCTACTTCGCCATCGCACCCAAGCCACAAATGTATTCCGTATACTACGCCCACAATCAGCACTTCCTCGCTTACGCAGCCATGATGTCCGGCCGCTACGCCGATGCGATGAAAGCGGCTCGCGATCTCGAAGCGGAGATGCCGGAAGAAAACCTAAAAGCCTACGCTGGTCTCATCGAGGGCATCATGCCGACCACCTTCCACGTCATGATTCGCTTCGGCAAATGGGAAGACATTCTAAACGAGCCCGCGTACGCGGAAGACCGGCTCGTTAGCAACGCCGTGCGCCACTACGCTCGCTCCATCGCATTTTCCGCCACCGGTCGCACCAAGGAAGCTCGCGAGGAAATCAAAGCGTTCGACGCAGCGATGGCCAGCGTCCCAGAAGACTGGTACATTTTCATCAATTCGGTCGCCACCGTTCTCCCCATCGCCCGAGCGATGATTCAAGGAGAATTGTTGTACCGAGAAGGCAAATACAGCGAGGCTTACGAAATTCTTCGCCAAGGCATCGCAGCAGAAGACGAACTCATTTACGATGAACCTCCCGGCTGGATGCTTCCGGTGCGACATGCTCTCGGAGCTCTCCTCATGGAACAAGGCCACTTCGCCGAAGCGGAGAAAGTCTACCGCGAGGACATCGTGCGCAACCGCGACAACGGATGGGGGCTTCTGGGCCTGCAAAACGCGCTGCTCGCCCAAGGAAAGAATCTCGAAGCCGCCCCGTTCGCGACCAAACTGGAGCGGGTCTGGCGAGACGCAGACACGTTTCCCTCTTCCTCCTGCTTCTGCGCGCCCTTCTTCGCGACTCGATAGATCAGGCGCCCCCAAACCCTTTAGCGGTTAAGAGCCAAGCTCCCACTTCATGCGTCACGTCCCGAAACGTGAACCAACGCTACTGCGATGCCAAACGCCAAGCGTTCATCCACAATTCAACTACACACTTCCAAACTCCAACTACCACCGTTCGGCAACTGCCGCCACCTAAACCAACCACAAAATGAAGACCACCACCATACTCATCGCCTCGATAAGCATTCTCGCCGGATCACTCTGCGCCGGACAGTATTCATCGAGCTTAGACAACCACGCCAAGCAGCGTTTAAAACCCGCGGACTCAAACGCTCTGCTGGCAAAGACTCCCGCGGAGGCCAGCCGCCAATACAGCGCTAACGGGAAGCGTCCCCAAACAAAGCACGCCCAAGAGACGCCCTCCCAGAGCCCGTCCAACGCAAGCGTCGAAGCCCACGAAAAGATCGATTCAGTGAGATTTACTCGCGGAGCAAGCTCGCTCAGACGCGGCGGAAACGGCCGGCCGCGCGGAAGCCGTTCCTAATCGAACTACCACTTGAGACCAGAGAGGATCGCCCGAACGGCGGTCCTCTTTTTTCAACTCCGCCTCCGAGAGTTCGTTACGGATCCGACAGCAATACTCGGCGACATGTATCCAAATTAATTTTACATTTCCAGGATTCTGTCGAGAAACTTGTTAAACGTGATCGGATAGTCGGATTTTCGATGGCGCTGGCAATCACCCGCGGAATCTCGGAGGGCGCACGCCCAACTGGCGAAGCAAACGCCTGATTAACCGCAAGGTCCTTGAAAAGCATATGGTGAAGAGCAGGAATGCGATGGTGCCAGTCGGGTAATAACCCAGAAACCTTCTCTCGCCTTTCGAGCTTCTCCGTGATACTTAACCTGTTGCGGGTAGCTCAATCGCGCCGACGCCAGAGAGCCTTCACCCCAGCCAAGCCTATGGTAGCCAACCAGAAAAACCAGTTCGTACGCACCTATGAAAGCGCCCTCGCCGCCCACCTAGCGCGCGGTCCTCGACCAGCCAAAACCTCTCGATCCGCTCGAGCCATCGGCAAACAAGCCGTGCAGCTGGGCCTGACTGCAATCGACCTCGCACGCGTGCACGATCTAGCGATGACGCGTCTCGAAGGGGAAAAAACGGCTCCCAAGGGCAAACGACTCGAAGCCTCCGGCATCTCGTCGTCAGCGGTCTTCCAAATGGAGGCCCTCGCCCCACTGGAGCGCGAACGCATCGCGCAGCAATTGAAATCCCAGCGAACCGAGAAGTCGCTGGAGGGCCGCCTGCGCAGGGAGAGCAATCGACACGAAAAGCTGCTGCAGGAATCGCAAACCCAACGTCTCCAGGTGCGGCGCCTGACCTTCCAGTTTCTTCTCGCTCAGGAAACAGAACGCAAGGAAATCAGCCGCGATCTGCACGATGAGATTTCCCAAGTCCTGGCTGGCATCAACGTCCGGCTCACCACACTGAAGAAGGTCGCTCAAATTGGCAGTCGTGACATTAGCGATCGAATCGACCAGACGCAGAAGCTGGTGGAACAATCGGTCGAAGCAGTCCACCGCTACGCCCTTCGCCTGAGGCCCTCCTTGCTGGACGACTTGGGCATCGTTCCGTCTATTCGTTCCTATATCAAAGATCTGCCTGGGAGCCTCGGGCTGAAGATCCGCTTCAACGCCGATAGCAGCATCGACTCGTTCGGCAACGAACAGGCCACCGCCCTCTATCGCGTGGCTCAAGAAGCCTTGACCAATGTTGTTCGCCACGCCAAAGCGAAAAACGTGTGGGTGGACCTGAGCAAAACGCCCGACAGCATCAAACTCGAAATCCGCGACGACGGAAAGTCGTTCAACGCCAAGCGTATCCTAAATTCTGCGACACCAAAGCGACTCGGTCTGCTCGGCATGCGCGAGCGCATCGAAATGCTCGGCGGAGCGTTTTCGATCGAATCAAAGTCCCCCTGCGGTACCACCATCACCGCAGTCCTGCCCTTCTCTCCCCGCGGAAAGGGTCAACCATGAAACGCATCACCGTACTGCTCGCCGAGGACCATGGCATCGTGAGAGAGGGCCTCCGCGCCTTGCTCGACCTTTCCGACGAGTTCGAAGTGGTCGGCGAAGCTTCGACCGGCCGCGAGGCAGTCACTTGCGCCAACGCCGTTCGTCCTGACGTGGTTGTCATGGACATCGCCATGCCCGGTCTAAACGGATTTGAAGCCACCCGCCAAATTCTCGCGGCAAACCCAAAGGCGCGTGTACTAGCTCTTTCCGCCCACAGCGACGACGAATACGTCGCCCACATGGCAAAAGTGGGCGCGGCCGGATTCCTCGTGAAGCAAAACTCGGGCGACGTCTTCCTGCAGGCCATCCGCGAGATCGCCGCCGGTATGTCGTACTTCAGCCCGAGCGTCGCCCACCGCATGCGAAACGCCAAGGAAAAGGCTCGGCTGGAAGGAACGCCCAACGAGCAAAGTCCGCGACCTTTGACCAAACGCGAATCGGAGGTCCTCCAGTTCGTCGCCGAAGGTTTCGCCAACAAGCAGATGGCCTCGGAAATGCATATCAGCATCAAGACAGTCGAAAAGCACCGCCAGAAACTGATGGACAAGCTCAACATCCACGACACTGCAGGGCTCACCCGCCACGCCATCGCTACCGGTGTCATCGAAAGTAGTGTTCAGCCAACTACCGAATAGACGCTGGCTTCACCGTTCGACTTTCTGACTCGCGACTACGCCATCTCGTTTCCGTTCCAATACGAACCACAGGCTCTGGGGAGCAACCGCACAGGGACCCCTTGCACGGCACGGTTCGAAAAAAGGAAGGGTTCCACCCCATAGCCGTTCGACCTCCGGCAGAGTATCATCACAAGCCCGAAAAAGCGCCAGCCCCCAACCGAGACTTCCGCTAATCATCCAACCCATATTCGACATGCAGACTCAGAAAACGAAAGCCGACCGCGAGCGATCCAAGGACAAGCGAACCCTCCAGGCCGAGAATGTTCTGCATTTTCTCCGCAGCCAAACGAAACGACTGATCCGACGCTTCAAGAAGCGCGAGTCGACCCTTCACGCCCCTGTCAAGGAGACCAACAAGACGGGAACCAAAGCCAAAGTCGAAGGCACGACGCAACCACCCGCCTCCACCGGCCGAGATCCCGCCGACTTCTCCGCCTAGCAGGGCAAACCATCACCACACTCCACAGGAGCTGTGAACCACCTTTAAGAGGATAGTGTATCCTTAGAAAACCTACAAACCCAGATTCAGATATGCCAAAGACCAAAGACACCAAGAGAGAAGACAAGAAGGCGCCTCAAAAGACCGCGAAGGAAAAGAAAGAAGCGAAGCGATCGAAAAAAGAGGCAAAGCGATCTCAGTCATTCTCACTCAGTTAACGAACAAAAGGGCCGATTCAAATCGGCCCCTTTTTTTTTGCATAGAGAGCCCTGTCCGACGCAACGCTCTCGACTCCTGAACGCGCGGGCCCGCGTAGATGTATTTTATTTGTTAATACAAGCTATAGCCCAAGACGCCCACCGTTCCAATCAACCAGAATATCTAGCAAACCATGACCACCACCGAACCCCAAAAAACCGAACAAGCGTTTTCATCAGAGGCTCTGCTCGCGCGGCTTCGACGCTTTCGCCTTCAATCGATGCCGATTGTCGTTCTCGTCGTAATCATCTTATTGGTGACCTGGTCGTCAATCTATACCGTTCCCAGCGATTCAGTCGCTGTCGTGCAACGCTTCGGAGCCTACCTGAAGGAGGTGCCGGCGGGACTGCATTTCAAAATGCCCTTCGGCGTCGACGAGGCCACCATCGTCCCCGTGAAAAGGCAGCTGAAACAGGAGTTCGGGTTTACTACCCCCGGCGGGACGGACCCCTACCAGGGGTCTCAGACGAGAGATAGCAGACAGGAAACGCAGATGGTGACTGGCGACCTGAACGCCGCCCTCGTGGAGTGGGTCGTCCAATACCGCATCGCCACGCCGCAAAAATTCCTCTTCGAAGTGCGAAACCCCAGCGCGACTCTTCGCTACGTCTCCGAATCCGTCATGCGGGAGGTCGTGGGAGATCGCACCGTGGACGAGGTTATCACCATCGGACGTCAGGAGATCGAGAGCGAAGCCCTTACCAAGATGCAAGCCCTCTCCAGCAAGTACGCCATGGGCATTAGCATCGATCAAGTTCAACTCAAGAACATCAATCCGCCGCTTCCGGTGCAGGAATCGTTCAACGAGGTAAACCAAGCCCAACAGGAGAAGGAAAAGCTCATCAACGAAGCGAGGCGGGACTACAACAAGGTGATCCCGCTTGCCGAGGGCGAGAAGGACCAGCGCATCCGCGAAGCCGATGGCTACCGCCTCAAACGCATCAACGAGGCGGAGGGCGACGTGGCTCGCTTCAGCGCCTTGCTAGCGGAATACAGCAAAGCTCCGGAGGTCACGAGACGGCGCATCTATATCGAAACCCTCGAGGACATCATGCCGGGCATCCACGCGAAAGTCGTTATCGACGAACATACCAGCCAGCTCCTGCCCCTGCTCAATCTCAATGCCAACCGGAATACCACAAGTGAACAACTATAAGACAATCGCCGTCATTATCATTCTCGCCATCGGGATCTTCGTGGCCACCAGCTCGATCTACAAGGTGGGCGAAGTCGAACAGGTGATCGTCACCCAGTTCGGCAAGCCCATCGGATCCCCCGTCACTACGGCTGGCCTGAAGTTCAAGGCCCCATTCGTTCAGGAGGTCAACCCGATCGACAAGCGCATTATGGAATGGGACGGATCCCCGTCCGACATGCCTACCAAGGACAAACTCTACATCTCCGTAGACCTCTTCGCTCGCTGGCGTATCACCGACCCGCTGCAGTATTTTCTCAGGTTGCGCGACGAACGCAGCGCCCAGTCCCGCTTGGACGACATCCTTGGAAGCGAAACCCGAAACGCCGTGGCCAAACACGAGCTGATCGAGATCATTCGCACCACCAAAGATAGATCCCCCCTGCGCGATACCTTTCTCACCGAAGCGGAACAGGCCCTCGACATGGGCGCCTTGGTTCCGATCCAAAAAGGCCGCATGCTGGTGGAAAAGGAGATTTTCGACGAAGCGTCCGAAAAGGTGCGGGTATTCGGTATCGAACTTTTGGATATTCGTTTCAAGCGCATCAACTACAACGAAAGCGTGCGTCCCAAGATCTACGATCGAATGATCAGCGAACGACGCCAGATCGCGGAGCGCTTTCTCTCGGAAGGCAATGGCGAGGCGGCGCGTATCCGGGGAAATCGCATGCGCGATCTCAACAAGATCCAATCCGAAGCCTACCGCGCGGTCGAAGAAATCCGCGGCCTCGCGGACGCCAAAGCCACCGAGATCTACTCCCTAGTCTACAACCAAAGCCCCCAATCCGTCGAATTCTACGAATTCACACGCATGATGCAGGCCTACCGTACCATCGTTTCAACTGATTCCACCATCGTGCTTTCCACCGATAGCGACGTCTTCAAGTTCTTCAAGGGCATGTATCCAGATTCTAGATCGGACAACGGCGAAGGTCCACCTGACTACCTCAACGGGCACCTCAACGACCAGCGCTCCAAGTAGCCGGGGACTTCCCTACTGTGATCTGTGAACCGCCCACCTCCCGTAAGCGATGGCTCTACCCAGCGACGGGAACGTGAGGAGAGCTCGACCGCGCGGCGCTTTCATTTGGGCAAAACACCTTCTACGAATGAAGGCGGAGCATGACCAGTTTGGACAAGATGCGGGCTACCTCCTGGAAGCGGCGACATTCTCCACCTCTACCCGGTGAAGATTGTTCGCTGGGTATCGCAGGGTATGGGAGCCAAGTAGCTCGTAGCCAATTTTTCCTTCCATGATTTCCCGCAACGCAGTATCCAAATATGAAAGACGTTCCAAGGATTCAACAAAGGGACGACTTCCTTGTCGCAGCTGCTTGACGCGTAGCGAAATCAGGTTCACGAGGATGTACGGGTCAGTGATTATCGTTTGGGCGGTATTCAAATATTCGACTCTCACAATCGATTGAAGGATTCAGGTGGCGAAGGTGTCGGGCAGGAGTCTGTGCGAACGTGACCAAGCGACCGTACACGATCAAGCGCCGCGTTCTGGCGATCCAGATCCACTTCGCCCGTCAAGTCGCGCTTCGCCTGCTCGTAGTCGCGCTGAGTGATCTCACAGGCTCCACGGCCAGCCATGCTGGCGAGTTCGCGTGAACGGGAGTGTACTCGGTCCCGCAAGGATGAGCTCTCCCTCGCCACACGAAATGTCGGTGTGGCCCGAATTCTAGTTAAGTCAGTCATTCACCCTTCACCATAGACTATCGCGGTTAAAACCGATATGGGGTCAAACCCTCGCCAGAAAGACCAAACAGCCTTGAAACGACCGTTCTCATGGTCGCAAGGCCCCACACGCTCGAAGCTCGTAGTCTATATCTGTATACACCGATTCAGGCGTAAGGAAGCTCGCCGCGACGAACGGACATTTCGTTGGTCACCCATCTGACTCCCCTGAAACTTTGAGCGATGGCCCCGATCATGCTCCGCTCCGCCAGATCCGCAGCGACTCCTGAAAGAACGATCAATCCGTTGTAGATTCGTATTTCGGCGTGCAAACCTGCGGATTTCAAAGCGCTCCGGACCATGCCGGTGATCGAGGCGTCGTCCACGCTCTCGGTTGCAGTTTCCCCGATAGCCAAGGGGTCGACGCGCAATTCGTTCTTTAGCGATGATACCCCTTTGGTTTCGAGGATGAGCGTTTCGATCAACAGCTTTCGCACTGGATTATCGACCACCCCTTTTACCAAAATCACGCCCGACTGGTCCTCTATGCTGACCGCCTCGAGACCCACATTCGCTTTCGACAGCAGGCGCACGTAGATGGTGGCGACCAAGGCTGAGCTGGATCCGACTTGGGAACGGTCGCCCAGAATCAGTTCATCCACCACCTCACTTACGCCCGAGACGCTGGCGACTGTCTCGACCGCAAGGCAGCGTTCCTCTTCGTCACGTAAACTTCCCCTCAAAGTCACCACCCCACCGTCCGCTTTCACGAAAACACGATTTCCGAGAATCCTTCGCAGGCTGAACGAGTCTCGGATTTCGCGTTCGAGTCTTCTGTTGGCGGCGAAACGCGAAAGCTCCGCTGGCGGCGTCTCCTTGGCCAGAAACTTCCTCATTCCCAAATTCTGGTCGGCATCGGAATCAAGCATACCAACATTATTACGCGAAGCTCCCTCTGACACCATGGGGTCAAACCCAACCCGCCGCAGAGTCCTAGAAGGGAGACGAAACGGCCAATCCGAAGCCGTACCGCTGGACCACCTCCCTCCTCCTGGGCTTCGAAAAGCACCGGATTAGACCCCATAGCGGATTTACCAGCATTGGTCCATCATCGGACCGTGCAATCATCATGCTTACACAAACGCTCACGCAAAAATAGACGAAACGCAGACCTGCCTTTTCCCGAAGCGGGACACGTTTCCTTGCTAGCGGCTAAGGACCGCTACCTTCGACTCATCGGCATTCATCGCTCCCCCCTCGCATACCGCATCAAACCTTTCGGACTATGATCGCCAACAAACATATCCAAGTCGACCGGGAGCGGGGCAACTTTCGCTTCGAGGAACATCACGCCTACGACGCCGGCACCGGGCTGAGCGAGGCGACCATCGACTACATTTCCGATGTCAAGGGAGAGCCCGATTGGATTCGGGCCTTTCGCAAGCGGGCCCTAGCCATCTTTCTGAAAAAACCGCTCCCGACCCACTGGGCCACCGCGGATCTGGATAACATCCACTTCGATCAGATCCGCTACTACCTAGCGGGGGATCGCCAGACTAAGAAGAGCTGGGACGATGTGCCCGACGAGGTGAAGCAGACCTTCGAGCGACTCGGCATTCCGGAAAACGAACGTCGTTTCCTCTCAGGGGTCGAAGCTCAGTTCGACAGCGAAGCCGCGTATTCAAATATAAAAGACAGCGTTGGCAAACAAGGCGTTCTCTTCATGGGCAGCACCGAGGGGCTCATGCAGCACCCGGAGATTTTCAGGAAATGGTTCGGGAAAGTGATCCCCACCGCCGACAACAAATTCTCCGCCCTCAATAGCGCCGTATTCTCCGGCGGCTCCTTCATCTACGTCCCGCCGGGCGTAAAGGTCAGCCACCCGCTTCAGGCCTACTTCCGCATCAATGCGGAAAATTTCGGCCAGTTCGAGCGCACCCTCATCATCGCGGACGAAGGCTCCGAGGTCACCTACATGGAGGGCTGCACCGCGCCCAAGTTTGATACCGCGACCCTACACAGCGCGGTGGTCGAACTGGTCGCCATGCCGAGAGCCAAGATCGAGTACATCACCGTGCAAAACTGGTCGTCCAACGTCTACAACCTCGTCACCAAACGCGCCCTCGCCCACGAAAACGCCATCGTCAAGTGGATCGACTGCAATATCGGCTCGCGGCTCACCATGAAATACCCGGGCGTCATTCTCAAAGGCCGCGGAGCGCGCGGCGAGGTGCTCAGCATAGCCCTGGCAAACGACGGCCAGCATCAGGACACCGGAGCGAAGATGATCCATGCCGCCGACAATACCTCCAGCAACATCATTGCGAAATCCGTCAGCGTCGGCTCCGGGCGCTCCACCTACCGTGGGCGCGTGCACATTCCTAAACACCTCAAAGGCTGCAAGAACAACACCGAGTGCGACGCCCTGCTTATCAATACCCAGTCGCGAACCGACACCTATCCTGCCATCACGGTGAGGGGAAACAACAACGTCACCCAACACGAGGCCTCCGTCAGCCAGGTCTCATCCGATCAGCTCTTCTACATGCAGCAACGCGGACTGACCAACGCTCAAGCCATGAGCCTCAGCGTCAACGGTTTTGTAAACGACCTGACCCGTCAGTTTCCCATGGAGTACAGCGCCGAACTCAAACGCCTCATCGAAATGGAGATGGAAGGCACCGTAGGATGATTTCCAATACACTTTCCGCGAATAGAATTCGAAGGCGCCGGTAGCGTTTCACCCCATGGAGCTCCAGTGTCCGAAGGTTTATACTACAGCCTTTCGTCAACCAACCCCCTGCTCAAGGGTTCCCTAAAGTCGGAATCCCTGCTTCAGGCAAGCAATCGAAATCTGCAAACGATCCAACATGAAAAAACACCCACTCGCAAAGCTCTTAACGTTTTCCGCCCTGGCCCTAGCCTTGGCTTTCACAGCGACCCTCGCGACGACTACAAATACGCGGGCCGCCGAGCCGAAACCGGGCCCGGCGATGAAGCAAGATCGCAATACGGAACGACAACTCGCCATGCGCGAACACCGTAGCAAATTGATATCGGAGATGAAGGCGCAAGACGCCAGACTCGCGGAACAAATCGCTGCAATCAAGCTCGCCTCAGACGACCAAAAGATGGACCTGGTCGTCACTCTGCTCTCGGAAATGGTGGAGCAGCGATCCGCCATGCACGAGGATATGGCCGATATGATGTCCAACATGGCGAACGATAGCTCGATGTACCGGGGAATGATGTCTGACGTGGAACCGAAACGCCTTAAGGACGCGAAAAAGACAGTCGCCGAAGAATCGGACTAGGGCGTGTTTTGAAATCGACCGAGTGATGAACCACGACACTCGTTCGCCGTTCCCCCATCATCGATGAACTAAGCCTTCGGAGTGCTTGCGAATCAGGTTCGCGCCGTCCCTTCGCTTGGCTCAGAGCTCATCCGACCGCATTCGCGTTCCCGCGGGATGCGAGCCTCTAGACGAGCCTTCGCCTCGAACCAGTTGTCCAGATCGTTGTCAGTCGTCTCTTTGCTGTGCTCATAAAGGTGATACGCATAGTCGCGAATGTCACTCTCGCTGGGTTCCGACTGGAACGATCGCTCGGCAGGCGATACGGGAGCTTCCGAAACGACAGCCCCCCTAGACTTATCCATACGAATATTGTTTCTCTTCATGGCTAAGTATATAGGACTCACTAGCTCGATCACATGGGGTCTTACCCGTCGAGGATTAAAATTTTGATTCGCCCCCCTTCTCTCTGAAATCTATCCGCAGGCGATTGCGCACCATTTGACTGCTCGAATATCCCTCTGAAGCGGACGCCAAAGCCGGGTTCGAGCAAGAAGAAGGAAAGCCACGCAATAGCTAGTATCCAAATTTTGATGACTTTTCGCTTCGCGCATTGCAAAGACTCGAATGACGCACGCCGCGAATCGCCTCCCGTCGAAACACTCCGCACCCATCGTGATTTCCGATGCTCGGGGAACGCAGAAATGGGACTCAAACATAATAAGCGCTCTAGTAGGCGAACACCCCGTATCGCTCTCGGCGACAAACCGGTAGACTCTCGGACTAACAAATAAAACACTTTATGATAACAGACGCCAAGAACCTGATCGAAACGTCGATCCTAACTTCGGATGGGGAAGTCGGCAGCATCTCGGACGTATACTTCGACGACTCGACCTGGCTAATACGCTACCTCGTCGTTGAAATCGGGGACAAGATTGAACCGCAGCATGCCCTGCTCGCTCCCGAAGCCTTTGACAAAAACGCCCTCGCTCAGCCCAAACCGCTAAGAACAACGATTAGTCGAGCGCAGATCGAAAGCTGCCCTCCATTCAAGACCTTTCCAGCGATCACTCGCTCTTACAAAGAGACAGTCCACCATCACTATGGGTGGTCGGCCTATTGGCTGGACGGCAGTCAAATCAACGCCTCGGAGGGCGACATGATCGGTCCCGTCAGGGAAAAGGAGGTAGATGGTGACGCAATCCACCTGCGAACCTTCAAGTCACTTTTTGGCTATCGACTCAATGCAAGCGACGGACCTGTAGGGAAAGTCAGTTCCCTAACGATCGATACCCATAAGTGGAAAGTCGCCGAACTGGTGATTGAGACCGGGAATTGGTTTTCGGGAAAACAAGTCCTTAGCCTTCCCGAATCGATCGAACACATCGACCACCATCACTCGACCATCCATGTCGCTCTGACAAAACAGAAAATTTTCGACACTCGAGCCCACGACGTTGCCCAGCATAACGTCGCCAGTGATTGTATACACCGCTAAAAGGCAGTGGTGAACGCCTCGCCAAACGCCTTTATGAAAACACGTCACTTTCCTGATCGTACTCATCATCTTCGCCACGCTCACCAGCGCTTGCGGATCTCTGGGCTGTCAAAAAGCTCAAGACACCTCTCCCTCGCTCCGAGAGACAGCTAAAAGCATCGATGATAGCATTTCTATAGCTTCGATCGTCCAGCAGACAGCCCTTGTTTCGCCAAAACAGAAGCAGCGACCGCCTATCATCAACCCGCTAACTGTAGTCCACCAACTCGAAAAGCAAAACCGGAACCACTATGAAATCTATCCATTTCTCAATCTATCTCCTGACCGGCATCTTAGCTGCCGGCTGTTCGAAGTCGTCAGATGTCTCCACCGAAGCGAGAGTCACAGACGTAACACCGAAAACGGAAGTCTCCACTGACGCCACAAGCTTAGAGATCGAGGCAGTCACGTATGAGCGGAGGCAGGCCTTTTCCGAAGCGATGAGAAAACGACTTGCTGTCATTGAATCTGAAATACAATCCCTCGAGGCGGTTCTTGAAGAGTCCTCCGATTCCGCAAAATCAACAGCTCAGCCGAAGATCGCCTCGCTCAAGTCGCAGGCAGCTGATTTGAAAGATCGGATCCAAGCGATCGGCGACGCTACCCCAACGACCTGGGAAGGCGTCAAAGCCGATTCTCAAAAAGCGTATGACGCCCTTCAACAGAGCGTCAACGACTCCCGTCAATGGCTCAGCGATCTCATCCAACCCGATCGCGAAAACTAGCCGAAGTCCAAGACCCACAGCGCTCTCTCAGGAAAGAAAGAACCAGTTCCTTCAAAAAACAATCCAAGCACTTCCCGTCTGGGGATCCAACAAGGACCCGTTTAGGTTTCGAGAATGAATCGCCGACAGCCAAAGAACCCTAGCTCTGTCGCGCTGATTCCCTCTCCCTAAACGGGTTTCCCCATGGGCGGATTCACAGTCGAAAAAACAGCGTTGCTGCTGAAGGCTAATCGACCGTACACCCGAGTTCGAACCTCTAGGAGCACCCGCTCCGAGATTAGGTTTTCAGATTGCCGAGGCTCGTCGCAACCATTTCTGACTTGTGGTATTCTGCTGCGAGGAGGACTTACACCAACCGCCTAGCGTGCCAGGGCTGGTCGTATGGCTAAATGAATACACTTCGTTACTCCCCAGTATCATGCCCCAACGAGGAAAGCCCCTAAGACTGACCTCGTCCTCAAACAGAGAAGAGCCGAACAATCGCCCCTGCAGCAATTGCTGCTCTGGGGTTGGCCTGGATCGAGCAATCAGGGCTCAGCCAAACCTTTATCAACAGCGCCGCGGCGCTATCCTTCCAGCTAACACAATGCTCCGACCGACCCGCGCCGTTTCGCCGCCCGCTTGGTTTCCTCGAAATCGACGATCATACACTCGGTCGTTAGCAACAAGCCTGCGATAGACGCCGCATTCTGCAACGCCACTCGCACGACTTTAGTCGGATCGACCACGCCGCTGGCCAGCAGATCCTCGTAGACTCCAGTCGCTACATTGTATCCAATATTCCCTACAGTTCTTGCGACTTCCGCCGCAATCACTGCGCCTTCTTCCCCTGCGTTTTCGCACAGAGCCAGGATAGGGGACGACAGAGCTCGCCGTACGATCTGTACTCCCAATTGCTCGTCACCTCTGACAACGATTCCTTCGACTGCTGGACGACAGCGTAGCAACGCGGTCCCGCCGCCGGGCACGATACCTTCTTCCACCGCTGCCCTCGTCGCATGCAAGGCGTCCTCCACGCGGGCCTTCTTCTCCTTCATTTCAAATTCTGTCGCCGCTCCTACCTGGATCACCGCCACCCCGCCGGCCAGCTTGGCCAAACGTTCCTGCAATTTCTCCCTATCGTAGTCCGAGCTGCATTCCTCTATCTGACGGCGGATCAACTTGACCCGCGCCTCCACAGCCTCCGAATGCTCTGGGCCCGAGTAGAGAGTGGTAGAATCCTTGTCGACTCGCACGCGTTTCGCCCGTCCGAGATCATCCAGCGTGAGGCTCTCCAGTTTCAAGCCAAGGTCCTCGGAGATGAAACGTCCTCCAGTCAAGACGGCGATATCCTCCATGAAATCCTTGCGGCGGTCGCCAAATCCGGGAGCCTTCACCGCACAGCACTTCAAACTGCCACGCAGACGGTTTACAACCAGCGTGGCAAGGGCTTCGCTAGTAACATCCTCCGCGATCACCAGCAGTGGTTTTCCAGACTCCGAAACGGCTCTCAGCAACGGCAGCAGTTCCTGCAAACGCGACAGCGTCTTCTCGTAGACCAAGACATAGGCATCTTCCAACTCCGTATCCATCGTTTCACTATTCGTCACGAAATACGACGACAGATAGCCGCGCTTGAACTGCATCCCTTCGACAACATCTAGGGTCGTCTCGACCGACTTTCCCTCTTCGATTGTCACGCTGCCATCTTTGCCCACTTGACCCAAAGCCTTCGCGATGATTTCGCCAATCCCGACTTCCCAGTTCGCGGAAACCGTAGCGACCTGCCTTATTTCTTCGCTCGCGCTCACTGGTTTCGAGATCCGAGCGAGCTCCCCAACCACCGCCTCCACGGCGCGATCGATACCACGCTTGAGAAAGATGGGATTCGCTCCAGCCGCCACGTGCTTGATGCCTTCGCGGTAGATCGATTCGGCTAGCACTGTCGCTGTGGTCGTGCCATCGCCTGCCAGGTCGGAGGTGTGTGAAGCAGCTTCTTTGACCATCTGGGCCCCCATATTTTCGTAAGGATCCGACAAAGTGATTTCCTTCGCCACCGTTACTCCGTCCTTCGTTACAATCGGAGTTCCGTACGAACGATCGATCACTACGCTGCGCCCTTTCGGGCCTAACGTAGCCTTAACTGAGCGCGTCAAAAGCTCGACGCCGCGAAGGATCTTGTGACGAGCTGCCTCGTCGAACATAAGTTGTCTTGTAGCCATATTTTCAATACTCGTCAGGACTGAGCGCTTTCGATAAATTCAAGCGCTTCCTCCCCTATCGAGTTCTCTAAAAAGTTTTATCAGAATGCCGCTATCGAGAAACGGTCCGCGGAGACGCGATCCTCCTGATTCTCGAATGCATCAGTATGTATTTTCACCAGGGCTAAGCTCATAGCTGATCTTCCCTTCGATGATCTCACGAAGAGCAACGTCCTCGAGATTCAGTTTCTCCAAGGATTCTACCAGCGGCTTGCTGCCGTGACGCAATTGCTTCACTCGGCGCGATACCACGTTTACAAGAATGTAGGGATCGGTCACAATTTTCCGAGCCGCCTTGATCAAGTCGTCTTTCATATGTTTCTTCGCCCGCGAAATGAGCAATTTTCGCTCCTCGAAAGCTGTCTATAGGAGACCGCGGAATCATAACGCTTTCCCACAAAACAAAACATGGGGTACAACCCTGCTTTACGGGGGCGCACATCGACTCTCAAATCGACAAGACCACGACGAAATCTGGCGTTTCAAACGCTCTGAGCCCTAGAGGGAGCAAGGAGTCGGTACCCTTCGTGAGCAATCAACGCGATTCCCAAAAAGAAAACGAAAAGCGAGCCATCTCGCGGAATCTCGAATATGAACCGTGTGAAAATAGTGTCGAGTGAATTAGCTCTGCTGAGTCCATAGGCCATCAGCGACAAGCCGATCGCAAACCTGCTTACAATTAGGAATCGCTTCATAAGTATTATATTTTAGATACATCTCAATCGAGTAGACTACTCCGTAACAAGCTTTCTGGATATAGGGCGCTACCCGCGCCACAGTCAGCCAACCATAAGTCGAAGTTAACGAATGGAAGGCGTGTGAATCCCTTTCGCAGCCAATAGCGCGGGCAATACCCTATCGCTATCTCATTCAAACTACGCTAGGTTGATTGCTAGGATCATACCTAGAAGGCCTCCCATGCCATTCGATTCACAGGACGACTACGAAGCCCTCGAGATCGCGCGAATCATAAATAGTTGTGACCAAGCAATGACCAAAAAGACTGCCCTGCACTCCCGGTCCATAGTTATCCTGCCAGAATTCTACTCCCTGGACGAATCCTTTTCGATCGAGGAGGTCGTTCGCATTACCCAAGTGCGACGCTATCAAATAGCGGTTTACTATCGCTACGGACTGATCTCCACCGTATCCAAGCCTCAGGAGGAGGGATGGCGCTTCGATCCGAGTTCGATCTCAGCGCTGCAGCGGATAAATCATCTCCGCATGGAATACGGGCTCAACTCAGCCGCCGTTAATCTCGTCTGCTCCCTGATAGCAGAAATAGATCGCCTGCGAGACGAATCAGGCCAGCCTCGGGCCGCTACGTAGACAAATCTACACCGTCGGAGAAGAGACTCTGCCCCCGATAGTTGCTAGGTAGATCTAGACCCCGTAGCCTAGGCGATAGATTTCAGATAAGATCACCCTTCGGAACAGCTGCCCGAGACAATGCAGTTCGTTTCCTACGATCATGATCCATGCCATATTCATCGCCTTCCTAATCCTGCTCATTATCGGCACGCTACCGCGGTGGTCGCACAGTCGAAACTGGGGGTACTACCCAAGTGGGAGCCTACTCGTCATCCTAACCCTCGTTCTGCTGTTGCTCATTAAGTAGGCCGCCAGAGCGCTCGATTCACATCAACCATTTCGGAGAACAAAATCCATGATCCACGATTCAACTACCTTACTCGGCAGGCCTGCCATCGCTACCGATGGGGCTTTTGGCTATATTACGGATTACTATCTAGATTCTTCGTATTGGAAAATCTGTTACATCGTTGTCAAGACGGATGCTTGGTTCGACGGCCGACTGGCACTCGTCGCAACACATTGCTTCCGCCCTAGCCCTTTCGACATCGCTGGCAGGCCGTTGGTTAACCTCACGCGCGATCAGATCGCTCGCTTCGCTACGGCGAATCATGGTAATGTGAGCGTCCCACCTTCTCCGTTCACCATCGCAACATCCCACTTTCTTCCTAGCCATTGGGAAAGCTCAGGTATGGGGAACCGCTCGCATGGCCCTGCTCTCATCTCAGCTTGTTCGTTTCACCACAGCGACCTTCACAGCGTGAAGTCCCTGATCGGATTCCAGCTCGAAACGTCAAATGGCAGCTTCGGCAAACTCGAAGCGATCAGATTCGAAACCGATCGATGGGCGGCAACCGACTTCCTGATCGATACACGCCAGTGGTTTAGACGCTCGCAAGTCCGCCTTCCCGCAAAGTTTATCGAGAGCATCGATAGAAAAAGACACACGCTTCACACCAAACTCTCTCGCGCTGACGTCGTGGAGGCCCAGCAATCGAGCTACATTCCGGAAACCATTCCTATCAGAGCGGGAGCTTATTGAGCAGCGCCTATGAGATGGCCTCCTAAAACCGTCGCATCCTTGGCTTAGACCTCTCCCTACACTTCACCTTTCTCCTACTCCTCGCCTTTTAAGCACCGATGAAGCGGGGAACGCCTGGCGGCCTCGACAGAGCCCTCAACACGATTGTCTTCATCACTATCTTGGCCTGCTCGTTCACGAAGGTCTCGGAGAGTCCTTCAGGACCGGACGCCAAAACCTGCTCGTCGAGGACTTGATGACAAGCCTCCCGAACGGGTATTCCAGGAGCGGGAAACGTGCCCGACTAGACCACCGAAGAAACGTGTATCCTTTTTTCTATGACAATCGAAAGATCAGAGCGTACCATCAAAGGCAAGCCGATCTCCACTGGCCTCGCGGAAGGGCGCGCCTACGTCTACCGCGAACCTCTGCAATCGCTAGACCTTCCCACTCCCATCATCGCTTCGGATGTCGAAAGGGAAATCGACTTCCTCGAAAAAGCAACGGGCGTAATCTCCGAGGACCTTGCTTCCCTCGCCACCAAAGTGGAAAAGGAGATGGACGCCCGACTCGCCTCCGTATTCGAAGCCCACAAGATGATGGTCAACGACCCCTCCCTTAAGATAGAGCTTCAAACTGAGATACGCGACAACCTCGTGAGCGCCAGCAGCGCCGTTCGCTCCGTCTTTCTACGCTGGGAAAAACGATTCCTTCTCATGGAATCGCAAATCTCCCGCCATAAGGGAGACGATATGAAGGATCTCTCCAACCGGCTCTCCAACGCCCTCAGCGGCATCAAGGTCAACCGACTCGGAAGCCTCCCGTCCGGAGGCATACTCGTCGCAAAACGGCTCCTACCTTCCGACACCGTATTCCTATCGAAACAGTCCGCCGCCGCGGTACTGCTCGAATACGGCGGCGCCAGCTCGCACGCCGCCCTCTTTGCCCGCGAAATGGGCCTCCCCTGTATTGCTCAAGTACACGGTATTCTCCAACGCATCCAACATAACGCCCCCCTTCTGGTCGACGCCGAGCTAGGTACGGTAGTCCTTCACCCCAGCAAGAAAAGCATAGCCGCCTTTCAAAAGAAAATCTCCAGAAGAAACGCCACCGTATCAAGAATCTCCAGGAAGTCCCATGAGCCCGCCTTCACCATCGATGGCACCTCCATCCAAGTCCTCGCAAATATCTCATCACGAGCCGACGCTGACCGAGCCGTAGACAATGGAGCCGACGGAGTCGGACTCTACCGCACCGAGCTCGCCTACTTGGGTCGCAGCGATCCTCCCAGCGAAGATGAGCTCCTAGAGGAGATGCAACACACCTTAGCGCCCTTCGAAGGCAAACCCGTCACCATTCGCCTGCTCGATATCGGCGCCGATAAGCCGCTTTCCTACACGGGCTTTCTCGCCGAGTCCAATCCCGCTCTTGGCAGACGCGGCATTCGTCTTCTTCTCGAGTTCCCACAACTTTTGGATACGCAGCTCCGAGCCATCCTCCGGTTCTCGACCGAAAGGGATGCCCGCATCCTCATCCCGATGGCAACCCTGACTCAGGACATAACAGCCACCCGCGAACGATTAACAGTCGCCTCCAAGCAGCTCGCCATCGCCCAGATCCCCCCACTAGGCATCATGATCGAAACCCCAGCAGCCGCTCTCTCCCTCAAGGAGTTCGCCTCCTTCTGCGATTTCGCCAGCTTCGGCAGCAACGACCTCACCCAATACGCCTTCGCTGCCGACCGGGAAAACGCCGCCGTCGAACCTTATTTTCAGGACTCCCACGGAGCTATTTTACGCTTGATGGAAATCGCCCGAGCGGACGCGCCAGACCTTCCCCTTTCTATCTGCGGCGAGCTGGCGGGCAGAAGCCGACACACCGAAGAAATCCTTCGCTGCGGTCTGCGGTCCTTGAGCGTCGCCCCGCCAATGATCCCCGAGATCAAAGACCGCATTCGCAAGCTTCACTATGCCAGATCAAAGACAAACAACAATCCGACCCGAGACCTCTAGAAGACGAGGCGTCCCTTTTGCGCCCAACGGTCGAGCGAAAGAACTGCTGCCCACTAGCCACCCAAGCGCTCTCTATGAAACCGCATTTGTATCCAACAAACTTAGACGCGTCGCCTTCGTAGGTGGGATCGAGCCACGACGTTGCGGCATAGCCACCTTCACTCATGATCTCTGCGAAGCAGACAGCGTCGACTCCTTCGGCTCCCCCTCTAAAACCGGCCTCGTTCGTATTAGTTATACAAATACATATTCCCTGACCAAAATCAGGCCTGCGTCATCGCAATGTGTACAACTCAATCCCTTTCTTCGAAATCGCTACCTCAACTGTTCCATGACCGCTACCTCCCGTGCTAAGTGAGGTCTGATCGAGTTCCGCCGACCCAGACAGCAGGTAAAGGGAACGCATTTGGACCAGAGGCTCTAGGCCCTCCTCAAATCCTAGTTCGGGAGGTCAACCGACCTCCCTCGATCATCCACCTTGGTCGAACGACTAAGCGAGTGTGCAAAATGCAGCGGTCCTCAGTTTTTCCTTACAAAGACAGGTTGCAATTTTGCGTTCTGAATTCTGCGCTGGAAGGACGAAAATTGGGTTTTTTACAATTGAAGTAAACTGCAGGTAAATCTGTATCTCAAATACAGATACGCCATTGAAGAACAGTCGTTCGAAGGTCTATTCCGACGTTACAAGAGACCGTGCCTGCGATTAATCTCTTTAGCCTTCGACGGCCGAAGTCGAAACGCTCCGACAATGTAACAGAAAACTCTACGCCATGCTTTCCAACGCTACCCTGACTCTCGTCGTCCGATTTCAAGACGGCTCTACCGAAACCCGCCCACTTACCAAGGCAGAACGCTTCCCCGCTGAAGCATCCATCGACTACGCAATCGTTTTTCGCGCCAGCGGAAAGTCCCCAGGAGACCTGACCGTCAAGCGCGCTGGCGACGATATGATCGTCGAACGCGCCGACGAAGTCGTGCTGGTGATAGAAGACTTTTACTCTACTCCTGACGTCGGCTTCATTCCCGAGGCCACGCTGGCGGACGGCGCCGTTGCAGGACGCGCTCTTGACGCTGATTCCCCGGCCCTGACGGAAAATGGCGAGGAATCGGTCATCTGGGAACCGGCAGATAGCGGAGAGACGGTCTCTCCCTTTATATGGGGAGGAGCTCTCGCAGCTGGCGGCATCGCGGCGCTCTCGGGCGGAGGCGGAGACGGCACGGCCGCTCTTCCGGAAACCGAAGAACCCGATGAGCCGATCGTGAAAAACACCGTAGAGGGCTCCATCGTTGCCGGCCCAGTCATCGACTCGAACGGCCTGAGCGTAGAAGTGTATCAAGCCGATGGCGAAACGCTGCTTGGCACGGCAAAGGTGAACGCGGATGGCTCCTTCTCCTTGGACGTGGGCGACTATACCGGGGTGGTGATTGCAATGGTAGTGGACGCCGACGACGGTGCCGACTATCTCGACGAATCCTCCGGCGCCAACAAGGACCTGAACGCTCGACTCAGCGCAATGGAAATTATCACCGAGCCAAACACGACGGTGACAATGAACATTAACGTGGTCACTACCCTGGCCAGCGAAATCGGACTTCGCAACATTCAAGCAAAGCCGCTCACCGCAGAGACTGTCTCGGCCAACAACAAGGCTATCGCAGAACTTTTCGGCTTAGAGGACCTCCACAACCTCAAAGTTGAGCCTACCAACGGCGGGGAATTCGACGGGACGGACGGGATGAGCTCCGAAGAAAAGTACGGAGCAATTCTCGCATCCTTTTCCGGAGCAGACGAAATAAATGGGGGCGACAGCCAGAAAACCATTGAACAGGTGCTAGAAGGATTGACGGTGGAGGGAGACGGCAAAGCCGCCTTGTCGGAACACTCTCAATCGGTCATCGTCAAAGGAGCGAAGACCGTCGAAACAAATACCGGCGAATTGCCCAGCGATGATGTATCCGAATTCGTGGATACCTACGCCCCCACATTTGCTGAAGACTCAGTAACGCTAGCAATCGACGAAAGTTCGGGAACGGGAGAAGTCGTCTACACTGCGACCGCCGAGGACGCGGGGACAATTCGTTTCGCTCTAAAAGAAGCAGCGGACTATGAATCGTTCTCCATCGACGCCAACACCGGAGCCGTCTCCCTCACAGGAAACCCCGACCACGAGACCAAGCCGTCCTACAGCTTCACCGTCGTCGCCACAGACGTAGCAGGAAACAGCTCCGAACAGGCCGTAACGCTCTCCATCAACGATCTCGACGAAGTCGCCCC
>NZ_JARXHY010000010.1 GCF_031127815.1 Pelagicoccus sp. SDUM812003 | reverse complement strand
CGTGCCGAGGACGTCACGCGCCACCCCCAACCCGCCAGCGATCGCCCGTCCCATTCGTCTCTCTCCCATATGCAAATCGGAATCGACAGCTTCGTAGCCACGGACGCCAACCCGACGACCGGCGTGGAACCAAAACCTGCCCAGCGCGTGGCCGACCTCCTGCAGGAAATCGAAACCGCCGATCGCGCCGGACTCGACGTCTTCGGCATCGGCGAACATCACCGTCCGGAGTACCTCGACTCCTCCCCTGCCCTCCTCCTTGCTGCTGCCGCCGCCCGCACTGAACGCATCCGACTCTCCAGCGCCGTCACCGTGCTCAGCGCCGCCGACCCGGTACGCGTCTTCCAACAGTACGCTACTCTCGACCTGCTCTCCCAAGGTCGGGCCGAGATGGTCGTCGGCCGCGGCTCCTTCATCGAAGCCTTCCCACTCTTCGGGCTTGAGCTCGAAGACTACGACTCCCTTTTCGCCGAAAAGCTCGATCTCCTGCTCGCCCTGCGCCAGAGAGAACACGTCACCTGGTCCGGTCGCCACCGACCCGCCCTCTCCGGCCAAGGCGTCTATCCGCGGCCGCTGCAAGATCCGCTCCCCGTCTGGCTAGGCGTGGGCGGTACCCCCGAGTCCTTCGTCCGGGCCGGTTCCCTCGGTCTCCCCCTCATGATCGCCATCATCGGCGGACAGCCCCATCGCTTCAAACCGCTCGTCGACCTCTACCGCCAAGCGGGCGCGGCAGCTGGCCACTCGCCCGAAGCCTTAAAAGTCGGCCTCCACTGCCTCGGCTACGCCGCCCCCAGCGATCAGCAGGCCGCTGACGAGTTTTTTCCAGGCTACGCTCGGGCCTTCACCAAAATCGGCAAGGAACGAGGCTGGCCTCCCACCACTCGGGCCCAGTTCGAAGCCCTGCTCGAACCCCAAGGCGCCCTTCACGTGGGCTCGCCCCAGACCGTGGCCGAAAAAGTCCTGCGCACCAGCGAGGCCCTTGGCGGGATCGACCGCTTCAGTTTTCAGATGTCCGTGGCCGCCCTCTCCCATAGCCAGCTCATTCAGGCCATCGAACTGCTCGGGAAAGAAGTCGCCCCTCGCATTCGCGAGGAAATCGACTGACACCCGCGAGCCCGCAAAACGAGTTCCTACTCGCCTCCGCACAAACGAGAGCGTTTCGCTGAGTCAGTCCCAACGGTAGCGCGTACCGAGCAGCGCGACACCTCAACGAGCGAACGCGTGAATAACAACCTCCGAGCTCGCTTATTCAACCCGATCTAAACGCACGACAACCCAAGCGAAAACGCACCCTAGCGAACCACCACCACATTGCAGGTTTCGCTCTCGGTATCGAATTCGATTCGAGCGCTTCCCGAAACAAGCTGATCCTGCACTGCCGCCACTTTCTCATCGAGGGAGTACACCCGCTCGCCGTAGTCCGTGCCTTCGCGGGTCACGAACTCTACGATAACCGCCCGCAGAATTTCTGGATCGAGTCTTTGGTAAGGAATCTCCATTCAGCCAACTGGATTCATTTGCGACCCAACAGGGCAAGACAAATCAAGGGAGGGCGAAGCACTGACTCAGAACGCGAAACCTAGCAAAAGAGCGAACCATCCGAACCACATCTCCCCGCGAGGGGAAACCGCAACGATTCCCACTCATCGCTTCACCGCAAACACCCGCCCATCCAGCGTTCCGAAATACACCCGCTCTCCTTCCGTCACGCCTCCTCCGGGACACCCGTATAAAAACGCCTCCTCCGTCGGCTCAAACTCCATCCTCCAAACCAACTCCCCGCTTTCCGCGTCCACGCACGCGAACGCCCCCACGTGCGGAGCGAAATAGCCCACCGAGCCTGTCACTCCCGCGTAGACCCGTCTCCCAGCCACCGCTGGCTTCGCCCAAAGCGAGCCTCCCAGAAACCGTTCCCATCCGATTTCGCCTGTATCCAATTTTCGGGCACACAGCTTCGCGACATCCGACGATCCGATAAACATCCGCTCGCCTGAGACCACCCCGCTCGACTCCACCCAAGAGGTCCACGTCAAACTCTCCCAACGCGGCTGGCCCGTTTCCACATCCAAGGCCAGCAAGGACGCGTTGCGCGATCCCACAATCGCCAACCCGTCATGTACCGCTGGCGTGGAGACGACCTCCGCCCCAACCTCGTGCCGCCAACGTTCAGAGCCTGAATTCCGATCAATCGCATAGACACGCCCATCGCGGCACCCGAAAACCAGCACGTCTCCCGCGACCGCCACATCGCCGCTTACGCGTCCTTCCGTCACAAACTCCCACAACACTTCGCCAGTCTCCGTATCCAACGCCCAAACACCGCCCTTCGCTCCGCCCACGAAGAGCGTGCCCTCAACGATCACCGGCGACGAGGAACGATAGTCATAGGCTCCATCATCTACCCGCGGCAATCGAGCGCTGCGCTCCATAAAGCCTCCACCTAAGCGCGTCCGCCAACGCTCCACCCCATCACCCACCGCTAAGCAATACACGTATCCATCATCCGACGACGCATAGAGAAAATCTTCATCAAGTTTCGGGCTCGCATAGATGCCAGCCCCCGTTCGAAAACGCCACGCGACATTCCCAGTATCGTCATGCATGGCCGTCACCATTCCCGAATCGTCACCCACAAGAACCAACCCCTGTCCTGCCGCCGGAGCCGCCCAAACGCCTCCAGCAACCTCGACAACCCAATCCACCCTCGGCTCGTCAACAGCCCATTTCTCCTTCGGCTTTGGTGGCACTGTATCCACTTTTTCCAACACCAGTTCGAGGGCTTTGTCGTAATGCTGAAACGCTCCGATCAGTTGTCCGTTTCCATCTACCGAATACACCCGACCGAACCAGTCCAGTTTCCACACCCCCGCTTCGTCCCGCTCGACCACCGACGGCCCCATAGCGTACAGCCCGCCTTTCTCCAAAGTGAGCCATGATACCAGCTTCCCCTCTTCTTCATCGATTTCATAGAAAACCTCAGCCTGTTGATCGCCGAACGCCAAGATTCCGCTCCAATTTCCCAGCAACGAACTGCGGTCGAGGCCTTCCGCGCGTAGATTTGATCCGCTCATGGGGAGCGCCAGGCCTAGGCAAAGCAGGCAGATCCTCCTCCCCACCAGGCAACGAAGTGAACTCGCAAATATCATCATGGTGTTTTCGTCTACTCCGCAGAGAGCGGCTCCCCGTCAGCCCAGGAAGCGCAAAAAGGCGACGCCCGCGATCCCGCAAGCGTCACCTCTTTCGTTCCGGCATTTTCGAAATCTACGCCTCCGCCATCTGCATGCGGCGCACGTCGGCTGCGGTGAGCGGGTGGCCGCCGATGCCCCAGTTGCCTTCCTTGACCTCGTCGATCTTGACCCAGGTCACTTCACGCAAGGCCTCGCCTTCGATGGAGAGCATGGCATCGGTCACCTTGGTGATGATTTCCTTCTTCTGTTCAGGGGTGAATACGTTTTCGATGATCTGTACGTTTACGAGTGGCATTATTCTAATCTCACTGTCTATGGTTTCTTGGTTCACCGAAACGAACATCGCTCCGGTTGACGCCGCCTACTCTAACCGATCGCTTCGCATTCCTCTACAACACAGACTGTAGCAAACCACTACAAAATCTGTAGCCCGACATGAGCCTCAAGTACGGTCAATTCTGCCCCATCGCCAAAGCCGCCGAAGTCATCGGCGAACGCTGGACTCTGCTCCTGATCCGCGAACTCCTGCTCGGCGAGACGCGTTTCAACGAGCTCCAACGCGGCCTCTCCCAAATGTCGCCCACCTTGCTCGCCAAACGCCTCAAGCAGCTAGTGGACTGTGGTCTTGTCATCAAAAAGGAACTACAGGGAAAACGCCACTCGGAGTACTTCCTCACCGCCGCCGGACGCGAGCTCGGCCCCATCGTCATGAGCCTCGGCGAGTGGGGAGCTCGCTGGGCCCGCGGGCAGATGGACGACGAGGAGCTGGACGTGGAGCTGCTGATGACCGATTTCAAGCGCCGCATCGACACCGACCAGCTTCCCGCCGGCCGCACTGTCATCCACTTCATTTTCCCCAGTCTCGAGATGTTCGCCCACTGGTGGATCGTCATCGAAGAAAACGGCGCTCGAGAACTCTGCATCGACAACCCGGGCAAGGAAGTCGACGTCACCCTGCGCTGCAATCTGCGCACCATGACGGAAATCTGGGCTGGCGACACCACCATCGCAAAAGCCAGACGCGACGGCCTTCTCAAGGTCACCGGAAATCCGGTGCTCGCCCGCAGCGTTTCAAAATGGCTCTGCTCAGGTCTGCTCTCCAAGATCCGACCAGCAGACCCCAGTTCGTAAAGCGATCCGACTCGCAGCCTCCCTCAACGCCCCTTCAAGACGAAATCCAGCAGATCGCCCACCGAGCGATGGGCCTCTATCGGATGCCGCAATCTGACCGACGCATTCACCTCGTAAGTATTGCGACGCCCTAGCTTTGAACGGGAGATTATGCCAGCGGCTTCCAGCTCCGCCACGATTTTCTGAACCGCCCGCTCCGTGATGCCCACTTGATCCGCAACCTCCCGAAGCGTCAGATCCTCGTCGTAGTGCAAGCAGACCAAGACGTGGGCATGATTGGAAAAAAAGGTCCAGGAATGAGCCGCCGATTCCTGCGGCGTAAGCGTCTTTCGATGAGAATGGCCGATCATGAGCGCGAAGGAATACGCAACAACGTTCGCGCATTCGGATTCGTTTTTCAAGTCCGAGCTTGAGGTCGGATCGCGCAAACGGAAACTGCCGCCCGAACCGGACGGCAGCCTTCTTTTTGTTCCTTGGTTCCTTTTCCTCCAACCAAAACCTCAAAACCGCGCTCGCGTCGCCCGCCGCCTCAACTGGCGATCGGCCACCTCGAATGCGTTCGCGAGCGCCAAGCCTAGCTCCTCGGATCGCTTCGCCACGATGCGGTCGTAGCCCGGCAAAACCAGACGCGCCTTCACCAAGTACTCGCTTCTTCGGGGCCCTAAGACCACGCGTCGCAACTCCACAGCGAGGCCCAGCAGCCCTGGATAGCGACGCGTCATGGCTTCAGCCTTTCGCCGAATCGCCTCCTGAGCCGACCGTCCCAGCTTCATGCCTATAGCCTGGACCCTCAGTCCGTGGCTCAGGCGACCCTCCAGCGTCTCCTCCACTATCCCCATGGCGACTGAAGGTTGAACCTCGGAAAACGCGCCCCAACTCGGGTCTCGTCTCGAGACCAAACCCGCTTGGCGAAGCTGGCGTCTACAGTCCCCTCCCGGGGAGCGTTCCGGTTGCCCGTACCTTCGTAAACGTCGCCCGCCCTCACGGGCGGCGACCCGACATTCATCTGCATGTTCGTTTTCATTTCTCCTCCCTATTTAAGAATTTTGTTACGCGAATTTATTTTCGTATTTAGAACGCCAGTCAAGACTGATCGACTCCTTTTGCGGTTTTTTTTCGCGCTTTATGCTACGCCTCTAAACGAAGCCCACTAGTCACATTCGACCATGCTAGAGGCGTCACTAGTAATTGGATACGCGCCTATCTCGGACTCCACCATGGAGAGCGTCACCTCCATCGCCCCAATCCCCGCGCAGGTACCCGCCAAAGCCCGCACGAAAAGGCAGGGCGGGACGGCCCGGCCGGCCGCATCGCAAGATCGACCGACCTACCCTTAGCGATTTCTCAGCTGGGCCCGCAAGCGCTCCAGTTCGTCTTCCATGCGCCCGAGCGTTCGCAGAATCTCTCCATCTCGCGTGGCGGGATCTGGCAATACGGAAAGCTCCTGCATGGTCGAAACGATGATGCCGATGAATAGATTGAGAATCGTAAAGGTGGCAATGACGATGAACGGAACGAAAAACGCCCACGCCCAAGGATAGACTTCCATCACCGGACGAACGATGCCCATCGACCAGCTCTCCAAGGTCATGACCTGAAAAAGCGAATACAGGCTCGCCCCTAAGGTGCCGAACCACTCAGGAAAGGCCTCCCCGAACAAAGTCGTAGCGAGAATCGCCATGGTATAGAAGAAGATGGCCATCACCAGCATCACTCCGGAAAGCCCGGGTATGGCATGTATGAACGCCGCCACGACTCGCTTCAGCTGCGGCACCGCGGTGAGCAAGCGCAGCACCCGAAAAACGCGCAAGGTCCGCAACACCGACCACGGTCCGGCCCCGGGAACGAACGCGACCGCTACCACTAGAAAATCGAAGAGATTCCACCCGCTGCGAAAAAAGACCTGTCGGTAGGCCAGCAGCTTAAGGGCGATTTCGATGGTGAAAACCGCTAGCAGCGCCTTGTCGATGAACTTAAGCCAAACGCCCCAAGACTCCATCAGCGCTTCGTTGGTCTCCAGTCCTAGGATCAAGCCATTCAAGACGATGGCCGAGATCACCCAACGCTGCACCGCATCGGAGTCCACCCAATTCGCTAGTCGTATCCGCCAATCGGCGACACCTGATTCATTCAGCCGCTTAAGAAGAAGCAAGTCTCCCATATTTCAATCCATCTCCAAACGTTCGACCCGTGCTGAGGTTCGATCACGGGCATCCGATCGGCCCGAATCCATAGAACAACCCCTCGATGAAGCAAGCCTCATCTACGAAGGGGCTTTCGCGTTTTCCCAAGTCTCGCAAACGAAGAACGAACCTGCCGCCAACGAGCAGTATAAAAATATGCTAGCGCATCGCCACCGAAGCGCTCTGCCGAATGTCTCGACTGCTGGCCCCAACAAGCAGCTCGAAGTCGCCCGGCTCGGCAGTCCAATCCTTGGACTCAGGCGACCAGAAGCTGAAGGCGGCGCGGTCAAGCTGGAAGCTTACCGTCTTGGTCTCGCCTGCGGAAAACTCCGACTTCGAAACCGTGACCTCCGAGTATTCAAACTTCGTATACGAAAGCCCATGGCCAAAGGGGAACAGCGGCTCAATGCCTTTGCCATCGTACCAGCGCTAGCCCACGAACACGCCTTCGTCTAGCTCGAAGGTTCGATCCCAGCCTTCGTTGTCGAAGGGCCAATACAGAGTATCGACCTGATCAGGTCCACAAACCATGGCATGACCTGATGCCCGACCCATCCAAACACCTAACCCAGTCACTGTTATCCCTTAGTCAAAGCCTTTAGCTTGTGAGTGATATAAGAAAGGCTTACTAGAATACCTGAACGCCTTCGTTACCCACCGATAAACCAACTCCTCTGAATCGCTTCCTGTGATGCAGCCTGCTCACATTTGGCGTACGTGCGCCTGTCTTCTTATTTCGACCGCAACTCGGCTGCTTGGCCAAGTAGAGCTCATCGATGGACTCGGCGGGCCTCGAGACTATGGCGAAGACACCCTGGAACGAGTGGTTGATACATATCAAATTTTCGAGCTTCCATTTTCAGTTAACATTTTTGGCGGCTCGCACAGCAGCGTCCTCGTCTCGGACAACGGGGTGGTTGCCTTTGGCGAAAATGACCCTGGTTACGTTCCTTTGGCTTTTCCTCGCGACAGTGGCGACCCGATCATCGCGCCATGGTGGGCGGATGTGGATACGCGCCCCGTACCAAGTCAAGCGGAAGCGAATCGCGTCTATTTCGCTACCGTCGACTCGGACGCTGTAGTTGTAACTTGGGATACTGTCGGCTTCTACTCAATCAACCTATCGAAGACCAATCGATTCCAATTGGTCCTCAGAAATCGATCCGATCTGAATTCCGGCGACTTCGATGTAGAGTTCCGCTACAACCAGCTGGAGTGGACAACCGGAGACGCTTCAGGCGGCATCGACGGACTCGGTGGCACCATCGCCCAATCGGGCTACGATAGCGGCGACGGAGGCGTCTTCTACTCGCTTCCGGGAGCCATGACAGAAACCGCTACGAATCTGCTCACCATGAGCAATGTCGGGACTCCCGGCCTGTGGGTCTTCCACGCAAGAGATGGCGAGTTCGTAGACAAGCCAATCATAGACTGCCCAGACAACGTCACGACATCCTGCGATGACACCCACCCCGACTCGACAGGATGGCCAACGATTGTCACTTCCTGCTCATCATCTCCTGATATCGTTTTAGAGTACGAGGACGAATACAACGCATTGAACGATTCCATTATCCGAACATGGAAAGCAATCGATCCGATTTGCGGTGAATCAGAAAACTGCGAACAAGAGATCTTTCTCGAGTCAGTGACTCTGGACGGCTATATTGATCCACTAGATAGCTCGGAAGGTGGAATCATTTCCACCTTCACGAACGATTTGGCGGATTTCGTAAACCAGGACAATATCACCTCCTACACTTGGTCAGTAGATGGAATCGAAATCGACAATACCGAGCCAGGAGTATCCTTCGACGCCTTCACGATCACCATCGACTTTTCCCAATACCAGGACGGCGAGTGGGGACTGGGATCGGATCAAACGTCTCCGAGCGGCATTTCTCTCGCCTACTCTGCGACCCTACGCGTTGGGGAAAACTGCAATGGCACCTACGGATCCAGTGATGCCGGCTTCCCGCCAATACCCTACGCCCTCAATCGAGGAATGACTCGCTTGAGCGCGAGCGATGGCTCGGCTTCGCTCAAGCAAAAGACAATTTGCGAGGAGACGTTTTCATCAAACAGCAAGTGGATCCAGTTCAAGTGCCAGGAAAATGGATATGCCTACATTTCACTCGCCGACAATGACCAAACTAAGATAGCGGTGATGAGGCCTGGCGAATTGGTGGGATCGAGAATCGAGATAGGTTGCGGAACAGGAGAGATCGGATTTCCATCCGTAGAGGGTGAGGTCTACCTCATCATCGTGGACACGCCGTCGGCATTCGAACTCGAAGCAACCGTGGTCGATCCGCCTGAAATAGAATGCCCTTTGGATATCTCTGTCGAGTGTAACCAAATTCATCCGGACGTGACGGGCTGGCCGAAGATACTCAACGCCTGCTCTGATCCCAGTGAGGTGGACCTAGTCTACTCAGACGTCTACAACGAGTCCGACGATTCGATCATAAGGACTTGGAAGGCAATCGACCCCATCTGTGGAGAGTCTGAGACTTGTGAACAGAAGATCTTCCTCGAATCGGTTTTCATCAGCGGCATTATAGATTTCGTTTCGAGCGAACAAGGCGGTCTCGTCTCCACCTACAGCAATGACCTGCTCGACTCAGTTTCGCGCGATCAAGTCACCTCCTATCAATGGACAATAGACGGAGAAGATGTCTCACCATCCACACATGGTATCCAGGCCACAGCGACAACTCTGACTATCGATTTCAGTATTTTTAAAGACGGGCTCTTGGGTCTAGGTGAATCAGGGAGCTCCTTCGATTTCGACCTGTCATTCTCAGCAAATCTGAAGGTGAGCGACACTTGCTTTGGTTCTTACGGTGGCGAGGATGCAGGATTCGTCACCCAGCCTCAGGTGCTAGGCCGAGGCGGAGTCACTCTCTCCAATGACAACCTATCGCCTCCTCAAGATGGAAGTGAAATCTGCGAGCGCAATTTCAGCGAGGAAAGCCGTTGGCTTCTACTCGTGTGCCAAGATAGCGGATACGCCAAGGTATCAATCGACGAAGGTTTCTCCGACGCTCCTATCGCTATATTGGCCCGTGGCGGTCAGGTCGGCGAGAGGACAGAACTCGCCTGCGGAAAGGGCGAGGTCTATTTCCCCGTTACGAGAGACGACAGATATATTGTCGTAGTTGATGCGAGTTTCGATTTCCAGCTCGAAGCCATCGTGCGTGAACCACCCGTCATCGAATGTCCTTCAGATATCATTGAACCGGAACCCTGTAACGATCTCGATCCCGACAACACGGGGTGGCCAACCGTCGTCTCTTCCTGTACGCCACTAAGCCAGGACAATCTATTCTTCAGCGACGAATACGATGGCTCAACCCTACTTCGAACCTGGACTGCGATAGACCCTAGCTGCGGCGAATCTTCTTCTTGTATTCAGATTATAGAAACAGCCGCCGTATCCATCTCAGGAAATATCATTCTCGAATCGTCGAAAGAAAGCGGCATTCTGGCAACCTATAGCCACGACCTTGTCGACTTCGCGGAACCGCAGTATGCAACGGACTTTGTCTGGCTCTTCGACAATACAATCATCGAAGAGGAGGAGGCGGGCATCTCCTTCGATTTTGACAACCTAACCATCGATTTCAGTCTTTTTAGGAATGGCGCGTACCAGAGCGAAGAGGGCACGCAGCTTGAAGCCCAGTATCGCATGAGTTTTTCTGCAGATCTTCTTTTCACCGAGACCTGTGGCGGCTCGTTCGGCGCTGGCAGAGATGGGTTCGTCACCGCTCCGCAGACCCTCAGCCGGGGAGCTGTCAGTATCGAGACTGCCGGTGAAGCCGACTCGAACAGCGAAGCTTTGCTCTGCGAGCGTACCTTCAGCTCCGCCAGCAACTACTTCCTCTTTGCTTGCGACGACACTGGTACAGGAACAGTCTCGATCGAATGGGAAGACCAGCAGATCGAAGCTCCAATCAGCGTGCTTCAAAGGGGCGAGACGATCGGAGAACGCATTGAATTGCAATGTGACGAGGGTAGACTGAGCTTTCCCGCTAAACGCGGTTCAGCCTACATCATCGTAGTAGATTGGGAAACTGAATACACGCTGAAGGCTTGGATCTCCTCAACCTCGCAAGCAAGGTTGACCATGATCGCTCCCCAAAATCCAGGAAATGTGCACCTGCGCTTGGAAGGCGATTCAGAGAAGCGATACGTTCTCGAATACTCGAGTGACCTAACGGTTTGGTTCCCCCTACTCGAAGGCTTCACTCTCGATGAAATCCAAGAGTACATCGACACCAGTTTCCAACAGAGCATCAACGCTCGCTTCTATCGCGTTCGAACGATCGACGAATAGTGATTCTTACAGCCTCTACAAACTGAAACTGAAGGAAGCGAACACCGTTCGCGACCTCGCATAGTCACCATGTGGGCTCAGGGGATTCAAGCGATAATCCTGATCAGTTAGATTCAAAAGACCCACCGATAGCTCCATTCGCTGACGCGGCCAGCGATAGCCGAAGAAGGCATCAAATTGCCAAAACGCTTCGCTCCCAAGGGCCTGATCATCGTGGGCGTTTTTTTGTTCGACGAACGTGCTTCTCAAGCGCCCATAGATTCCTGACCGGTGACTGTACGCGCCCCACAGCCCGATTTGCTGTAGTTTTGCCGAACGAGCCGCAAACCCCGTTTCCCAGACGGTCTCCGACAAACCCGGGGTGACCAGACTCAGCTTCGAATCACGAATCCTATAGTCTCCACCCAGCGACCAGCTTTCACCAATCAACCGATTAAAATACATACTGAAATTCAACTCTTCGTATTCAATATCTTGCGACACAGCGTCAGCTTTCATCGATCGGAACATGTCCACTCCACTGAACACTCCCGCCATTCGCGTCACTTCACTTGACAGACGTTCACCCTCCCATCCGAAATAGCTCTGTTTAGCTAGATTATGATCCGAACCGAAACTAATCGATTCGAAGCGGGCGCCGGGAACCGTCCCCACCACAGATTCCGGCGCCAAAGAGCGATAGGCTTGACCAAAACCATTGATCTGCGCCGGCTCCAATCGAACACTTGATTCCTGAAAGAGTCCCCCCAACGATCGCGAATAAGCGCCTCGAAACACGCTCGCTTCACTCAGTGTCCACATAAAACCAATTTTCGGATACACCGCATCCTCACTTCGACTACCCGACGAAACCGGCGGAGATTGGATAGCAGATGGAAACTCGATCCACGAAAAGCCGACTCCTCCCACGAATTGAAAGCAAGGGGATAGTTGACCATACATATAGGCGTATCCATCCACGCGTCGAAACCCCTCTTCCACGGCCTGATCCGGAATCTCTTCAGGGAAATAAAACCCGGGAAAAGGATCTCCCAGAAACGCTATTTCGCTTTTCGACCACGTATCTCCACTTTGGGCCCTCGCTCCCACCACTATATCTAATCGCTCCCCATCCCAAATCTGCTGAAACTCAACACCATAGGCTTCAAATCGACTCGTGAAATCAACTGCGAAGCGGTCTGCGACCTCTCCATAGGGAGCGAACGCATCTGCTAGCGTGATTTCCAAGGCTCCTTCGCCATCTAAGACAAAGGCATCGATTCGAGCGTCCGGTTGACGGATCACCAGCTCGTCCACTACACGAGAAGCCAGAAAAAGCGTCTGGGATTGTGGCGACCATTTGTGACGCCAACCTAAAAACAGATTGGGGCTTTGCGTCTCTTCGCCTCTGAAATTCGGGCTGGTTTGATACGGATCGAAACGCTGGGCGAGATCGCCGAACTCCGCCTTGCTGAAAACTGCCTGCGCATACGCAGTATCATTGTTCGAAACTTCGCGTTTCATTTGGATCGATAGCGAACGCTGATCCAAGTCAGTATTGGCCGCTAGACCACGGGTATCGCGGTAGTTCGCTTCGACTGCGTATTCGAAGCCTCCTTGCCTTCCGGAGACGACCAACGATTGCTGCCATTGTCCATCCGATGCATATCGTGTATTTGAATGCATCTCCGTGCGGTCTCGTTCGAACAGTCGAGTGTACTCCTGCTGGGAAACTTGAAAGGAAAGCGGCGTACCGCCGACCGGCGACAGGAGATTTGCCAACAGGTACTCACTGAAGGTCGCCGTTTCATAGCGAAGATCGACGAGATTAGGGTCCCTCTGCGCATTGAAGCTATCCGCCAAAAACTGGTGGGCAGAAAAGTTCGCGTAGTCAATGGCGACTGCTCGCGATGCCTCCTTCGTCGCCACCGCTGCGAGTCCTGCTCGAGCATACACCTCAGCCAAATTCGCTCTGCGCACAGCCTGATCCCTGTCGAGCAACAATCGCGATCGAAAAACAGCACGGTTGTCATTTAGCTCGATGGAATGCTCTAGGTCTCGAACTGCTTCATTGACGCGAAAGGCATTCTTTTTCGCCAAGGCCGAATACAGCCATGGCGTCGGATCGTCAGGATCCAGGGACTTTGCCCTCTCGAACTCTAAAGTGGCCAGGTCAAAGTCGCTTCTTTCACTAAAGGCCTTCCCTAGGTAGCTTCGTGTGAGAGAGCGATCCAGATCGAGCGCCGCAGCGATCTGCAAATCAGCGATTGCCGCACTTATATCCTCATTTCTCATACGAACCAACCCCCTTCCAAGCCATGCATCGCTCAGTGTAGAATTCGATTGGACCGCCTCCTCCATCGACTTCAACGCCGTTTCAGGGTCACCCTTTGCTACGGCTAGGAAGCCCGCGAAAGCCTGGGCTTGGGCATTCGCCGGCGAATAGGTCAAACTGTTCTGAAAAGCTTGTCGCGCCTTCGACTCGTTGCCCGACGCCCATTCAAGTTCCGCGACTCGTTGCCACGCGTAACCAAACCGTGGAGACAAGACAGTCGACGCCCTCGCTCGCTGCAAGGCGTTCGCGTGCTCGAAGCGAGACTGATAATAGTAAGACTGCCCAACGAGTTCGCTCGCCGAAAGACTTTGCCCTTTCTCCGCTTTCGTCTCTCGCTGCGTTCCGGCGATGAGCCAGCGCAGCCCTTCAGCTGGCCCATTCGAATGAGACAAGTCGCTCAAAAGCGATTTCGCCTTATCCAATTGACCCGCGCCAAGCAGCAAGTTCGCCAAATAAACTTTCGTCGCATCACCTGCCGGCGGCTCCGGATTCGGATAGCCTGGATACGATTCGAAGGCCCCGGGCAAATCGCCCGTTGCGAAACGAACCAAGGAATCTGCAAGTCTATCTCGATCCCTATCACTGAATTCTAACTCACTAACGTCCAAGATTCCTGGATAGTAGATCCACCATTGAACGAGACTTTCCGCTCTCAAAGGCTCTCGAACAGGAGCGGACCCGGCCTCGGCGATTCCTACATAACCACTAGAAAGCGTCACCTCGCCTTTCTCGTTTCTCAAAACAGCCTCCCCATCGAAGACCACGAGCCGAGTCCTCTTTTCGTCCACCGTTACCAAAAACTCGGTACCGCGCGGAGCTCCCGTAGCGTGGGGCGTACGCACCTCAGCCTCCCGATCCGACTCGCGATTGAAGAAATACAACGCTCCCTTCAAAAGTCGCAACGCCACGCTGGACCGATGTTTAGGCAAGATCTCGAGGGTGCTCAACTCACCAAGATCAACCGGTTGTCTGTCCGATAACCACACCGTCGCCGAAGCGTTCTCGTGTGTGTAAAGCCGATCCCTCGCAAACAGCGATTGGCCAACGGGAGCGGGAACCCAAACGCCACGCGCGTACGGCATGTGGTCGACCTTTCCCCGTTTCGCCTTCAGCAGACCAGAGGCTTCATCGTCTGCAAAAACCGCGCCCGCCCCAAGCAGTCCACCGAGGATCAGCCTCGCAGCGCTGCGAAAGCAGAAGGCAAAGCTTCCGACAAAACAACTGCTTCGAAGGCGATTCCGAAGAGGACTTGGAATAGAGGAAGGCATAGCAGGCGGAACCACGTCGCGACTTCTCGAAGCGCGCCCTAGCTCAATTAGTTGGATTCCCAAAAGGCGAAGCCAGTCTAAGTGGGAAAACGACGATTACAAGACCCGTTCACCATACCTTCGTTTGACTCTATCACCTGAAAAGCTATAGGACTGACTTCTTCCAACTCAATGCCCCTTAAACTGCAGGCAAGGCTTCGCCGTATCGCAAGAAACCCATTCGCGCGAGCTACCGCTTTCACCGCCGTCGCAGGTGTATTGCTTCTGAGCTTACCTCCCTTGGCCCAACTAAGCTACGACGCATCCTTTCTGTTCAAGCCTGCCGATTCCACAGAAGAAGTCGTGCTCATTCTGACGAATGAAGACACTCTCCAACGCTACGGCGAAAATGGCAGGATCGGGCGCGAACATCACGCCAAGCTTATTGAAAGGCTGAGCAGAGCCGGAGTTCGCTCGATCTTCTACGACTTCGCTTTCATCGACGAAGACCCGGAAAACGATTTCGCATTTGCCAAGGCCATAAAAAGCAATGGCTCGGTAGTCCTCGTAGCCGCGGGTGAAACCTTAGCGCAAAGAGATCAACGCCGGCGCGTCGTCTACGCGCCTACTCCATTGCTTCGTGAAGCCGCTAAGACCTGGGGTCATGCCGAGCTGTTTGAAAAAACGATCCGCCGCATTCCAGGTGATTTCGAGCGAACTCCATACGCAGGCTGGCTCGCCGCCCAGTCCGCTTTGATTAGCCCCCAGATCGATCGGGAAAGCAACGAAGAACGCTGGCTCAACTACTATGGACCGGAGGCGACTGGAGCGTTCACCAGCTACACCTTTCAGGAGATCCTTAATTTGGATACAGAAAGCAACGACTGGCTCACGAACAAATCTGTATTCATCGGACAATACTTTACCTTAAGCGAACTCGGCGACGCGAAAGACACGTTTTCCACCGCCTTTAGCCGCTTCGGCTGGCGGGAAGCACCGGGCGTGGCGATCCATGCTACCGCATTTCTCAACCTCATACGTGACGAATGGCTACGCCGTTTGCCATGGCTGCACCAATGCATCATCGCGATCTGCTTAAGCCTACCCGTCACCGGAGCTCTCTACCATCTATCCAGACGAGGATTCAAGCTAGCGTTCACGATAGCCACCCTTCTTGTATTCATAATTTCAATCTGCTTTCTTCAAATTCAGTATTCGACCGATCATTGGGTGTCCTGGATTAGCATCGCAGTCGGTCAGCCAACGGCCGCCCTGATCTGGACGCGCCTCAAACCTCGCCCCAGTAAGCACGACGTATTCATCAGCTACCGCACCCATGACGACGAAGCCGCCGCACTTCTCATCGCTCAAAACCTTTGGGAGCGAGGCTGCAACGCTTTCATCGATGTGAAGCGACTTGAAGCGGGGCGATTCGACGAGCAACTCATTCGCGAAATCGAAGCGGCGGATACATTCGTCATCATACTCTCGCCCGGCTCCTTGGACCGGTGTGCAAGTGAAAACGACTGGGTTCGCCGCGAGATCGCACGCGCCATGGACCTAGAAAAACGTATCGTCCCGGTCTTAAAGGGCGGATTCTCGTTCAAGGAGACAAAGAAACTCGGGATACCTGAAATCGAACGCTTGAGTCGGTTTCAAGGCCTGCGCTTTTCCAACAAGGATTTCGATGGGTTCATGAACGAGCTTCTACGCCTTACAAAGCTAGCCAAGTAACGCCAAGACTGATCGTGGGAACTCATCGCCCTCAGTCTTCAGCAGATTCATCAACTGGCTTAGACGCTTTCGCCCATTGAGTCCAGTGAGTGTTTTCGCTGGCGACAAGTCTCTCCACCCTCTCGACCAGCTCCGGCAGAGAATCGTCCTGATCGTACGGTTTGCTGTTTGTCAGAAAACGATATTTCTCCTGTTTCAGGGCCTCGCAAGTACTTCTATACTCCACCCACTTCTCGTTGTAGTTACCTAGGTTCTGAAGGGATGCGAGCACTACGATGGCTGCTCCTAAGACCCCAATCGCTACCGGAACGATTCTCCCCATATCTGTGAACGCGGCAAGAAAGGGTATCATCGCTGCAACTACAATCTCAGTTCGCCGTATTAGGCGGTAGCTCTTTTGAGCCGCTTGGCTCTTCGAGCTATACCACCGGATCTGCCCATCCAAGCGCTCCTTTACGTATTCGTCTGAGGTCATTCGAACTCCAATTCGGCAACAACGGTACAAAGGAATAACGATAACGACTGAAAAGTCCAGCGATCGGTCAATTCCTCAGCAGTCAAAGCCTCGCTCGAACAAGCACCTTCCCGAGAGCGCGAATATCTAGGGTCTTAATGATTCTAGAACTCTCTCCGAGAATATTCCCTAGCATAGATACACCGAAGCGCTCTGCCGAATGTCTCGACTGCTGGCGCCAACAAGCAGCTCGAAGTCGCCCGGCTCGGCAGTCCAATCTTTGGACTCAGGCGACCAGTAGCTGAAGGCGGAGCGGTCGAGCTGGAAGCTTACCGTCTTGGTCTCGCCTGGCTGCAAAGATACCCGTCGGAAGCCTTTCAGCTCCTTCGGCGGACGCGGTAGGCTCGATTCCAGATCCGCTACGTAAAGCTGCACGATCTCGTCTCCAGCTCGATCGCCCACGTTCTTCACGTCTAGACTAATTTCGACCGTCTCGCCTGCGGAAAACTCCGACTTCGAAACCGTGACCTCCGAGTATTCAAACTTCGTATACGAAAGCCCATGACCAAAGGGGAACAGCGGCTCGATGCCCTTGCCGTCATACCAGCGATAGCCCACGAACACGCCTTCGTCGTAAACGATGTCGTACTTTTCGCGCTTGGCTTCCCACGCGTCGTTCCAACCGCTGTAGAGATACTCGCCTTTCGGCACGTAGTCCGGATCGGGAGAATCCTTGAAGTCGCGCTCGATGCTCATGGGCAGCTTGCCGGAGGGATTGGTTTTTCCCGAAAGAATCTCCGCGACCGCGGTGTGACCATTTTGCCCGTTGTACCAGCAATAGAGGATGGCCGCGACCTTATCGGCCCACGCGGTCATCTTGATGCCGGAACCGCTCTGCACTAGCACCACCACGTTCTCGTTCAAGCTGGCTACCTTGCGGATGAATGCTTCGTCGCCTTCGTTCAACTCGAAAGTCCGGTCCCAGCCTTCGCTGTCGGACGTACCGATGCTCAGGATCACTTGATCCGCTTTTTGAATACGCTCCCAGGTCGGGGCCTTTTCGTAAGCGATACGATCACCGAACTCCTCACGCAGGGCATCGATCAGCTGCACGTTGTCGTAGCCCACCACGGTAGCCGAGCCGCCACCGAGGGCCTTTTTCTCCAGAAAATCGCCGATCACCAGCAGCTCGCCGTCGCCTTCCAGCGGTAGAATGCCGTTGTCCTTCAACAGCACCGTGCCCTCGCGAGCGGTTTGCAGAGCGATCTGCTTGCGGGCCTCCCAAGCTTCCGGAGTGGCGTATTCAGGTTTTGGCTCCAGATCGAACAGGTCCATGGACTTGAGCGTGGTGAGGATGCTTTTCACCATGCGGTCCACATCGGCTTCCTCGACCTCGCCTGAGCGAACCTTATCCGCCAAACCTATGGTGGCGAGACAGGCTGGCATTTCCAGATCCTGACCGGACTTGGCCACCTTCGCTCCATCGAAGACGGACCACCAGTCGGTCATGACCAGCCACCTGAAGCCAAGGTGGTTGCGTAACAGTTTTTTGATGACAGCTTCGCTTTCGCCGGCCCATTCGCCATTGACCAGATTGTAGGACGTCATGGCAGCCAGCACACCTGCTTCGATGCCGGCCTTGAAGGCGGGAAGGTAGATCTCGTTGAGCGTACGCTCGTCGACCACGGAATTGCTCTTGCGGCGGAAGTAGTCGGTGTTGTTGGCGAGGAAGTGCTTGATGGTGGCGACCACACCTTTGCTCTGCACGCCGTGGATGTAGCGCTCGATCATGCGGGAGGTCAGAAAGGGATCTTCGCCGAAGTACTCGAAGTTTCGCCCGCACTGCGACTGACGATAGATATTGAATCCCGGACCGAGCAGGATGCCGATTCCGTTGGCCAGACACTCCTCCGCCACCGCGCCCGCGAATTTTTCCGAAAGCTCCGGATTCCAAGTGGCGCTTAGCTGCAGCGGACAGGGAAAGGCGGTCGATTTGTCGGTGGCGTTCTGGTAGGTGTACTCGTGAAAACGATCGCGCAGGTGCACCCCGGCGGTGGCGTCGGTCATCATAACCCGTTTGATGCCGAGCCGCTCGATTTCCTTGGTGTAGAAAATGTCGGTACCGCCGACATAGTCGCATTTTTCCTCGAGAGTCATCTGGGCAAGGATGCCCTCCGCCCACTCGCTGGCCGCTTCAAAGGTGTGTTTAGGGTAGTTCATAGCGCGAAAAGGCCCGAGCCTGCAATTGACCGATCAAGACGCAACCGATAAACCACTGGCCCTAATGAGCTAGCTCGCTTCCCAATAGATAAATGAACACCTTCGAATACGGCCTCTACTGCTTCGCGTCCCTTTTCGTCATCGTGGAGCCGATCACCGTCGCCCCGATGCTGCTGGCCATGACGCCAAACGACACGCCGGAATCGCGCGTCCGCATGGTGCGCATCGCCTGTCTGGTGGTGACCGGAGTGCTGCTCACGTTTGCGATCATCGGCCAAACCATTCTCTCCTTTCTCGGCATCACCATTCCGGCCTTCCAAGCCGCTGGCGGCGTCCTGCTGCTTCTGATCGCCCTGCAAATGCTGCAGGCCAAGGCCGACACGCCCCAGCGCATCACTCCTGGGGAGGCCGCGGCTGGAGCGGCTAAGGACGACATCGCGATCAGCCCGCTCGCCGTGCCGCTGATGGCAGGACCGGGCGCCATTTCCACCTCGATTCTCCTTTATCAGCAGGCCGAGATATGGCCTAAAAAAATCGCCCTTTGCTCAGCCATCGTGCTGCTTGCCGTGGTTTCCTACTGGATTCTTCGACTCGCCTCACAGGGCGCCAAGTGGCTTTCGCCTCTGGCCCTTCGCCTGATCACTCGGCTCATGGGCCTGCTGCTTGCGGCCCTCGCGGTGCAGTTCATCTTCAACGGCATTCGCGGAGCGGAGCTGTTTTAGGAAAGCTACTTCCGCGAATCTCGAGCGCTTTGGTGGAACTTAGCCGATCCGGCACCGCACGCGATCACCGACTCGATAGCTTCACCAGAGCCCACCCCAAGATCCCGCACCTTCTCCTGCCGCACGTGAAGGATGAAGCCGGAGGTCGGATTGGGGGCGGTCGGGATGAAAAGCGTGACCCAGCCATCCTCCGAGGTCTCCATGGCGAATCCCATCACTCGCACTCCGGCATCCTCGAATTCCACCATGGAGAAGGAGGAAAGCGGAGATTTCTCCATGCCGAAGAGCTGCTTCACGATATTGCTCAGCACCGCGTAGCCGGGAGCTCGATGCAGCACCTTGCTCTCCACGAGGAAATGCAGGCGGCTGCCGATGACGGTCGTAACAAACTTTCCCATACCGTAGCATAGGAGCACGAAAAGCGCGATTGCCGCCACGACCCCGAGCGTCTCGCTGACACCCCACCATTTCGAGAGGGCTTTGCCCGCCGGCTCGGCGAAACGGGAAACCACTCCCCATATCCATAAAACAAGGACACCGAGAATCAACGACGGCAGCAGCACCGCCAACCCCTTCAAAACCGTTTTCTTCATCGCCTTGCCTTCGTGGTTTTCATATCACATTCCGCTGGACTGTCTAAGGCCACAGTATCCAAAGGTACCCCGCGTAGCCCGCTAGCAAGAAAGCGCCTTCCCAGCGGCGCAACTTGTATCCGCTCCAGATCAAAGGCAGCATGGCGATACTGAACAACGCCATCGCGCCGAGATCGATGGCTGCGATGTTCGATCCCTCGATGGGGCTCACCATCGCCGATACGCCCAGAATTCCCAAAATATTGAATACGTTCGAGCCGATGATGTTTCCGATGGCGATATCGGGCTCGCGTTTCAGGGCGGCTGAGACCGAGGTCACCAGCTCCGGCATGCTTGTACCCGCGGAAACGATGGTCAGCCCGATCACCGCTTCGCTCACCCCCCAGCCTCGAGCCAGCTCGGAAGCTCCCCATACCAGCAGCTTGGACCCGGCGATCGACATGGCCAAGCCGAGCAAAAACCACCCGACATCCTTCCAAATGACGCCTTCCTTGGACTGCGAAGACTCCTGATCCGGGGCGGACCCTTCCACTCCCGCCTGCCGAAGGTTCACTACGGTGTAGACCACGCAAGCGAGCAAAAACGCCAAGGCGCCGAGACGGCCAATGCTACCGTCCCAGAGCAGCCAGCAAGCCCACAAAGCCACCAGCAGCATCACCGGCGCATCCACTTTTACAATACGACGCTCCACCCCGATGGGACAGATCAGGGCCGTCACTCCCAGGATGATGCCGATATTGAAGCTGTTGGAACCGACCACGTTTCCCACCGCGATATCGGAGCTGCCCTCTAGAGCGGCCTGCAAGCTGACGATCATCTCCGGGGCGCTCGTCCCGTAGGCCACCACCGTCAAGCCGATCGCCAAGGGCGGGATGCCCAAACGAGCCGCCGCGGAAGCCGCTCCCTTCACCAGAAAATGAGCCCCCACGAACAGCAGCCCCAACGAAGCGATCACCGAAAAAATCAACATAACGTTCCCTTTCTCCCTCTCATTTCCAATCCCTCGCTACAAGTCCGCGAAAGCGCTCTCCGATAGGTGAAACGTCTTCAGCGACAGGTTCACGTCATGCAGGAACACGGCCAAGGCGGCCACGAAACTGCCCATGCAGGCGGCGAAAAGGACCACAATCAGCCACGCCCAATCCAAGGTCCAGAAGGAAATGGCAAACAGCACGCACACCAGCAGGGCCGCGAACAGCAGACTCAGCGAAATGAGCATGATGGCGAAACGCCCCGCTCGAGCGCGCTTGGCCAGAATGGCGGATTCCTGCTTGGCCAGATTAGCCGGCAGACGGGCGATCAGTTCGGGGTTTTCGCGCAGCGCTCGCGCTCTATCCGTGACGCGACCATAGCGATTGGTCATCGAAAGGAGAATCAGACCGATGCCCGAAATCAGGATCATGGGACCGATCGCGAGCTGCAAGGTGGGGACCAACTCATTTACATCCATGAGACGAATCCTGAAACGCGCAGCTTGCCGAATCCAGCAAATTCCAAACGAACACCCTAATGTGTATCGCAATTTCCGATACGGGTTACTTTCGAAGGGCGCGATTCCACGCTACCCGAACCCGCCCAACGCCGAATCTGGAAATCTCCACTTTTCGCTCGACATAACCACATTTGTGGTTTCACTAACCACAATCGTAGATCATGAGTAGCAAAGACGCCAAACTCTCGAAGCTGGAGCTTCAAATCATGCGAGCTTTCTGGAAGCTGGGCGCCGCCACCTTGCGACAGGCCTACGAAGCCATACCGGCGTCCGAAAAGCGTCCGGAGTACACCACTACGCAGACCATCGTCACCCGCCTGGAAGCCAAGGGAGCCATCCTGCGGAGCAAGAAGATCGGCAACGCCTGGGTCTACGAGCCGCAGGTCACGCGACAGTCGGTAGTCGGAAAACTGGTGGACGACTTGTTCGGTCTGCTTGACGGAGCCGCCAGCCCCATCGTCTCCCATCTCGCAGAAAGCGGAAAGCTTTCGGAAGACGACATTCGCGAGATCGAACGGATCATCGACGAATCGAAGAAGAAAGAGCCCCGCAAATGAAGAGCGTCTTCGAATTCCTCTACTGGCACACCGTCGAATCCACCGCGTTCGCGGTCATCGTGATCGCGCTTGTATTCGTTTTTAGATTACACGGAGCCGCCAATCGCTTCGCTTTGCTGGAAGTCGCGCTGCTGAAGTTTCTCGTTCCCGTGGGAGCTTTCGCATCGCTCTTCGTGAACGTCGGGGCGCTGGCTCCTCTTTCGCTGGAAGCGCATCAGATTCGTTTCTCCGATATCGCCCGGGACTTCGGACAAGCGACTTCCGTCGACTGGTTTGCAGCGGCGCTTCTGATTTGGCTTTTCGGAACACTTTGCATCGGAGCGTCACGGACGGTCGGGCTGTACCGGAACAGACGTCTCGTCGCCCTGAGTCGGTCCGGCAGCAGGCAGGTCCGAGAGCGGATCGGAAGGGCCCTCGAACAGGCAGGTTATGGCGAAGGGCGACAGCCTGATGTTTTCGAGGACGCCCGCATCGCCTCCATCGGATTGATCGGATTCTTTAGACCCAGAATAATAGTAAACGCAGCGTTTCTGGAAACGTTGACCGACACGGAACTGCTAGCGGCGATCAAGCATGAGCTCGCTCACGTACATCGCCGCGACAATTTGCGAAGGCTCGCTCACGAAACCGCCGCCACCCTGTTCTGGTTTCATCCGCTCATTTGGATGCTACGCCAGAAGCTGAGGGCGGAAAGCGAGATCGCCTGCGACGAGTTCGCTTTGTCGCATGGCGAAGAGCCTGAAAGCTACGCGAAGTGTCTTCTCAAAGCAGCCTCCACCCGTCGCCCCTACAACAACGTTTGGGTAACGAGTTTTTCGGCAGCGACCCTCAAGAAACGCGTTCGCAAAATCGTAACCTACGAAAATCGAAACGAATCAAAAATGAAACTACTAGCGCTATACCTCTTGGTGGTCTGCAGTCTGGGCGCCACCCTCGCCGCTCCGCAAAATCTCAAGGCCGCGGACACGGAAGAACCGATCTACTCCATGCAGGATCTCGATAAAAAGCCGCACGCCGTCGTTATGGCCAAGCCGCAATACCCCCAAAAGCTTCACGAGAGCAAAACCCCAGGGGATGTCGTCGTCGAATTCGTCCTCGATACGAACGGAATCCCCCGCAACGTACGAGCCATCAAGAGCTCGCAGAGGGAGTTCGAACAACCCTCGATCGACTGCGTAACCGATTCGACCTGGGCCCCCGGCGAAATTTCCGGCGAGCCCGTCAGCGTGCTGGTCCGCATCCCTATCATTTTTAAGCCATAAAGGATTTCTGGGCCTAAATAGGCGAAGAGCGACTAGCCGTTTCGGTTGGTCGCTCTTTTTTGAAACAGGTGGAGCGGGACCTCCGGGCACGTTCTTTTCGCTTCGCCAGTCAGAGCGAACTCCGCGGATACGCCTTACTCCGGCATCACATTGCTCTTCGCCAGCTGCCCGAACCACTTGGCCGAAGCCTTGGGCTGACGCTCGCCGGTCTGAAAGTCGACCCAGTGCAGGCCGAAGCGCTTGCCGTATCCAAAAGCCCATTCGAAATTGTCCATGAAGCTCCAGCACATGTAGCCCTTCAGGTTGACGCCCTTCTCGATGGCTTCGTGGCAGGCTCCGATGTATCCAGAAAGGAACGTCACACGCCGCTCGTCGTTGAGGGCGGTCTCGCGATCGTCTTCATCCGGCATAGCGCAGCCGTTTTCCGTAATGTAGATAGGCGGATTGTCATAGCGCTCGGCGATCCACTCCAGCAACTTGCGGCAGCCCCAAGGCACGATGTTCCAGCCCATGTCGGTCTGCTCCCAATTAGGATCGCGGGACAGCGTCACGTTCTGGTCTCCATAGACGCCGCCATTGCCGCGCACGATCACGCCTTCGACCTGATGCTCCGGATCGGGCTCGGAGGTCAGCATGGTGGTGTAGTGGTTGAGTCCGAAAAAGTCCGATGAGCCTTTGAGCAGCTTGACCTCCTCGTCCGTGAACTTGGGCAACTTGTCTCCGATGGCGGCCAGCATGCGATCCGGATACTTGCCGAAATAGACCGGATCCGCGAACCAGCCGAGAAAGAACTCCAAACCGCGCTGGGCCGCTTCGATATCCTTCGGATCATCGGTCAGAGGCTCGCGCCAATCGCAATTGTTGGTGATGCCGATCACGCCTTTTTGCGTATCCTGAAATTCCCTACGGTAGAGATCGACGATATGAGCGTGAGCCAGCAGCAGGTTGTGGCCCGCGATGTAAGGTTCCAGCTCGGACTTGCGCCCCGGGGCGTGCACTCCGACTCCGTGCCCCAGCGAGCAGCTGCACATGGGCTCGTTGAGCGTGATCCAGTGTTTCACCCGATCTCCGAAGCGTTCGAAACAAACCCGGGCGTACTCCACGAAACGCTCCACGATGGAGCGGTTCAGCAGCCCGTCCTCCTCGATCTGCAAGGCCAGCGGCAAATCCCAATGGTAGAGCGTGACCCAAGGCTGGATGCCCGCGGCCAGCAGGGCGTCGATGAGCTTGTTATAAAACGCGATCCCCTCTTCGTTCACTTCGCCAGATCCGCTCGGCAGGATGCGCGACCAGGAGATGGAGAAACGATAGCAGCCCACCCCCATCTGCTTGAGCAGGGCCACGTCCTCCTCCCAGCGGTGATAGTGGTCGCACGCCACATCGCCCGTATGCCCCTTGAACACGCGACCAGGGGTCTTGGAAAACGCGTCCCAAATGCTGGCCCCGCGCCCGTCCTCCGCCGCTGCGCCCTCAATCTGGTATGCCGCCGTCGCGGTACCCCACAAAAATCCGTCAGGAAAGCTCTTCATACGGCCGCCACCATCCAAGCTTCCCCCGTAAATGCAAGGCCTCTCTCCCTCTACAGGAAGCGTGATCCTCGCCGCTAGGCCCTGTTTTTAGCGGAGCCCATCCGGGAAGACAGCCTACGTCCCAGACTGCGACTTGCCGCGCTCCCGATACTCCAGCGGACTGCAGCCTTCCGCGGCTCGGAAACGGCGATGGAACTGGGAGAGGGACTGAAATCCGCTCTCGTAGGCGATATCCGTCACCTTCATCGAACTCTGCCTCAAAAGAGGACGGGCAGCCTCCAGTCGAGCGTGGTTCAGGTATTCGGAAAACGTTATGCCCATGGTTTCGTGGAAGAGCCGAGACAAGCGCTCTCGGCTGAGCTTCACGACAGCGGCCACACTGGCGAGCGTGAGCCCTTCATGGTGATGTTCGCGGATAAAACGAGCCGCCTCGACGATGCTCTTCGGCATAGCGGAAAACTCGTGGGCGTGCGGCATGCTCAAAGAGTCAGACATATCCTGCCCCACCCACTGAAGCCATCGCCGCAACGCGCCCTCCTGCACGGCCTCGCCACGAGGACTCAGAGTCAGGTGCCCGAGCACCACGGCCCCGATCTTCAGCTCCACCGAAAGCTGCTCCCACGTGGCCTCCTCCCCCTCAGGCAGCAGTTGAAGCCGCTTGCGAAAGAGCAAACGAGCATCGTTCACCGCGCGGTCCAGCAATCCCGTGCGATCCAGTCGCTGGCGCAAAATCTGTAAAACAAGCCGAGGCATACCCGAATACTAGTTCGTGCTAGAAGTTGATGTCAACAAATGCGGCACATGATGGGCAAACGCGTAGCGGGATTAGTCGAACTACTATATAAGGATAACTGTATCTTTAATTCTTATGAACAAAGCTGAGACACAATTCACTCATCCTCTCATCAACTTCGAGCTTCCTGAGGAAGTCGCGGCGATTCTCGCCCAGGCTCCATCGGTGGTGGTGCCCGAGAGTCTCGACGACTTGAAGGCCTTGTCCTTGCGGGACGCCGACGAGCAGGGCTGGCACGAAGTCGCCTACGAGGTCGAAGGCCAGGGCAAAGTGGTAGAGGCCAAGGTATGCCGCGTCAGCAACGGCATCGCGGCCAACTATCTGGAGCCGTACATGCGCCGTCGCGACCCGGACTGCATGGTGATCGGCGACCAGGGAGCCACTGACAAGCCGACCTACGAGGGCCGCTACGGCAAGCCCTTCGACGGGCTGCGTCAGGAGACATTCGACTGGCTGGCCAAGCAGGAGCTGGCGATCTTCCCCTTCAGCGCCGGTCTTCCGGGCAAGGGCACCGACGCTTTGGTGGTCGGTCCGGCGAACGCTGGCTTCTTCGCCCTCGGTCTGGCCCTGCTGCAGGGCATGCTGAAGCCGGACGAGGTGCCCGAAGGCTTTTCCCCCAAGGCCATCATCTACGTGGCCCCACCCTTCCGTCACACCGATTTCGGCGGCAAGCAGGTCGTGGTGCACAATCGCCTCGCCGGCATGCATGAGCTTTTCAGCTACAATCTCTACCCGGGTCCCAGCGCCAAGAAGGGCATCTACGGGGTGCTGCTGACTCTCGGGGAACAGCAGAAGTGGATCACCATGCACTGCTCCACCGTGGAGGTGGTCACTCCCTACGACAGCAGGGTAGTCATCTCCCACGAAGGGGCGAGCGGCGGCGGAAAGAGCGAGCTGCTCGAGCAAGCCCACCGCCAGCCGGATGGGTCCCTGCTCCTGGGCGAGAACATCGTGACCGGCGTGAAGCGCACCATCAGCCTGCCTCAGGCTTGCGACCTGCGACCCATCACCGACGACATGGCCCTCTGCCACCCGTCGCTGGACCGCGGCACGGGAAAACTCGGCCTTATGGACGCCGAAGACGCTTGGTTCCTGCGCGTCAACCACATCGACAAGTATGGCGTGGATCCAAATCTGGAAAGCCTCACCGTGCACCCGTCCGAGGACCTGCTTTTCCTCAACATCAAAGCCCAGCCGGGAGCGACCGCCCTCATCTGGGAGCACATCGAAGACGAGCCGGGCTCGCCCTGCCCGAACCCGCGGGTGATCGTTCCACGCAAGGCCATTCCCAACATCGTCAACGAGCAGGTAGAGGTCGACATCCGCAGCTTCGGCGTGCGCTGCCCGCCTTGCACGGCGGACAATCCTAGCTACGGCATCATTGGCATGTTCCACATCCTGCCGCCCGCCCTAGCCTGGCTCTGGCGTCTGGTGGCGCCGCGCGGACACGCCAATCCGAGCATCGTGGACACCGGAGGCATGTCGTCTGAAGGCGTCGGCTCCTACTGGCCCTTCGCTACGGGCCGCCGCGTCGATCAGGCCAACCTGATTCTCAAGCAAATCGTGGCAACTCCCGAGGTCAGCTACATCCTGATGCCCAACCAGCACATCGGGGCCTGGAAGGTCAGCTTCATGCCGCAGTGGATCACCCGCGAATACCTGGCCCGTCGCAACGGAGCCAAGTTTTCCGAAAAGCAGGTCATGGCCTCGCGCTGTCCGTTGCTGGGCTGGAATCCGGAATCGATCCTGGTGGAATCGCGCCAGGTCGGCACTCGCTACTTCAACGTGAACGAGCAGCCGGAAGTCGGCGAAGCGGCCTACGACGAAGGGGCCAGAATCCTCACCGAGTTCTTCCACAAGGAGCTCTCGCAGTTCCTCACCGAAGATCTGGATCCGCTGGGCAAGCAGATCATCGAAGCCTGCCTCAACGGAGCCACGGTCGAGGACTACGACAAACTGCTGGGCAACGGAACCCTGCGCAAGGCGTAGGCACCCATTTCACTCCGTCCAATCCAAGGAGCGATTCTCTACGAGGGTCGCTCCTTTTCCTTTTCACCGCTTCCAGACGCGTACGGGAAAAAGATCTCCGCCCGCGTCGGCCGGAGATCCTGGAAACGCTGCCAGTTTGGCAGCGACGACTCGCCTCGGTTTAGGCCAAGTAGCTGTCGAGCATCCAGATGGTCTTCTCGTGCACCTGGATGCGGGCGATCATCATGTCCTCGGTTTCCGAGTCGTCCGCTTCGGCCGCTGCATCGCGAGCCTTGGCGAGGTCCTTCACCAAGCGCGTGTTGATGTCTCTCAAGTGGGAAACCATCTTCTCCGCGGGGGCGTCCTCTTCGATTTCCTCGATGCCAGCGATCTTGGCCAAACTGCCAAGACCTCCCGGCGCCAGCTCGCCCAAAGCCCGGATGCGTTCCGCGATCTCGTCGACCGCCGGAAAGAGCTCGGTGTACTGCTCCTCGAACGCCGCATGCAGGGCGAAGAAGCTCGGCCCCCGAACATTCCAGTGGCAGAGGTGCGTCTGGGCTAGCACCGCGTAGCTGTCGGCGAGCGCAAGGCGCAAGGCTTCCGTGAGAGCGTTGGTCGTTTTTTTCTTTTTCGTCTTCATAATCTGAAACTAGTTTTGGCGGCTGGTCTCACCGCGGAAATCGAATCCCTTCGCTGGCTCTCCTCAAGGGATTCGCCAGCGAGCGTTCGAAGAATTCGGCCACCCGACTTGCAAATGCCGCGCCGATCATGATGTCCCGCCCCTTCTCCACCCGTATCACGGTTGAAAAACGGTGGCGGGGTTTGCCCGTCGCTCCGTCGCAGGTCGACCTTCCAAGAAACTTAGCAGTAGGAAGATACGGGCCGGAGAGTCCAACGATCGCGCGAAATTTCCGCGTCCCGCGAGGGCGATCAGCTTTTCTCGCCTTCTTCTCCTTTGGAGAAGGGAAGCAGCATCTTGAAACAGGCTCCGTAACCGACGCCGCCACTGGTGACCGAGAGGCGGCCGCCCATGTCCGCCACATCCAAGGCGCTGGTGTGCAGACCGAATCCGTGCCCATCGCTGCGGGTGGTGAAACCGTAGTTGAAGATGCGGGTGAGGTTCTCCTCGGGGATCCCGATCCCATTGTCCTCCACTTCGATTTCCACCTTTCCATTTTCCAGCAGCCGGGAGCGCAAGGTGACACGCTTTTGATCCGACCCCTTTTTCATGCATGCGAACTTTGCATTTTGCATGAGATTCACCAGCACTTGGAGCAGTTTGTGACGATCGATCATCATTTCGGGGATGGCTTCCAACTCCATCACGATGGCGACCTCATGCCGGTCGAAGCTCGAGCGATGGATCCGGGCCGCCTCCTCGATCACGTCCTTGAGCAACGCCTCTTCCCGAACCTTGGGAGCGGATGCGTAGTCCTGCTGCGAGGTGACGATGAACTTGATGTGCTCCAGGCACTGGCGCAGCAGCCGCAGCTCCTCGCGCACGTTTCGCTGCTCCGACTCCAAACACTCGCTGAGGCTGGCTAGGAATTCCGGCACCCGCTGCCCGCGGGGATCCTCGCTCAAATAGGCGGGCAGATCATCCTTGTGCCGATCAAGCAGCCTGACCAGGTCCCCCAGCCGCGAGAGCTTGGAACCGGAAACCGTGTCCGAAATGACCGAACACGACACGTTGGCGGAGTTCAGGATGTTTCCCACATTGTGCAGCATGCCGGTCGCGATCTCCGCCATGCCGGCCTGACGAGAGGCCTGCACCAGCAGCTTGTTCAAGCGCCGCAGCTCGCGCTCGGACTCCACCGCGGAAGTGATGTCGCGGCTGATGCCAAACAAGCCCACGATTTTGCCCACCTCGTTGCGCAACGCGATCTTGGAAGAGGACACCCAGGTGACACTGCCGTTGGGCCAGGTCTCGCGCTCGACCTTGCCAATCATCGAAACGCCCGTCTCCATGATGCGGAGCTCGTCATCGCGAGCGGCCTGGGCGTGCTCGTCAGTGAAGAAATCGAAGTCCGTCTTGCCCTCCGCATCTCGCGGATCCTTCAGACCAAAGGCGGTCGCCATGCAGCGATTGACCCGGATGAAACGGGAGTTTCGATCCTTAAAATAGATGTAGTCCGATGCCCCTTCCAGCAGCGCCGTCAGCAAATCGTTATCCGATGCGGTCGGAACCGATCTCTCCGGCTGCTTGGCTGACTGACTGGGGCCCCTATTCTCCACGGCCCCCAGCTTTACGGGAAAAATGCGCGAGTCAAACCGGGCTCCGGAAAATCAACGACTTTGACTTCGGGCGATCGAAAGCCCCGTCAGTTTCCCTAGTTGTTTATAACGAGCCCTTTAGCAGTAGCCGCAAAACCGGGGCGCAAACTCTTTTGAAAGAAGAGACGCGCTCTATGCCAAACCTCGATCCTCGGGCAAACTGATCCTTATCCGAAAAAACTTCAGACGTTGACCCTCTTCGTGAGTTCGCTAGCTAAGCTCCTTCAATGACACGACTCGCTATCACTACCCTCCTCTCCCTCTCCCTGCTCATGGCATCCTGCACCAACACCCAACAGGCGCTCACCGATCCGCCCGTAGTGCCCGCGCTCAGCGTCGACGGCACGCAACTGGTCAACGAGCACGGCGAACCCGTGGTCCTGCGCGGGGTCAGCTATGGCTGGCACAACTGGTGGCCACGATTCTACAACGAGGACACGGTCAAGTGGCTGAAGGAAGACTGGGGCGTAGACGTGGTGCGAGCCGCCATGGGCATCCATTTCGAGGAGAAAAAACGCACCTACAACGCTCACCCCGAAAAGGCGGTCAAGATCATCTCGAGGGTCATCGACGGAGCGATCGAAAACGGGGTGTACGTCATCATCGACTTTCACAGCCACCACTTGGAGCTGGAGCTGGCAAAGACCTTCTTCGCCGATATGGCGGAACGCTACGGCAAGTATCCAAACGTCATATACGAAATCTACAACGAGCCGATCCACGATACCTGGCCCGAAGTCAAGGCGTACGCCGAAGAGGTCATCTCCGTCATCCGGGCCATCGATCCGGACAACCTGATCCTCGTCGGCAATCCCCATTGGGATCAGGACTTGCACATCGTCGCCGACAATCAGATCGAAGGCGTATCCAATATCATGTACACGCTGCACTACTACGCGGCGACGCATGGAGAGTACCTCCGCGAACGCGGAGACTACGCTCTGAGCAAGGGCGCCCCCATCTTCATTTCCGAATCCGCCGGCATGGAGGCATCGGGCGATGGCCCCTTGGACTACGACGCCTGGAAAGTCTGGCGAGACTGGGCCGAAGAACGAAAGATCAGCTGGATCACCTGGTCCGTGTCCGACAAGGACGAAACCTGCTCGTTCCTCTTTCCGAAAGCCAGCAGCAGGGGCAGCTGGAAGGAATCCGACCTGAGGGAATCCGCTAAAGCGACCCGCAAGATCCTTCGCGAAAAGGCCGGGTTGGACTAGCCTTAGCGCCGCGAGCCGGAAGGTCTCTAGGGGGCCGAATCGCAGTGTGACGACACGAGCGCGATCAAGGCGTCGACACTGACTGGCTTGGTCATCACGCCGGCGAAGCCCTCGTTGAGAAATCGCTTTCGATCTTCCGACATCGCGTGGGCTGTGACTGCATACAATGGCAGCTCCGGGCGAAGCTTGCGGATGATGCGCCCCGCTTCCACGCCATCCATTTCCGGCATATTGATGTCCATCAGGACTAGACTGAAGCGATCCCCCCATTGAGATTCCACGAGCGCCACCGCTTCCTTCCCCGTGGTTGCTCGATGCAGCTGGATGTCGGTATTGCGAAAGGAGAACTCCACCAGCTGATAGTTCGTATCGTCGTCCTCCGCGACCAGGACGTGCCCTCCCACTGGAACGCACTCCCGCGGCTCATGCAGGCGCTTCCGAGCGGCTTCGGGCGGGACCGCATCCTTTTTCGGCAGCGTGAAGTAGAAGCTCGAACCAGCGCCCAGGGTCGACTCGACCCAGAGTTCGCCGCCCATCTTATGGACCAGCTTTCGACAAAGGGCCAAGCCGATGCCCGTGCCCGGATACAAGCGAGAGCTATTCCGATCCACCTTGTAGAAGTTTTCAAAGATGCGGGACTGATCCCGCTCGCTGATCCCAAGCCCCGTATCCGAAACTTCAAACAAGAGCTCGTGCTCCCGCTCCACGCAACGGAACCGAATCTCCCCCTCGTCCGTGTACTTGTACGCGTTGCTCAGCAGGTTGTTCATCACCTGCCGAAAACGGACTGGATCTGCGACCAACGAGAGCCCCACGATCCGATCCGCATCCAATAGTTCGATACGAATCGGCTTGTCCTGCTTCATCTGATACAAGTCTCGCAGCTCGACCAGGATTTCATCCACGAAAAACGGCTCTTCCGAAAGACGAAGCTGATCCGACTGGATCAGGGAAATGTCCAGTATGTCATCGATCAGGACCAGCAAGGCCTGTCCGTTGTTCGCGATCACCTCGATAAATTCCTCTCGCTCCTCATGAGAAAGGTCCTCGTCATTGAGCAGCGAGGAAAAGCCGATGATGGCGTTCATCGGGGTGCGGATCTCGTGACTCATGTTCATGAGAAAGTTCGACTTGAGGCGATCCGATTCCTCCGCCATCCGCTTGGCCAGCTCCAGCTCTCGCGTGCGCTCGCGGATCAATCGCTCCAATCCTTCGCGATGATCCTTCAGTTCCTCGTTCTGAGCTTCGATCTTGGCCTGCTTGGCTCCCAGCTCGCGGTTGGCGATCTCCAAGTCCTCCGTGCGCCGCTTCACGCGATTCTCCAAAACCTCTCGCTGCCGCTGCAAAAAGGCGAATCGCGCCCGATAGGCGAAAAACGTCAAAGCCAGGAACGCGGCGCCCGCGAGCGTGCGGAACCACACCGTGTTCCACCAAGGCGGATGCACCCGGAGACGGATCGAGCGGGTTTCGTCAGACCAAACTCCATCGTTGTTGGAGCCCCTCGCGCTAAAGGTGTACCGACCTGCAGGCAGACCGGTGTAGGTCGCGAAACCCGAAGCGCCGGCTTCGATCCAGTCGCTATCGTATCCAGTCATCTTATACCGATAGCGATTCTCGCTCGGATTGAGATAGTTCAACGCAGCGAAGCCAATGGTGAAACTGGCGGCATCGTAGTCGAAGCTCAATTCGTCGATCGCATTCACATCCTCGCCGATCGAACGAAAGGAGGCGAGCGCGTCAGGGGAGGTTTCCAGCAAGCTCAACTCCGTGAACACCACTGGCGGAGGCTCTTCGTTGAAGGCGATCTCCTCCGGCCAGAAGAAGGTGTATCCCCGGGAACTTCCAAAATAGAACAAGCCGTCCGATCCTTCGTATGCGGCGCGTATGTTGAACTGGTTGGAGGAGAGCCCTTCGTTCTCGCTGATATTTCTAAATTGCGCCGTCTGGGGATCGGCCACCGCGCCTACGAAAACGGAAAGCCCACGGCTGGTGGACACCCAGAGGTCGCCGTTTCCGTCCTCCAACAAAGCCTTGATGCTGTCGGAGGGAAGACCGTCCTTCTGCGTGAAAACGGTAAACTGTCCGCTATCCGTATCCAGTATCTCGAGACCGGAATTGGTGCCCACCCAGATGCGCCCGGAACTGTCCTCGTGCAAGGCCATGACCTGACCTCCCGCGTTTCCGTTTTCGGCCTCCTCGGTATGGAGAAACCGTTCAGTCACGCCCTCTTCCGGATGGAAGCGCTCGATCGAATGGTACGTGGAAACATACATGCTGCCATCGGTAGCGATCAGCAAGTCGTTTAGGAAATCGTCCCGCAGGGAGCTCGGATCGCCTTGCGCATGAGAGTACCTCTGGAAGCGACGATCCTGATAGTCGAAGCGAATCAATCCACCGCCATCGGTCGCCACCCAAAGCGCTCCCTCCGCATCCTCCACGATGTCGAAGACGATCGAACCGCCGATGCTGCCGGGGGCCACGCTGGGCATGAAACGCTCGAAGGAATCGGTTTCATAGTCGTAGCGATTCAAGCCCGTCATCCATCCGCCCACCCAAAGGTTTCCCTGGGAATCCTTGCGCAGCGCGAAGATGGGATCGCCTCCCAAAGTACTCTCATCGTGCAGCTCGCTTCGATAAACCGTGTAGTGCCCGTCGGACTTTCGCTGCCTTTCCAGACCGCTCATGGTACCGATCCAGAAATAGTCGTCATCCTCCAGAAAGCAGTTCACCATGTTTTCCGAAATCGATTCGCCTGGCGGACCGCCTTTTCTCACCACACCAAAACGCTTGGCTCGCTTGGAGTAGTAGTTGACCCCGTTGCCGAAGGTGCCCACCCAGATGTCGCCCAGCCGATCCTCGAAAAGACAGAACACGCTATCGTCGCTCAAACTCCAGCGATCGCCCAAGCGCGAGCCGTAGCGCTCCACCGAAAAGTCCTCCACCTCCCTCGTCGACAGATTCGGAATGCGAAGCAAGCCGCCCCCCGCTCCCATAGCCGCCCAAAGGGCCTGATCCCGATCCACCATCAGGTCCAGCCCCTTGCCCCCTCGCACAAGCTCGAAACGGGCGGAGCCCTCGTCCGAAAACCGCATCAGCTCCAAGCCGCCACCGGAAGTCGCCAGCCAAATACGGCCCAAGGCATCCTGCTCGATAGCCAGCACGTCGCCCGACCTCAGCCCCGTTTCGCTTCCAGCGGTGAAGCTAAGGAAACGCCGCTCGCCAGGCACCCAAAGGGAAATGCCATTCTTAGTGCCGATCCAGATCCGCCCCTGTCGATCCTGATGCAGGTCGTTCACGTAGTGGTGCGGCAAGGCTTCCGGATCCGAGCCATCCGCCGCATGGCGGAACAAGCTCTCTGGCCGCCCTCGGTTCAGGGTGAACAGTCCATCGCTGGTAGCGATCCAGAGCAGTCCATCGCTATCCTCCATCAAGTCCAAACATGGCTTCCCCCCCAACGCCTCCAACAGCGTGAACGCTCCGCTGCCTTGGTCGAAGACGAACAGCCCGGCATCGGTAGCCACCCAAAACTGGCGCTCCGACTTGCCGAGGATGGCGTTAACCGGGATGTTCAGCTTGCGCCCCGAATCGCCAATCTCCGGCTGGTAGACCCTGACGCTCTCTCCGTCGAAGCGGTCCAAGCCGTCGCTGGTGCCGATCCAGATCAAGCCGTAATCGTCCTGGTAAAAGCAGCGTACCCAATTGTTGGAAAGCCCGCCGGCCGCGTTGAGACTATCGAAACGCAGCCCCGAAGCCGAGGCGGACACGCCGAGCGACAATCCCCAAAAGGACAGAAGTAACAAGAGGGTACGGTGAATCACTAGGAGGGGTAAAATTTGATCAAACGCCGAAGCGATCCCAGTCCCCTATCATCCGAAATCGATGCCGCAGCGCAACCCTGGAAAACGCTGGCGCTGCGGCAGCGACAGAGCCCCAAAAACGGCGACGCGCCGCCTTTCCCGCTCCCGGCGCGCTTGTTTTCCCTACTTCCGGTTCCCAGCGAACGGATCGTCCACCTCCCAAGCCGAGGCGTAGTCCATCAGGTGAAAGATCACGTTTTGCTCAACCGTGCCGTGGAGCAAGTGGGCGTATGGGCCGATCGCCCAGATGCCCACATCCTCTCCGCCATGCGTCTCGGAGTTCAGCGGATAGGCCGATTCCTGCAAATGCCGCTGGGCCCAGCCATCGCAGCCATCGATGCTGTCCCAATCGGAGCAGGCGTCGCGCAGGTCCGGCCGACCGCCGTGATTGTGCTCCGCCTCATGCGGATCGTGCGGGTAGCGCTTAAACCCTTCCGGCTGCTCTTCAGTCGCTCCAAGATACCCTGGCCCATTCTGGTATCCGACCGTCGTATACGGCAGCCCGAGCAAGTCCTTCGAAAGACGCCCCTCGGTGTCGGCGACCATGCCGAGGATGTCGTTTCCCCGCCCCGGATAGCCAGCCATGGTGAAGACATGGCTGTGGTCCGCGGTCACGATGATCAGCGTCTCCTCCGGATTCGTCCTTTCCACAAGCAGACGGACAGCTTCCGACAGAGCCACCGTGTCATGAAGCGCTCGATACGCGTTTCCAGCGTGATGCCCGTGATCGATTCTTCCCGCCTCGAGCATCAGGAAGTATCCGTCCTGGTCCTTTTCCAATAGGTCGAGCGCCTTGCTGGCCATCTCTGCCAGCGACGGCTCCCCGCCGATATCGGTCGAACGATCCACCTCGTACCGCATGTGCGAGTTTTCGAACAGACCAAGAACGTGTCCCACGCTAGCGACATCCAAAGACTCGAACGTATCGATATCGTGGATATACGCCGCGTTCGACCGCGAGCTCAACCACTCCTGGACAAGGTTTCGCCCATCGAGACGCTGTCCGGAGTCTCCTTCGGATGAATACCTCTCATCGATCGGCCCCTGCGGGAAAAAGTTCGCTCGCCCGCCGCCGAAGACCACCTCCGGGCCATCCACCTGCTCATACCCGCGCTTCGCCCAAAGGCTCGGCATCTCGATCAGCTGAGCGGCGATGTCCGCCACTCCCGCTCCTTGCGGCACCTTGGCGTCGCATTCCCAATTGCGCTCCGGAGTGTGGGCGTAACAGGCTCCAGGCGTGGCGTGCGTCACTCGGGCGGTGGTGACGATGCCGGTGGCCTTTCCGGCGATTTCCGCCTTTTCCAGAAAGGTGAAGAGCTCCCGATTGCCAGCGGACGGACCGTCGCCTCGCCTCACACGCTGGTCGACCGACAGCACCCCGGCGTCCGTCTTGGCCCCGGTGATCATGGCGGTCATGGTCCCAGCAGAGTCGGGCGTCTGCTGGTCCACGTTGTAGGTTTTCGACAAGGCGGTATAGGGAAACCGCTCGAACGAGAGCCAGTTCTCCTCCCCGGTCTCTCCACGCATCTGCCCTTCAAGTATCCGTCCAGCGGTTACAGTGGAAATGCCCATGCCGTCGCCCACCACCAAGATGACGTTTTTCGCCGGTCGCTCGATCGGCACAAGTTCAGCGGAGCGCTCGATGGCAGCCCGCCCTTCAGCGAGCCAACGTTCGGGAGTTTCCTCGGAACCGGCCACCAGGGAGCAAAGGGCGAAGGAACCGAGGGCGAAAAGTCTAGGGTTTGCAGACATGATCCTTGACCTCAGCCAATCGAGCCGAGGACGCCGAATCAACCTCGTTCGCGCGCCGAATCATCAACATTTTCGCTCCCTCACGCCAGCGAGGGAGGAGGCCTATCGCAAGGCTTCCACTATGGTGGAGACATTGTACTGAAACATGCCGAGGTAGGTGCCCACATCGAAACGCTCCCCATCAGGGGACTCGTGAATCTCGCCGAGGGCGCCCAAGGCATCGGAATACAGCTCCCCCCCGACCCGCGCTCCGGAGTCCCGACTGATGCGCTCGATGGTGGCAGGCGAAACGCTGCTCTCCACAAATATCGCCGGAATGCCGCGGCGTTTGATGAAATCCACCGTCTTGGTGACGTCCGCCAATCCAGCCTCCGTCACCGTGGATATCCCCTGCACGCCAACCACCTCCACCCCGAAGGCTCGACCGAAATAGTTGTAGGCGTCGTGACTGGTCACCAGCACCCGACGACCGGCTGGCACCTTCTCGATCTGCGCCTTGGCCCAAGCGTCCAGCCCGGCGACCTTCGATCGATAGCTCGCTCCCTGCTGGCGATAGAAGCCCGCGTTTTCCGGATCGGCGGCGCAAAGCGACGACACCACCTCGTCGACCACGATGACCCAAAGCTGTGGATCGAACCATACATGCGGATCATAGGCGTCCTCGTAGGCGGCCGACTTCAACAAGCGCTCCCCCGGGATCGCCTCCGCTACCGCCACCAGCCTGCGCCCCTTGGCGCTCATCTTGGACAAGGTCTCCGCCAAACGCCCCTCTAGATGCAAGCCGTTGTAGAGGATCAAATCCGCTCGCTGCAGGGCGATGACGTCGCGCGCCGTCGCTTTATAGAGATGCGGATCCACCCCCGGCCCCATCAAGGCGCTGCTCTCCACCCGATCGCCCGCCACATTGCTCACGATATCCCCGATCTGAGCAGTGCTGCTCACCACCCGGATCTTAGCCACGGAAAAAGGAACGCAGCTCAAGGCCAGCCATCCCAGAAAAATCAATGCAGTCTTCTTCACTCGTTTCATACGACGCGTTTCCCCCGACCTCTGCCTTATTTTGAATACCTGTCAATTAATATTTTGAATATTCAAAATAACTTCGTCCTCCAGGACGCCTCCCTTCTCGAAGGGACCTCCGAGATCGGGATCCGTTTCCGGCTTGATGGGCGAATCTGGGGCGGGGGACGCGCTAAAAGGGTTGAAATTGGCAAAAACTGGTCCTGTTCTGCCGGATCGGTGCTTGACACCCTTGCGGGGCTCTCACCATTTTCTCCCTCTTTTTCCATTTTTCACGTCATGAGACCTACATTCAGACCACACCGCCTCAAGAGAGTCCGCAAGATCGGCTTCCGCGCCCGCATGTCCACGCGTGGCGGACGCGCTGTCATCAAGGCCCGCCGCAAGAAGGGACGCGCCCGTCTCTCCGTCGCTTAATCGAGCGAGCGTCTTCGGACGGCAAGATCATGGTGAGGAGATTCAAGCTCCGCCCTGCGAGCCGTCTGCGCCGAAACGCCGACTTCCTTGAGATCAGAAGTCTTGGCAAGCCCTATCGCTGCCGGTACTTCGCCCTATTTTCCCGCATCCGCGCTAGCGACAGCGCGGATGCTTCGTCTCCGCGTGTCGGCATCTCAGCGGCTAGACGAGTGGGCAACGCCGTGATGCGCAACACCTTGAAGCGTCGCTTCCGCGAACTCTTCCGCCTGCACCAGCACGAGCTGAAAGCGGCCGCGGATATCGTGGTGAGCATCCGGCAGCCAGCCGGCAAAGCCTCCTACCATGAGCTCGAGCAGCGCTTTCTGCATGCCCTGAAGTACAAGAAGCTGCTGCGCCCGCTCGACGCGCCGATCAGCCAGGCGACGCAGTCGACCGATTCGCGGCCTCACTCGCAGGAGGATTAGCTTGCTAGGCCACAGGACGCACCTTTTATGAGCCCTTTCCTCGGGCGCATTCCCTCCCGAAAAACTCTCTTTCACAAGATTCGATGGACAAAAAGAATACCATAATCGGAGTCGCGTTGCTCATCGTCGGCATGGTGCTGATGACGAAAACCAGCCAGCGTCAGGTCGAGCCGAACGAGCTTCCTCCTCAAACCGCCCCCGAAGCCATCCCTTCGGATCAATCCGGCCCTGCAAGCCCCGTCGATCCGTCCGCCACTCCGCCCGTGCCGTCGACCATCACACCGGTCACCAACGGTCATGCCAAGGTGGAGGAGATCACCGATCGAGAAGGCGAAGTCATCGCCTCCCTGGAAAACGATTTCATCGAAGCCCGTTTCACCAACTACGGCGGCTCCATCAAGGAAATCGTACTGAAAAAGAAAAAGGCGACCATCGACGGCGAGGATCCCTACATCATGAATCGCCTGCGCTACGTGCCGGCCCTCAATCTCTCCACCTATCTGGGCGACGCCAAGGACGTGATCTTCGAACGCGTTCCTTCCCTCACCCCCAACACCGTCACCTTCCGAGCCAAGCTCTCCGACCAGCTCGAAATCACCCGCCGCTACACCATTTCGGAAGACGCCGCCTACGCGGCTCCCTACACCATCGAGCATACCCTGGAGTTCAAGAACCTGAGCGATCAACCGCTCCCTCTGGGCGAACCAAGCCTCAACATCGGCACCGTAGCCCCCTCCGGAAACCAAGACCGCTACCTGCAGACCTTTGGCTACTACAACGGCGAGGACGTGGAGTTCACCGAGCAAAGCGACTTCTCGGGCGGAGGCTTCCTTTTCTTCAAATCCGAGCCCATGGACTTCGAGCAGGTCAACGACACCGTGGTCTGGGCTTCGGTTAAAAACCAGTTCTTCATCACCTTGCTCACCCCGGGCGAGCCGGGCTCCGGCTTCATCGCCCGACCGGTGGACTTCCCTCTCGATCCCAAGACCGGCGAGCCGGCGACCGGAATCACCGCCGACGTGAAGATGGGCGCCATCTCCCTGCCCGCAGGTGGCACCGTCACGAAAAGCTTCGATTTCTACGCCGGTCCCAAGGAGCACACACGCCTCGCCAAGCTGAAACAGGGACAGGAACAGGCCATGCAGTTCGGCTTCTTCGGAGCCATTTCCAAGATCCTGCTGCAGCTGATGACCTGGATCCATGGATTCGTGGGCAACTGGGGCGTCGCCATCGTCCTGCTCACCGTCGTGGTTCGCGGCACGCTGCTGCCCATCACCCTGATGAGCATGAAGTCCATGCGCAAGATGTCCAAGCTGCAGGAGCCGATGAAGGCCCTGAAGGAGAAGTTTCCGGACGACACCCAAAAGCAGCAGCAGATGATGATGGAGCTGTACAAGCTCAACAAGATCAACCCGGTGGCGGGCTGCCTGCCCATGCTGGCTCAGATCCCCATCTTCTTCGCCCTGTTCTATATGCTGCGCAGCGCCGCCGAGCTTCGCTTCGCCGACTTCCTCTGGATCGCCGACCTCTCCAAGCCCGACACCATCGGCTACGTCGCCGGCTTCCCCTTCAACGTGCTGCCCTTCTTCTGGCTGGTCACGCTCGCCTACCAGATGTGGACCATGCCGACGCCGACCGTCGACAACGCCCAGACCAAGATGATGAAGTTCATGCCGTTCATCTTCTTCCCCTTCACCTACACCTTCTCCTCAGGTCTGGTGCTCTACTGGTCGATCAGCAACCTCTTCACCATCGGACAGCAATGGCTCACCAAGCGCGGCCAGGACGACTTTGAGGTGCAGCTGCCTCCCGCGATGAAGAAGGCCATCGAGGGCGACAACTCGAAGAAGAAGAAGCGCAAGAAAAACTAGCTCTCCCTTCCCAGCAGTCTAAAAACCCAACCCCTATCGTTTAGGACCAAGAACCGAAAGTCACACCATGGCAGGACACAGCAAATGGGCCAATACCAAGCACCGCAAGGCAGCCGTCGACGCTAAGCGAGGCAAGATCTTCAGCCGTCTCTCCAAGGACATCACCATGGCCGCCAAAGACGGCGGCGGCGACCCCGACACCAACGCCAAGCTTCGCACCGTGCTGCTCAAAGCGCGCGACGCCAACATGCCAGCGGACAATATCGATCGGGCCATCAAAAAAGGCACCGGCGAGCTTCCCGGCGTGGTCTACGAGGAGTTCGTCTACGAAGGCTACGCTCCGCACGGCATCGCGGTGGTGGTGGAGGTGACCACGGACAACAAGAACCGAGCCGCTTCGGAAATCCGCTCCACCTTCACCAAGCGCGGAGGCAACCTGGCGGGAGCCGGAGCCGTGGCCTTCATGTTCAACCGATGCGGCCAGTTCCTCATCGCCAAGGATCAGATCGACGAGGAAAAGCTCATGGACGTGGCCCTCGAAGCAGGAGCCGAAGACATAAAAACCGAAGAGGAAGGCTACGAGGTGCTGGCTCCCATCACCGAATACGACGCGGTCAGCCAAGCCCTCTCCGACGCCGGCATCGAAGTGGCCAGCTCGGAACTGGCCTACCTGCCGGAAACCCTCACCCCAATCGGCGACGCCGCCCAAGCCAAACAGGTCATGGCCCTGATCGACGCCCTCGACGACCTGGACGACGTGCAAAACGTCTTCCACAACGCCGACATCGCCGACGGTCTTCTCGAGGACTAGCAGGACGGGCACGCAAGACAAACCGCAACCCCCGCGAACCAGACTTTCGCCAAAAAGGCCGTCCCAAATCAGGACGGCCTTTTTCTATAAATACTTCTCTCGCAAACGGCTCCGCGATTCATCGAAACGCGTCTCCACCGCGATGAATCCCTACTCGCCCCCGCGATGCTCCTCTAGCAAGCGAACGACTTCGTCGAAAATCTCCGCGGGCACCGTGTTGTCTCGAATGAGCGAATAGGCTTCCTCGGAAGCCGTTTCCCAGGCCTCCTCCACCTTCTCGGAGGATTCCACGACCTTGAGCCCCCACTTCTCCTGCATCACCTTGACCGCTTGCTCGTTCTCCTCGCGTCCGGCCAGGGTCATCTCGCGGCAAACGTCTTCCGCCACCCGCTTCATGGCTTCCTGATCCTCAGGATCGATGCGGCTCCACGCCTGCTCCGATACCACGATGGCTCCGATGATGGGAGTGTACTTGATATTCAGCATGTTCGGGGCGGGCTTGTAGGTCTGCGTGGCCAAAGCGAAAAAGGGCGGCAGCGGCACGATATCGATGAGGCCGGTCTGCAAGCTCGATGTCACTTCGGTGGCGTCGATGGGTACGGGGCGAAAGCCCATGTTTTTGAGCAAATCGGTCTGCTTGGTGTCACCCGCCCAGGTGTACAGCTTGCCCTTTTTCATGTCCTCAGGCGTCACCAGCTTGTTCTTGCTGAAAATGCGCACCCAACCGGAGTCCATCCAGCCGAGCACCACGAAGCCTTTGTCACGAATACGCTTTTCCAACATCGGACCGAGCTTGTCCATCACGTACTCCAGCTCCTCGTAGCTGTGAAACATCAAGGGCACCTGCTGCAATCCAGCCACCGCCGGATCGATCTCCGCCAAGCCCACTCCGGATATCAAGGCAGCCTGCGTCTGGTTGACCCGCATGCGGTCGATCATAGCCGTCTCGCCACCCTGCACGCCACCAGCGAAAATGATCAAGTCCACCTCGCCCCGCGTTTCCTTCTTCCACTCCTGGCCCATGCGGCGCAAGGACTTGTCGAAGGACGAGTCCTTGGGAGCCAAGGTCGTCAGGCGAAGCCGCTGCTTTCGCGCCTCCGCGTCTGGGGCCGCAGAAAATACCGCAGCCATCACTGCGAACAAAGCGAGAATTCGAATCGGTTTTGAAACAAGCATCATGATTTTCGAGAGGGTTTTGCAGGCTCGTCGAACGAGTCAGACCTCCATAAGACGTACCAAGCGCCTAGGAGCTTCAATGTTTTATACAAGTTCGCCGCCCAATCGTTTCATTCGGAAGCCAGAAATCTCCCCGCTCGATTCGGATTTCGCTCGCGGAGCCAAAGTCCTACGGACAGAGCCGTCCCGCTTCCAAGATCGGATCTACAGGAAATACCATTCCAAGCGATTGAGCAGCCACTCCGCCCGTCGCTGGTAGATCAAGTTGCTCAGGCGCGTCGAAGGGTGCTGGTCCACATCGATCTCCAAGGCTTGGTTGAGCAGCGACACAAAAAGTTCCTTGTTCTGCGTTTCCACTGCAACCGCTTCCGCATAAGCGACATACACCGAAGCAAGCTGGCCGTCCGAAAGCTCCAGCGCCCGGTGGTAGTAGCGAGTCGCGTTCTCGATAGGATCGCCCTCCGCATTCATGCGGCTTACCTCGTAGGTCACGAAAAAGGTCTGAATCGCTCCATCGTCGAAGTCCGGATCCAGCTCGAGAGCCCGCTCCATCATCGCTTCCACATAGGCCAGATCGCCCACCAAATCCATGTTGTCGAGCGAGAGGGAAATCGCTCCCGCCCAAGCCAAGCCTGTCCAGTACAACAGCTCCACCTCGTCCGGCCGCAGTCTGCCAAGCGCCGCCTCCTCATCCTCTCGGAGCTGATCGGAAAATCCCGCATGGCGAACATCCAAACCACGCATGCCATAGCCCATCGCCCGCTCGTAGAGCTTGATCGCCCGCTCCCGCAGCTCTACCGCTCGATCGTAATCCTCGTCCTCGATCTCATCCGCATCGAGCTGCACCCAACCATAGGCGTACTGGGTGAACCCGCTGGTCAGCGACGTCAGCAATCCCACATGCTCCGGCGTCTCCGCCAGCACGCTCTCCATCAGCTTCAAGCTGAACGGCAACGCGTCGCCCACCAGCTCCGGATCGTTGTCCGAGGCGAACACATCGCCGCCTCCCGACAAAGCATCTCCCAACTGGTTGACAGCTAGTTTCTTAACCGAGCAACCATTCACGATCAAGGAACTGAGCAAGCACGCGACGCCGATGGACCAAGTGGATTTCATAGAAGCGACCACCCTAGTCCGCACCGCACCCTTTTCAAGCCTGCTCGCGGACTCCTCACCGCCTGCAACTGTTTTTTGCCACGTTGCAAAAATCAGTTGCTACAAACTGTTCCCTCGTTTCTCCGTGGAGCCTTTCGCTCAGGTCGTTGCGTTGGGCGAGATAGAACAGGGCATCGCGCCACGAAAAAGGCCCGCTCCGCGAAAAACGGAACGGGCCTGAGAAAATCGTATTCAGGCCGGAGCCGGGACGAGCTACATTTCGTAGCCTTGCTCGTCGTGCTCGCTGAGGTCGAGCCCCTTCAGTTCGCTGTCGTTGTCGACCCGCAGTCCGATCGCCTTGTCGATGAGGAAAAAGAGGATGAGCGAGACCACGCCGCTCCATACGATGGTAATCACCACGCTGACGAATTGTCCCCAGACCTGGGCGAGCATGGTGATGCCCTCGCCATATCCGGTGCCGCCAAACGATTCCGAAGCGACCACTCCGGTCAGGATGGCGCCCACGATTCCGCCGATGCCATGCACGCCGAACACGTCCAAGCTGTCGTCGATCTTGAGAGCGAATTTCAGCTTAACCGCCACCAGATAGCAGCACACCGAAGAAGCGGCCCCGATCAGGATGGCGCCCATCGGTCCCGCGTTTCCGGACGCTGGCGTGATCGCGACCAAACCCGCCACGGCGCCAGTAGCGATGCCGAGCACCGAGGCCTTTCCGTGCTTGAGCCATTCGATGAGCATCCAAACCACAGCCGAAGTGGCGCAGGCGATCTGGGTGACGAGCATCGCCATGCCAGCGGTTCCGTCAGCGGCCACGGCGCTGCCCGCGTTGAAGCCGAACCAGCCTACCCAGAGCATGGAGGCGCCGACTACGGTGAGCGGTAGGCTGTGCGGTTTGATTGGCTCCGCGAACGCCCCCTTGCGGCGGCCAACCATCAAACAGCCGACCAAACCAGCCATAGCGGCGTTGATGTGCACCACCGTGCCACCAGCGAAATCCATGACGCTCCAGTTGTGAAAGAATCCGTGCTCCGACCACGCCATGTGCCAAATCGGGATGTAGGAAAGCACGAACCAACCGATGCTGAACAGCATCACCGCGGAAAACTTGATGCGCTCCGCGAACGCTCCCACGATCAGAGCGGGTGTGATGATGGCAAAGGTCATTTGAAAGGTCACGAAAACGCTTTCGGGAATGGTGCCGGACAGGGAATCCACCGTCAGGTGCTTGAGGAACGCGAACTCCAAACCGCCTATGAACGGACCGGTACCCGTCACCGCCAAGCTGTATCCAAAGATCACCCACAACAGCGACATCACCGCGCATATCGCGAAGCATTGCATCAGGATGGAGAGCACGTTCTTGGCACGCACCAAACCGCCGTAAAACAGGGACAGTCCAGGCAGCGTCATGAAGAGGACCAGAGCGGTAGCGACGATCATCCATGCAGTGTCGCCGGCATTGAGGGAAGCCTGCTCCTGGGCATGAACCAGGCTAGGCAAAGCGAGCGCGACCACAGTCGCGGCAAAAGCGCTGAAGCGTTTCATAAGACGGGAAGGGGGAAGAGGTTAACGAAGAAGTGAGCCTTCCCACAAAAACCTCCCAGCCCGCCTCGCGGCAACGCTAAAATGTAAGCGGATCGTAAAGAAGAACGCCCGTTCCTAGAAGTCGCTCAGCACGATCATCTGGCTGGGCTTCGCCGGGTCGTCGCTTTCCTCCTCAGTGACGAAAAAGCTCAGATTTCCCACGTCCACATCCTTGGGCAAACTCGACAGATCGAAGAAAAACAGCCCCCGCGACTCGTCGCCAATCGGCAGGGCTCCCGCCCGTATCGGCTTGGACTCGGGGCTGGTCTTGGCCCAGACGTGATAGGACTTGCCCGCCGTCTCGTTGGGCATGTTCTCCACCGCGATGAAACCGAGCTTGTAGGTACGATCGAAGACGGTGAATCCGCCCGAAATCGGCGCGATCTCCGTGGCGGAGTCAGCCAGCAGCTGGTCGCTCGGCACTCCCTCGCGGGCGAACCAATACGCCTCGGCGATTCCCACCAACTCGAGCATGCGGTCTTCGATTCCGATGTCTTCCGACGGCGTCTCCACCGCCATCAGCTTCGGGTTCGCCAGATTGTTGAGCACGATGTCGGAACGCAAGTCGGCGCCCCCGTTTCCAAATCGCAAGACGCTGAAGACCAAGGCCACGCAAGCCGCAGCCGCCCAACCTCCCCAGTTGAGGAAGGGGACCACACGGCGAACTGGGGCCTCAGGACGAAGCTCCTTCTCCGAAGGCGCCTTTCTCGTCCGGTCCGAGTCGATCTCCGACATGATCCTGGAGTAGCTCTGAAACGGCGGCTCCACGGGCTCGCACTCCCTCACCCACTCCTCCTGCAAGCGCTGGTTCTCGTGGATCAACCGCTGCAGCTCGCGATCCTCGGACGCCTCCTTCTCGAAGGCTTCCGTTTCGTCTTCGGGCAAAGACCCCAAAGCGTAGAGCAAGGCGTATTCCTCTCGTTGTTCCCTATTCATTGTTCGCAGCCATCATGGTTTTAAGTTTCTGCATGCCCCGGCGCATGGCGGTTTTCACCGTGCCTAGCGGCATGTCGAGTTCGTCTGAAATTTCCTGTTGCGTGAGCCCCTTGTCCATGGACAGCTCCAAGCTCAAGCGCTGCGACTCAGGCAGCTTCTCGAGCAAGCTTCGCAAGATGCCGATCTCGTCCTTCACCGCCACGTGATCGGACGGGTCCCGATCGTCCTGCCGATGCTCCTCCGCTGGCTTGTAGGCCATGGGGTCGTCGGTGACGGTGACCGGCTTGGACGCCCTCAATCGATCGATGCAAAGGCGTTTCGTCACCAGCACCGACCAGCTGAATGGGCGCGAGAGCTTCGGGTCGTAGCGATGAGCGGTCTTCCAGATCTTCACGAAGACATCCTGCAGTACCTCCTCCGCTAGACCATGGTCCCGCAGAAATTTGAAAATGTAGGAGAACAAGGGACGCGAATAACGGGCGTACAGCTGGTCGAAGGCATCGCGCTCCCTATTCGCGATCCGTCTGATCAACTCTGCTTCGAAACTTGCGTCGTCCATCGATACACCGGGTTTCATTCAGCGAAACGGGCTTCCTACTGCTGTCCGACAGCCTGGTCGGCCTCCGCGTCCACCACCTCGGCTTCATCATCGAGTGCGGCCGCCAAACGTTGCCCTAGCTCGAACACCATTTCCTCCAACGCCTTGCGCAACACGTCCTTGTACACCCGCTCGTCAGCCATCAAACTCGACCCTCCCCGATGATAGAACATGCCCAGCTTGTTCCGATCGTACTCCCGGCGCAGACTGGCGCTGAACTGCACCTCGATCTGGCTCAGCCCGTAGTCGCCCCACTTCATGATCGTCATGTGCAAGCTCGGCTGATCCGGCGGCAAACGGTTTCCGCTGAAACGCATGATCTTGTACTGCATGGGAAAATCCGCCTCCTCGAAAACCTCCTCCAGCGTATTGCGAATCCGACGAAAGCGATCGTTGCGGCCGATATTGCCCATGCGAACGCTGTCGATCACCTGGATGTAGAGAGTGTCCGCAGGATTCAGCTCGATGGTCGGCGCCTCCCGCTTCGGTTTGCCGAAGGAGGCGCTCGCCAGGCAAAGCAAGCAGGTGATTAGCAATATGATCTTCATTTCAGCGAAAACGAGCAGAGCAGCTCGGTTTTCCGAGAGCGCTTCTCATTGAACAGGTTCGCGCGTCGCCGTTCGTTCGGATTCAACTATCGAAAAACGAGCGTGCCAGCCCGCGCTTTGAGCGAGTCATAGACCTGACGGTCGATGGGGGAATGCGGTTTCGCCACCAAAGCGCCAGAGAGCGTCCCGGCGGCGGACGACACTCAAATGCCATCTGGAAAGCCCTCCCTGTCAACCCAAACCAGCCTTTGCTCGCCCCCGCTTCAGCCTCGACACCGGTCAGGCGACTCGCAAAGTCTCCCTCCGTGAACGCGACCGAACACGATCTCCAGCTCCAGGACTCCGGCGAAGTCGGACTCGTCGAGCCGGTGGACTTCCACCACCCGCATCCCTACGAATTCATCAGCGGCCGCTCCATCCCCGAGTTCACCCTGCGCTACGAGACCTACGGACGGCTCAACGCGGACAAGAACAACGCCATTCTCATCGCTCACGCCCTCACCGGCGACCACCACTGCGCCGGCGTGCACAGCTTCAAGGACCGCAAGCCGGGCTGGTGGAACAACATGATCGGCCCCGGCAAGCCCATCGACACCGAGCGCTTCTTCGTCATCTGCATCAACTGCATCGGCGGCTGCCAAGGCTCCACCGGGCCCAAATCCATCAACCCGGAAACCGGCAAGCCCTACAACCTCACCTTCCCCTTCGTCACCATCACCGATATGGTGCGCACGCAGAAGCTGCTGCTGGACAGCCTGGGCGTTACCCAGCTCCATGCCATCGTCGGCGGCTCCATGGGCGGCATGCAGACCTTGCAGTGGGCCATCGAATATCCCGACTACGTGCAGCGCATCCTGCCCATGGCCACCACCTGGCGGCAAAACTCCCAGGCCATCGCCTTCGACGAAGTCGGGCGCCAGGCCATCATGCAGGATCCGGAGTGGAAGGAAGGAAACTACGAACCGGACGGCGGACCGGCCGTCGGTCTGGCCATCGCTCGCATGATGGCCCACATCACCTACCTCTCGGATAAGAGCCTCGATCGCAAGTTCGGCCGACGCCGCCAAGAAGGCTACGACAGCAAGTACAGCTTCGACATCGAATTCGAAGTGGAGAGCTACCTGCGCTACCAAGGGGCCAGCTTCACCAACCGTTTCGACGCCAACACCTATCTCTACTTCACCAGAGCCCTCGGCTACTTCGACCTCGCCGGCGACTACGGCTCGCTCGACGCCGCCGTCGCCAACATGAAATGCCGAGCCCTGCTGGTCGGCTTCACCTCTGACTGGCTCTTCCCGCCCGCCCAGAACCGCGACGTCGCCCTAGCCATGCTCCGCCAAGGCAAGGAGGCCTCCTACGTGCAGATCGACACCGACCTCGGCCACGACTCCTTCCTCGTCGACTCGCCCGAGCTGTTCGAGCTCACCCGCGACTTTCTCGAATAGCAGCAGCCCCTCGCAGGGCGGGGCGCCGACCCGCCATTTCCTCTGCCACCCAGCCGCGTCTCCGCGGATCGCCTACCCTCGTAGCCGCGATCCTGCGATCGCCCTCACCCTTCTCAAAAGCAACTGATCGAAAGCTCCACTGACCGAGCCCGCTTGGGACGCCTCAGGTACCGCACCGACTTTCCCATCTCGCCGCCCACCCCGCGAGCGATTCCCTCGAGAAAGGAACAGCAGCGGCGCGCCCCTTCGCACTGCAAGCGAATCGACTCCTCACGCCGACTTAAAAGCGTCACCTTGAATTCCGACATTCCAGGCACCGGCGCTTCCGACAAAACACTCTCGCCGACCACGATGGCCTCGAAATACCCCAAAACCTCTTCGGACCAACGCGAGAGAAACCGTCCACTACGAGCGTTTTCCTCAAACCATAGCTCGCCCGCCTGGCGCATCAGCTCCTCCGTATCCGTTCCCACCGCCTGGGCAAGCGACCAAAGAGCGAGATCGAAATCCGCCTCGCTGCTCTCGCTCGCGAAACGATCCCTGGCCTCCCCCAACAGGTCAGAGGCTCCGGCCCTCTCGAAGCGGCGCGAAAGCAGATCCAGAAAAGCGAATTCGGTTCCATCGATCATAACTAGGCAAAGCTGACAACTCACTGAGCCGCGAACTCTACCCCGATGACGGAAATCCGCTACACCGAATCCGGCCGAAATGGAATTTTAAAACGGTATTCACAAATCGCCTACGCCGAAGCCTGACCCGACGCTTCGCTTTTCGCCGCCTTCAATCGACCTTCGGAAAGCGCATACAAGGCGTAGCCACAAAACAAGTTAGGCAGAACGCGAACCGGCGTGCGCCAGTTTCCCGCTAGGCAGAGCCTTCGCTCCACCCGGACACCCCGCTCGTCGCAAAACCGATCGAACTGCCCGACCGAAAGCGGGTTGCTAGGGCGATTGTCCCACCAACGCGTCGGGTACACCTCGTTGCGAATTCGATGCCCCTTGAGCAGCATGCTCACCCGATTTCTCCAGTAGGCGAAGTTCACGAATCCCACCAGCATCTGGTCCGAAACCCGCAACGCTTCGCGAATCACCGTGGCAGGCTGCTTGAGCTCCTGCAAGGTGCGCGAACACACCACATAATCGAAATGCTTGTCGGGAAACGCTCTCATGAAATCCATCATGTCGCCCATGTACACGCTCAAGCCACGCTTCACGCAGGCCCGGACCTTGTCGGAGTCCAGGTCGACTCCCACCGCTTCCACCCCGAGCTTGGATTTCAGATAGTCCAACAGCACGCCGCGGCCACAGCCCAGATCCAGCACGCGCGAACCGGGTTTCACCCAATCCCGCATCACCTGCATGTCGACTGTTCGCTTGTCCTTCATAGCACCTCTCAAATGAGATCGCCTACCAAAGGCCGCAAGTCCTTCGTGTACAAGTTAGAAACGATAGCGAATCCGAGCCGCCTCGTCATAGCCGCCAGCGCCCGAGCCGTCGTCCGACAAACTGCCAGTCAACCCATCGGGCTCAAAGCATCGGGAAGCCGACTTCGCTCACCCCCCTCAATTCAGCGGCGCCCCCTGAGACGAGCGAAAACAGCGGTTCCGAAAAACAAAGCTCCCGCCAGCCCATAAGTGCCATGCAAACTGGCGATCGCCAGCTGATCGATCCACGAAAAAATGGATCCGAAAACTGAACCCGCTTTCACCGTCTCGGAAACCGGTTCCCAAGACCCTCCCACCGCGGTGGCCACGGCAAAAAGCGCAAAAACTAGTGTGAGAAACTTCATGACGAGCTGAATTGGATAAAACGATTCCGGAACGGACGAACAGATGGACTTCATCCGCCTATTGGTCTCAATTCTTAAAAAAACTGTAAGCAGACCCAATGCCCCGCTCATGCCATGCCCGTACGTATTATCAACTCTAATCGTGAAATTAGCTAAATTGTCGCAAATTCGCCCCTAGACGAAGACCCTAGTCCCAGTTTCAGAACGCATCTGTTGATTTTTGAGCGATTTGCAGATTGAAAGCCCTTCGCAGCTCTCACATGGCAAGCGGGTATCCCAAACCATGAAACCCGGATCATCATCAAAACGCAGCCGTCCCGTCCGCCTCGCCTACGATATCCTCAAGCTGTCCGCCGGTGGACTCAACGGCGGCATCAAGCCCCACCATTTCGCGTTCCTGCGCCATTTCTCGGAACACCATCAGAGAGATCTGGAGCTGCACGTCTTCTGCCAGTCCGAGCTGGTGCCGGAACTGAGCTTCCTCTCCGCGAATCCATGTAACCAGATCCACGTGCTCGGCTCCCGCCACGACTTCGACTTCCGCAAGAGCGACGGCTCTCTCCCTCCACTCCACTTCTGGCCCCATCTCGACGGCGGCTTCCTGGAAAAATGGGGCATCGACGCGCTCTATGGGGGCTTCGGCGACTCGCGCTTGGCCTCGCCAACAACCCCGCAGATCAGCCTTCTCGTCGACGTCCTCCACCGCGACCGTCCTGACGATCTACCTCCACACGTGGCCAAGCAGCGTGACATCGACTACCGAAACGCCATCGCTCAGTCCGACCTCATTCAAACGAACTCCCAGTTCTGCATCGACAGCCTGCATCGCCATTTCGAAATCCCGAAAGAAAGGCTGTTCTCCATATACCTCCCCCTCAACCACCGCTTCGACAACGTTGAGATAGGCTCACTCCCTTCAAGCCTCAGCAACCTGCCACACCGATTCTTCCTCTACCCTGCCAACTACTGGCCCCACAAAAACCACCTTCGCCTGCTCGAAGCCTACGCCGCATACCGAAAAGCCTGCCCGGAGACGCCCCACGCCCTCGCCCTCACAGGCAACCCCGGGGAAACAGAAAGCCAGATCCGCGTCCTAGCCCAAAAACTCGGAATCGAGAGCCATGTCCATTTCCTCGGACACAGCGACCTGCCCGCCTTCATCGCCCTCTATGAACTCTCCGCCGCCGTCATATTCCCAAGCCTCTACGAAGGCTTCGGCATCCCCATCCTCGAAGCCTGCCACTTCCAAAAGCCGCTGGCCTGCAGCGCCATCGCCAGCCTTCCCGAAATCGCCCCACCCCAAGCCCTGCTTTTCGACCCCCAAAACACCCAGGAAATCGCCCAAGCCCTGCTCGCCCTCCACCAAGATCCCGACCAATACCGCCCCACCCCAGACCACCTAAAAACCTTCCACTTCCCCACCGAAGCCGAGAAACTCAAAATCCGCATCCTCCAAGTTGCATCCGCCGTCCCGACAGCAAAAACGACTTAGAGAAAGACGGTTCTCTATTCAGCGTCCGTCAAACGCCACCAGACACGCTTCGCAAACCCCAACCAAGTCTCTCTTTTCAAGCGACTTAGCGAAAACTCGTCATCCAGCCAAGGAGCGTACCAATCGAGATTTCTCATCTCTCCCCACATCGACTTCAGGACCACTTTCCAAGGGGCATGCTTGGCGATCACCCAAAATCGATTCCGCGTCGAATGAAACACCTGGAAAGCCGACTGCACCCCCGCCGTCCCAGATCTCTTGTGGTAGACCACACTCTTCGGCTCATAGATAATTCGATATCCTCTAGCACGCGCTTTCCGGCAAAAATCGACATCTTCGTAGTAGGCGAAAAACGCTGGATCAAACGGCAACTCACCACTAAACGAAGACTTTCTCACGAGTATTGAACAGGCACTCGCTGCTTCAAGCTCCCTTGGTTCATCAAAACGCCCATTGTCCAGCTCGTAGAGACCAGTCTCCTCAACGAGCCAGTTCTCAGATATCGAGCATCCAGCACTATTCACCAAATAGCCGCTTTCCGAATTCTCAGCTGTAATTTCTACGACTTCGTTCGATCGACCCTTCGCCTTCACGAAAGTACGCTTACCTGATTTGGTTGCGAAACAAACGAACTTTCCATCGTGTTGTTCTGGCGCCCAAAACTCAACCCGATAAGCGCCATCATCCGACTCGAACAATGCGATCTCCGATTTTTCTTTGGTCCAAATCCAGTAATTCGCCGAGACCAGCTCGGGAAAGTGAACATTTTTCTGAAGGTGCAGCAGCAAAGAATAGCCTCCCAAGTTTAGCCTTATTCCCAACCTCCTTCGATCTTCTCCACTCCCCACCATCGACGGGATATAGGTGGGCGATGCTACGTCGAAAAATGCGCACCTTTTATCAAAAAGAATCTTCGAAGCCACGATAGCATTCTCCCTGGATTCCTCAGCCCTCCGCACGAGCATCTCTAGCCACCTCTCGCCTAGAGTTGTATCGTTATTCAAAAAAGCCACGAATTCTCCCTCACTCTTCACCCAGCCCAAGTTACAACCTTGAGAGAACCCTATGTTCGTATCTGTCACTATCCTACGGATACTGAAACTATGCTGTTGCGAGCCGATTTCGACTCGTCCTCCATTTTCGACAAGGACTACTTCGAAGTCTTTGAAGCTCTGCGTTTCAAGTCCGTCAATCAGATCCGGCCAAAAATGAGACCCATTATGATCCACAACAACCACGGAAACGAGTGGACTTGTCTTCAAAATTCTCTGGATCATATGCGATCCAAACACATAGTTCGCCTTCCCTGTCAACAAAAGCAAATTTTCGGAGAAACGATTAAACCAAACATAGACAAGAGAACCAGGCTTCACTGTTTTCTTTTTCAAAATGAACTTCTTAAAGCATCGTAACTTAATATACCAATTTACCAAGAGACAGATACAGCTTCAGTACAGAGGAAGTTACATGGGAGCGGTCTGGACCTTGCTAAGCCCGTTGCTAATGCTTATGATCTATTCATATGTCTTTGGCTTCATATATGGCGGATCCTTCGAAGTAGTGACGAATGAGACCCCATATCAACACGCTGCTGCGATACTAATTGGAATAACTCTTTTTGGTTACTTTTCGGATATTCTGGCGATCTCTCCAACAGCTGTTTCTTCAAATCCCAATTTTGTGAAAAAAGTCGTGTTTCCTCTTCAGGTCCTTCCTATCTCTCACGTCACTCAAGCCCTATACAACGCAATTATCAAATTTGTATTTTCGGCCATTCTTATAGCATTTTTCTGCGACAGATCGGCCATTCCTTTTCTTTATTTGCCCATTATAATAATTCCGATGTTTCTCGCAGGAGTGGGAATAAGCATGATACTATCCTCCCTAGCGATATACATAAAAGACATATCCAACTTTATCGGCTTCCTTAATATGGCACTATTGTTTTCCAGTGCCGTCTTCTATGGAACTAACTTAATCCCCGACGAAGCTTGGGAAATATTGAAATACAATCCACTGATTCATTTCATAGAATGGACTCGATTCACTCTCCTCTGGCAAACAGGAGAAACACCCGCAAACATTTACTACATCTATGGAACAAGCATCTCCGTCTTTTTCCTGGGTACTTTCGTATTTAATCGCTTAAAGGAATCATTCGCCGATGTCATCTGAGACTTTAGCAATCAAAGCGTCGAACCTATCCAAGCATTACCGAATCTGGAAAAGCCAATCCGCACGTCTGCGAGCGTCATTTTGGTCATTAGTAAAGCGCTACAATCCTAACTACACCAACAAACACTTTCGAACATTCAAGGCACTCGACAACGTTTCATTAAATGTCCAAAAAGGCGAATCCGTGGGCATTATCGGAAGAAACGGAGCTGGTAAAAGTACCCTCCTCCAGATTGTCGCCGGGACCCTTAAACAAACAGAGGGTGAATTGAAAGTAACTGGAAAAGTTGCCGCCTTACTTGAACTAGGTTCGGGTTTTAATCCGGAGTTCACGGGAAGAGAGAACATAAAAATAAATGCCACAATACTTGGTCTCACACCTGAAGAAATTGATGAACGAACGCCAAAAATCATAGAGTATTCCGAAATCTCTGAATTTATTGACCAACCCGTGAAGACGTATTCTAGCGGCATGCAAATGAGACTGGCGTTTTCTATTGCTGTTCACGTTGATGCAGAGATTTTTATCATAGATGAAGCTCTGAGTGTAGGCGACGCCTGGTTTCAGCTAAAGTGTTCCAAAACAATGGACAAATTGGTGAAGTCCGGCAAAACGCTGCTGCTCGTATCGCATAGTCCGATCGCAATAAAAAACTACTGCAAACGAGCCGTCCTTCTAGATCAAGGTAAAGTAATTGTAGAAGGTAACCCAAATGATGTTTGCAATTTATACTCAAAATTGACTAGTGGTGTCAGCATTGAAGAAGCTAAATCTGAAGACACAGAATCTGTATCTGAAAACAGCGAGCCTTTTGCCGAGAAGCAAGCAAACAAAAAGTCTAGAGAGGAACGCCTAGAAACAATACTATCAAATCTCTTCAAAAAGCGCTCAACCAATGGTTCAGAGATTCAAGATCTAAAAGAGTTTGAGTATGGAAAGAAACTGGGAAGACTTGAAAACATCTCCATCCTCGGTGCGAACAACGAGGAAAAGAATATATTTCTGCCTAGAGATTCGCTCCAACTAAAATTCTCTGCTAGAGGCGATGAAGACATTCTCGACTCCGTTTTCGGGTTAACTGTAAAATCCAAGACAGGACAAGAAGTATATATTTACAACACAATGTTTTCGAATACCCCTACCCCCGCGATATTACGCGGGAGTAGTCCCCACTTTTGCATAAAGATCGAATTAAATCTAATGCCCGGCGATTACTTTCTCTCGCTCGGGTGGGTTTTCTTCTCAGGCGATGATATCAAAGTCATCCATAGAAAATACGATTTTCACAAGATAACAATACTGCCGGAAGATCATTGTGCTGGAATCGCAAATCTATATGCGCAATTCGAAACAATCTCATAAAGACGCCTAAGGACTCCATAGTCTAAATTTTTTCTCTAAAAATGAATAAAATCTACCCTTTAGCAGACACTGTGATCACCGATATTGAAAAGTCTGCTCTTACCCTGAACAAAACATCAGGAACATGCCCAATCTGTGAAAAGTACGTCGTCTTTAGCAATTGGACAGAGAACTTCCGAGAGAGCGGGATATGCGAAGAGTGCGGTTCAACGAATCGTCAGCGCCAAGTGGGCGTTGGAATAGGCAAAGTATACGATCAATCAATAACAGAATTAATTAACAGCACAACCCTTTCTATTTATAATACAGAGGCAAAAGGACCAATACACGAAAAGTTGAAGGCGCACAAAGACTACACTTGTTCAGAATACTACGGGCCTCAATTTGCATCAGGCGAACTAGTCGACGGAATCCGAAACGAAGACGCACAGAACCTATCCTTTGAAGACGATTCCATCGACCTCATACTTTCCACAGACGTATGGGAACACATTCCGAACCCTTACCTAGCACATAAAGAAGTTTACCGCGTATTGAAAAAAGATGGACGACACATCTTTACTGTTCCATTTCACAAAGGAGGCTTCCTTGACGATATTCGAGCAGAGTTAAAACCCGACAATTCCATATACCACTTTTCTGAACCTATCTATCATCATGACCCAATCAGACCAGAAGGCGTACTAGTTTACACAATTTTCTCTATAGAGATGCTGTGTAAACTATCTGCAATTGGCTTCCATACGAACATGTACAAATTGTATTCACCAGAACAGGGAATACTTGGTAACAATGGCTTGCTATTTGAAGCAATCAAGGTATAGAGACTTCGTCCCCCTTTCCTAGTCTATCTTGATCGTTGCTTTCTATAATCTTCTTCAATTTTTCGACAACACCCGAATCTAAACGTTCATACCTAAGAGCCGTTTCTCTCGCCTCATTCGCTATACGCACTGACTCAGGTTTACGATACAACTCAATAACTCGTTGGGACTGTTCACAAAGTTCATCAATCGATCTGAATCGAAAACCGTTTGTGCCAGTCTCCACGATTTCTCTCTGGCCACCTGCATCATATACAACGGGAATACACCCATAACTCATTGATTCACAGGTTGTAATACCGAAGTGTTCGAAGAGCTCTGGGCTTTTCATACTTTCCCCATATCCAGTTGCCTGCCAAAAAAGATAGGACTTCTGATAGAGAGTATTTAAAACAGACCTATCTACGTCTACATGAAACTCGACAGGTAAACCCTCCGCTAGATGTCGTAGTTCTTTCAAATAGAGCACATCTTCCGGAGCCTTCATCATAGTTCCTACTAAGGTCAGAACCCAGTGGTCTCGTACCTCTTTGAGTTCACAAAGCGTACGAAAGGCACGTATAAGGACATCTTGCTTCTTGTTGTGTGATCCTACTCTTTCAGGAAAAAAACGACCAACACTAATGATCCGTTTCTCTTTTTCCTGGCGAGAACTATTCGGCGAGTTGATCTCTGGCGTCAGTATCGAGGCACTTCTCCTCCAACGTTTCTTAATCCAATGGCGGGTATATTCCGAATTTGCAATTATAGTATCATAAGATCTAACAAAATCGGCCTTAAAAAGTTTAACAATGTTAACGTCATCCTCCCGAAAACCTCCTGATTCGCAAAGAAGATTCATATCAACTGGTGCTCCAAGTATCCTACGGTCACTAACTCCCGGTTCGTAGCTCGGGAATTCAATCGTTATAGATGAAATGAATGGTTTGACACCACGTATTATTAACTCATCCAAATCAGCCTTTACAACAAGGCACCCGCTACTTCGAACTACAATCCGCTCATCTCGGTTCGCGTTTGGATTAATTCTTCTAAAGGGAATTCGTAGCTCCTTTCTAAAAGTATTGAACGTCCATCGAGACTTGGGATACGTCCACATGAGACCATCCGCTTCTTTTTCGTATGAACCACTTATAACAATAGCTCTAGGAATGTTAAACTTAGACTTAACCTGCCTTATTCTTTTATGGGGAAAGAAAGTAAAGTACACAGAATGCGTAGCTAGGCTGTACAGACTAGAGCAATAGGTTGCATTGACGAATAGATCATAATCGCAAGTCCTCGCGACCAAAGCATTATCAGATAAATCGGGCCAAACAACCACTCTGCAATTGCATAATTTAAGTGATAGCTTCTCTCGAAGAGATTCTAGATCAAAGGGTTTTACAGATATCAAGTCTACTTCCGATCCGCTAAATACCGCATCAATCATAGAACCTACATGCCTCTCTCCCCCTCCAAGCGTAGTCCAGTATCTATTATAAATTCCAATTCTCATTTTTACCAAACAAACGCTGAAACAGGTATTTAAACATACCTCGAATCGTATCTTTTTTCAATTTTACGCTATTATATTTTGGAGATAGCCCTCCTACTGGAATAAAATAGTCTCTTAACTCTTTGAAAATAAGATAAAGAATTCTGACGTAACTAGTACAATTTCGAACCAGCAACCAACGGTAATTACGGTATACATGATAATTAAAGAATGGACTTCTCTCTCCAGCAGAGCCTCCATGAATATGTCGAACTACACTCCTAGGAGTATACCTCAAGCGGAATCCTTGCTTTCGTAGCCTCCAACTTAAATCGGTGTCTTCAAAATACGCAAAAAAAGAATTGGGGAAAATATCTTCTCCAACCGCTCTTCGTCTTAGCAGTATTGAACATCCGCAAACTGAATCCACATTTCTAGAGTCATTATACTGTCCTATATCCTTTTCAAAAATACCGATATCTCCAACCTCTCGCTCGTTCTTAATATAGGACCCGGCATTATTAATTACATCAAAGAAATTATCCCTCAGCAATTCAGAAAGACTCAATCGCTTTTCTTGCTCGTCCATAACAACATCAATTGATAGGTCTCCTGATTTCAACTGTACGACGGAGTCAAAAAGTTGAGGATTAGTACGCAAATACAAGTTTATTGAATGGGAATTTGCTGGTATCCATATCGTCGCTTCTCCATTAGTCCAACGGAATTCCCTTCCTTCTACCACTTCTTTGTCGTGAAGTCCCCCTTTAGAAAAAACCTTAACTGGTTTGCCGTCTTCATCTTCAATAGAGATAAAAACACCTAACTCTCGTGAGTCCTTCGACAACCCAATCTCACTTGGAGTAAAAGTAGGACTTGTGATACGCAATTCAGCATATTTGCTATTAAAAAGTATCTTTGAGTTTACGGCCGCAATATCCGGTGAAATCATAATCTCTCGGTACAATTCATATAACCAGTTATCTTCCGGTATTGTGTCATTGTTAAGCAGTGCGACAAACTCCTCGCTGCTATTGCGGTAAGCCAAATTATTACCACTTGCAAAACCAACGTTTCTCTCAGGGACTATCAAATCGATGCGTAGACTATCCCTGTGACATAATGCAATCTTTTCGCATGATTGATAATCGCCATTTACGACCAACGAGATACGAAATCGTTTAAAAGTTTGCCTTTTGAGAGCCAGAAACAATTTATCCAAGTAGTGAGCTCCATTATAGTCTACAACAATTACAAGAATTTCTGGCAATAGACTTTCAAAGTGTTCTATTATTTGCTGTCTCTCGGCTTTAAATTGTATTGTTACCGCGTCGAGTTCTGCTGCCTTTAATCTTTGAAGTGTCTTCGTTTCCTCTGCATGCAAGTCGCGAATCCTCACGATCTCTCCTTGATAGACACTGTCCTTATCCTGAAGTAGACTGTCACGTTCCTTAACCAGTCTGTCTATCTCTTCTCGAAATGCGCGATCTTTGTCGGCTAACATGCTATCGCGCTCAACCCCGATCCGTTTAATCTCTGCTTGATAATCTTCATCCTTACTGAGCAACAACTCTTCCCTTTCATCTGTGAGCCTTTTAATCTCAATTTGGTAAGCTTGATCTTTATCTAAGAGGAGTTTCTCACGTTCGAGAGAAATTCTCTTTATTTCCAATTGGTATAACTTATCCTTCTCTGATAACAGTTGTTCTCTTTCTTGTATTATTCTATCTATTTCATTCCGATAGCTAATGTCCTTGTCTAATAACAGCCTATCTCGCTCAGCTCCAATTCGTTCGATCTCAGTCGTATAAGCCTCATCTTTCTTCGTAAGTAAACAATCTCGTTCCTTTATAATCCTCTCGATCTCTTCCTGGTAAGCTTTATCTTTTCTATCAAGCAATTGATCTCGTTCTGCGCTTATACGGTCAATCTCATTCCGATAGAGGAAATCTTTTTCTGACAATTGTTTTTCTCGGATATCTGTTAAGTTCCTATTTTCCTCTTCCAATCGACAGGCAACAGATTTTAGATACCCAATCCCCTGCCACATACACCCTAATTTTGATAAGAAACCGTTCTTATTCAAAACATCGTAAATCTTCGAAAGGTTGTGTCCAAATACCGGGCCAAACGTACTCTTCTGAAGTCGTAGAGCTTCTAACGATATCTGTTTTAACCACATATAAAGGCAGGTAGCGTCACTCGGCCTTTCCTTTACTCTATCAATTAAATTTTCCCTATCGAAATCAATATTAGAGAACGAAACAAACCGCAGTGTATCTTCTTTATAAAAATGTGTATAGCGTGTATACTCTAAATCAATTAAACAAGGTTCGCCATTCGGTCTTATTATTATATTTTGTGCGATTAGGTCTCCTGGTGAAAATCGGACCATTGGCTCTTCCTCATCAATAAGCTCTTTAAGTGCACTCACAACCGAAGTGACTTCAAAACTAATCAAAAGGCCTGACTCTACGAGGGTATGCAACGACTCCTCCAGTTCAATTATTTCCCGTAATCGACTCTCAGAAGTCGAAAACTCCAATGCATCATCTAGCCTGTCGAGCAAACCTAGGAACACATTTACAACATCATTTCGAGTTAAAACACCTTCTTTATATAAATCACTAACAGACGTTCCTTCTACAAACTCTGAAACGAGTAATGCCTTATTCTTGAAATTAATTCTTCCCAAGGGCCTCTGAACGAAGTCAGCAAACCTACTATACAGTCTTTCGATATCTGGAAACCTCGAGGTAAGATCAGTTACTTCTTTTATCGTTAAAACTTCGTCACAGTCTGTGGTGCACTTAAAAGTCTTGGTTTTTATAGGTTCAAATTGAACACATTGTTTACCACGTAAGAGTTCATTAGACTCAATCCAAAAATCAACTTCCTCTTTTAACGTTTTCACGCGAAAGCAACTATATAATAACTAGGTGAGAAGTACTTTAATACCCCCATTCGAGCAAATGTGCGATAATGGGATTTGAGCTCCCTATTTATATCTATACTTGCACCATCATAACCCGACCGCTCGTTTGGTACGGTTTCATTCAGAGCGAAATTAGTTAACCCCTCACTATCGTTAACACTTATGACACGTTCAGGGATTTTGTAATCAGGGAATGCACAATAAAACTCTATGGGAAGAAAACCAACCTTCTTCAGCAGATCTTCATACTCATTCATTGTCATTGTTCTAACTCTCGGCGGTTCAACGTTTTGATCTTCAGAAATTTTAACAACTGTCTCCCAATCCAAATTTAACAGATTCGGGCGACCAATATGGTCATCTGGCACTCCCAATAAATACTTTAAACCTATCCTATTTTCAATACCTATGACGATGCGGCCTCCAGGTTTGAGCTGTTGCTTCGCCCGTCGCAATAAATCGTATTGAGCTTCGGGAACGGTTTTACTACTAAAGGTAAACTTAGGAATCCACTCAAGAACTCCATTAAGTATGATAGTATCAAACTTTTCCTGAAAATGGATTTTACCGATGTCGGCAGCTATGCCACAAAACCGACTAGAATCACCTTCCACTCTCGATATCAGCTGCGTGAATACTAGTTTATCTAAACTCAAGTCTACGCAAAACAGATCGTTTTTTTTCGTTAAAGGGGCTGCAATCTGTCCCCATCCCGATCCGATATCTAATACTCTCTGATCGCACAAACTTAGGCTTTCTGTATAAAATCGATGCCTCGCATCGGAAGTGATGATATCGCTTATCCAACTACCTACACCAAACTCATCAAACACAGCTTGCTTCCAAGGTTTACCTTCCCGAATTTCCCTAACGATTCGGGATATCGCAACAACTCCAGTATCTCGGTATGAATCGGTAGCGTTGAAATCGTAGACACCTCCAAAATCTACCGTTCTGGATTCACCTGTTGTTTCAATAAATATTTGCATTTTTTAATAATCCGAAAACACCCATGCTCAATAAATATGCTTTTATGCAATTCATGGTCTACTATTGACCAGGCTGGCTTGAGCCAGCTTCACTTACTCTCAATGGTTCCCTAGATTTATGCCTTTGTCTTGGCAATTTATCATATCTTTCTTCGAATCGTTCATACTCAAATACAAAGTTTGCGTCGCTAGTGTCTCTTTCTACCCTCAATATACGCTTATTTCCAAGCTCGTGACCAATCTTCTTTACAGTTTCCAAATTGTTACCAGCAGCTTCAGAAATTGGAATAAATTCGTTTTTTCCTCCGTACACTAGAGCGAACAGAACATGACGATAATCGAGGTCACTTACAATAATTTTATCATTACCATAGCGTCGTGAGAAATTTTTCAATGACCGTTCCGCACCATCCATCTCAATTTTGTATTCCGATCCAGCATAGATTCTCATTTGCAGTAAGACCATCAGTATTAGAAGGAAACGTGATAACCATTTGTACCTCATCCGGTGAACAAGATACAAGGCAATCAAAATGAGTCCAGGGGTGACGATAGGCAAAAACCTGCGAACTGAAAAGTACATTTGCGGAGACGCTGTAGTATTGTAGAGCATAAGTGCAGCAAATACAAAAAAGCATCCAAGGTAGGCAAGAAGTGAACAATGCTCCACTCTCTTAACTTCCTTTCTAACCATATACATGGCTCCTACAAAACCGAGCAAGACACATACGTAGTTTAGAGTGTAGGTAACATTTAAAAGAGTATTTTCTCGATAAGAACGAAATATTCTGCCGAAAGCCTCCCTTTCATGAAACGGTTCCACATTCGGCCGCACATAATAAAGCATTATGAAAATTGCTAAACCAAAAATTCCACCCCACATCGGCCGAATCGTTTTGATGTAGCTAAGCCAGCGTTTAAGACCCAACTCTTTAAAAGTAAGCAAGAACAAAAGTGCAACAGTGATGCCTGAGAGTTCGCGCTGGTATCTAATCAAAGGAAATTCGATATATATTCTGAAAAAGTACAATCCATGGTTTTCCTTCATGAACGTAAGCACGCACACAATTCCAATTGACCATAGGAATAATTGTAGTCTCCTACTTGGCAGACAGTCACTGACAACAAGCCACAAAGCAAAGGGCAAGACATATAGAAAACCGTCGATACGCATAGCAACAATTGACATAGCAGCTAAGAAGAGCGTAGTCATCAATAAGATCGGTCCCTGCTCCCGCACACGAATAGCATAATTACACACTAATACAAGAAACAGTAAATGGAATTGCGTTGGAATCTCAGAAAAAGTAGACAATCCAATAAAGAGTTGCGATGGCACTAACATAAAGATCGCCGTACCAACAGAAGAGGTCCAAAAATTTGTACACTCCCTAACAAGCAAATAAAATGCTGCAAACGCCATTCCCGCATATAAAACTGATCCATATCTTATCAGTTCCCTATTCAACTTACCAAGAACTGCGTGTAAAACCACCGGACCAGACAAAAAGTCACTTTTTAGGTAGTACTGTCCTTCATGTTCTTCGGGGATGATTCCATTAAAACTATAATTATAACGACCTAGTAAAGCCGGTATTTCAGTTTCATTAATCGTGGAGCTGCTCAATACTCCCCATGACTTCATTGGTTTGTGCAATTCGCCGTAGTCTACCAATGCAACTGCTTTCGCGTAATAGACCGAAGGATCTTGGCCACCTACAATAACTTCATTTGGTGACCGATACAAATAAACGAACATTGCTAGTAAAATAGATAGAGTCAGTATTTCCATACCATTTGGAATCGATATTCTCAGTTTCCTAAAGGCACCATAAGACATAGCACCGCCAACCCCAAAGGTAATCCAAAAGACAGCTACAACGAGATCAAAACTGAACCCAAAATAAAAGATCAATTCAGTTAAAACCACCGAAGCAGAAATCGACAGTGCGAGCCCGAAAAATACCGACAACTTCAAAGTTACCGCCATTCTTAATATATTCTCATGCATTTTGCTATCCTGCATCAACTCCTCGTCTCATTAAGTGGGGTACTATTGGGGCTTTGATAAAAAGCGACAGTAGATAACTCCACAAGTCGCCTATTGCTGCGGCTATTCTTAGAAATACAATCGCTATCACAAGTTCTACAGAGTCTGATTCGTTTTGTACCAACATTGCGAATACAGTTTCTCGAACGCCTAAACCACCGGGAGAGCCTACAACAACGTATCCTACTACCCAAGAAATGGTCAAAACTGAGTGTAATTCATACAGGTCCATCTGAATAGGTACTTTCATACCAACCAAAATCACATAGAGTATTGTTGTTTGTAAAATAAAGATCATGTAGTAACATGACACTGATTTTAACACCCCATACTTACTATAATGTACCTTGAACAAGATTCTATATTTTCCTGCCCGAAAAACAGCCCAAGCGATTACAGACAACACCATCATTGTGATCAAAACAGGTGCCACAAGGTAACTCAAAAAATACGAGGTGCTTACAAAAAACAGAACAGCAACACTAGCAGCGAGAAAGACTAGTATTATGCTTTCTGCCAGAATTGAACGTACTGCTGCTGAAACTCCCCCGTAAACAAGCTTGTATTCCAACGCCCTTCCCACGAACTGGAACACGTTCCCTGGAACGTACTTAGCAATTTGCGTCTTCAGACAGATCTTTTGAGCAAAACGTGGATCAATCTTTTCTCCAAATACAATGAGAAGCGATGACCATCCAAGTCCCAAGAATACGTTAAAGAGAATCCAAAGAATCGAACCAAAAAATATGGAGAGAACAACACGTATGCTCAAGTATAGAGCATCAAATTCTGACGACTTTTGGTACAAGGCGTACGCGATGAAAATAATCCCCAATACAGTAAGAACATTGCCAAGTATCCTTAAATTCTTATTTTCTAGTATTGATCTTACTTTCACTGGTCAGTTTTTCTTCAATGTACTTGAGCCTCAACTGATTTTGCTGAAGAAGCCTCCTGTTTACAGAGAGCAAATCGCTTATAACACCGACTACAAACATTTGTATCCCTGACCCAATCAGAATTGCAGCCAAAATAAGCGATTGGATCTTTCCTGCTTCACCTTCTGTTATAAAGTAATATAAAAACCTTAGTCCAATTAAACCTCCTATCACGTTTAATATCGTACCGATCGTCAGAAAGAAACGCATTGGCTTGTATATTACGTAAATTCGAAACAGCGTAGCGATAGAACGATTCACGTAGGAAAATATGTTTTTAACCAGTCTTGATTCTCGCGTCTTAGAGTTCACTCGTACGGGTACGTTGATGATACTTAGCCCCGATTGCCCCGCTTGAATAAGCGTTTCCAGGGTATATGTATACTCGCTAAATACATTTAGCATCCGAGCCGCTTCACGAGAAAATGCCCTAAACCCGCTTGGAGCGTCTGTTACATTAGTATTACTAAACTTCCTCACGACTGAACTACCAAGCTTCTGCAGTAATTTCTTGATAGGAGAGAATTCCTCAATCTCCGATATCGGTCGAGCTCCTACTACGATATCTGCCTGACCACCTACAATAGGTTTAACGAGTTCATGAATTCCCTTCGCGTTGTACTGATTATCAGCATCTGTATTGACGATAACGTCAGCTCCGTAGGAAACGGAACTCTCGAGACCTTTAAGAAACGCTTTTGCTAAACCGCGATTAACCGGTTGCCTAACTATGTGATCGACACCATTAGCACGAGCCACTTCTACGGTTCGATCTGTGCAACCATCATCCACGATCAGCCATTCCACCCTGTCGAAGCCTTCTACTTTTCTTGGTAAGTCATGTAGAGTCTCGGCTAGAGTCTCCTCTTCGTTATAACAGGGTATCTGAATTATTAACTTCATCACAAAAAAACCCACTTCCCTGGGTGGGAAATGGGTTATCCTTAAAAATAGGGTAGAACAACTACTTTTTCTTTTTCAGCAGCTGCTGGATGTTGGCGTACTGGATGGTGGTTTCGAGCTGGTTGATTTCCTCTTCGCTCATTTGGCTGGCGTTTTTGAGGGCTTCTTGGGCACGGGCTTGGGCGGCTTCGACTGCCGATAGATCGATGTCGGCCACGTCGATGGCGTGTTCTGCCAAAATGGAAACCTTGTCCCCTACGCATTGGGCAAATCCTTTGCTGACAGCGAGATGGTCTACGCTGCCGGATTTGGTAACGGCGATATCCCCCGCCTGAACTTCGGTCAGCAGGGGGATGTGGCCGGGCATGATGCCTACTTCACCCGTGGTGGTTGGCACCACAACGGAATCGATTGTCTCGTCGTAGACTTTGCCGGATGGCGTAACGATTTCGAGCTGTATGGGCATCTTTCGAAATGAAGAGGTATGAAGTAAAAATGTGGTACGGGTTTCCCGTTAGGCCTTTGAGGCTTCGAGCACTTCGTCGAGTCCGCCCTTCATGTAGAAGTCGTTTTCTGCGATGTGGTCGAGCTCGCCGTCGAGGATCTGCTTGAATCCTTTGATGGTGTCGGCGACGGGAACGATCTTGCCTGGGAATCCGGTGAAGACCTCCGCCACGTTGAAGGGCTGAGAGAGGAACTTCTGGATCTTACGGGCCCGGAACACGGTTTGCTTATCTTCCGGCGAGAGTTCGTCGAGTCCGAGAATGGCGATGATATCCTGCAGGTCCTTGTAGCGCTGAAGCACGTTTTGCACGCCACGCGCAACGTCGTAGTGCTCCTGCCCGACCACCGCCGGCTCGAGGGCCTTGGAAACGGAAGCGAGAGGATCGACCGCCGGGTAGATACCCAAGTCAGCGATGGAACGCTCCAGTACGATGGTGGAGTCGAGGTGGGCGAAGGTGTTTGCCGGGGCGGGGTCAGTCAAGTCGTCCGCTGGAACGTAAACCGCTTGGAAGGAGGTGACGGAACCCTTGGTGGTGGACGTGATTCGCTCTTGGAGGGCGCCCATTTCCGATGCGAGGGTTGGCTGATAACCTACCGCGGAAGGCGAACGACCGAGCAGCGCGGACACTTCGGAACCTGCTTGGGAAAAACGGAATACGTTATCCACGAAGAGCAGTACGTCCTGACCTTTTTCGTCACGGAAGTATTCCGCCATGGAAAGAGCGGAAAGAGCGACGCGCATACGAGCGCCAGGTGGCTCGTTCATCTGGCCGTAGACGAGAGCGACCTTTGAGTTTTCAATGTTCTCCTGATCGATAACGCCGGAATCGGACATTTCGTGATAAAGGTCGTTACCTTCACGAGAACGCTCCCCTACTCCTGCGAATACGGAGTAGCCACCGTGGGTCTTGGCGATGTTGTTGATCAACTCCATGATCACAACGGTCTTGCCCACGCCAGCGCCACCGAACGCGCCAACCTTGCCGCCCTTAATGAACGGGCAGATGAGGTCGATGACCTTGATGCCCGTTTCGAGAATCGTAGCCTTGGTGTCCTGTTCGGTCAGGGGCGGAGCTGGACGGTGGATCGGGTACTTCTTGTCGAACTTGACGTCGCCACGCTGGTCGACGGGATCGCCGGTGACGTTGAAGATTCGGCCGAGCACGCCCTCGCCAACGGGCACCGAAATGGGAGCTCCGCTGTCGGTGATCTCCATGCCGCGCTTCAAGCCTTCGGTTGAGGACATGGCGACTGTACGTACTGTGCCTTCACCGAGGTGCTGTTGAACCTCTAACGTAAGATTCACCGTTTCGCCTGCGGCTGTGAACTCGATAGTGAGAGCCTGGTAAATCGGCGGAATGGAGTCTTCTGTAAACTGGACGTCTACAACGGGTCCAATGACTTGGAGGATCTTTCCGGTGTTGCTCATGTTACTAAATTAGGAAGTCAGAATTAAAATTGAGGAAGTTGATTAGACGATAGTCGAATGCTGCCGCTGCTAGCCGTTGGCCGAGGTCGCGGCAGCGATTTCCAGGATCTCTTGCGTGATGGCTGCTTGACGCGCCTTGTTGTACTGAAGGGTGAGAGAATCGAGCAGGTTGCTTGCGTTGTCCTTGGCGGTCTTCATGGCAACCATGCGGGCGCTGTGTTCGGAGGCGCGGGAGCTAAGGATCGCCTGATGAGCCTCTCTGTTTACGAAAAGCGGTAGGAGGTTGCTCAGAATGCTGACCGGATCCGGTTCGCACTTGAACATGCGATCGTCCTTGGTTGGCTGATACGGAGCTGCATCCTTGCCGCGCAGACCAGTGATCATGGCGTCGAGATCGACGATCGGTAGCAGCTTTGCGATAGACGCTTGCTGAACGAGCGTATTCACGAAACGGGGATAAAGGATCTCGATGGTATCGATTTCCCCCGCGTTGTACTTCTCGACCATAAACTCGACGATTTGCTTAACCTGAAGATAAGGAACTGCGTCCGGAACGGAAAACTCCGCGAGCAGGTCCAACTTGTTGCGGCTAACGAACTGCAGGCCCTTGCGGCCGATGGTCACAAACTTCGCGTCATTCTTCAGCTTCAGGATTTCGCGAAAGAGGTTGCTGTTAAGCGGTCCGCAAAGCCCTCGGTCTGTAGTGACTACAAGGATACCGCGCTTCTTGACCTCGCGCTCCTCAAGAAATGGATGTTCCACTCCATCGATACGCCCCGTGACATTGGCGAGCACTTCGGCCAGCAATGCGGCGTACGGCTGCCCTGACGACGCTTGCTGCTGGGCCTTCTTCATCTTCGAAGCCGCGACAAGCTCCATCGCCTTGGTGATCTGGCGAGTGTTCTTAACAGACTTAATACGGGTCCGAATTTCTTTGGTGCTAGGCATCTAGATGAAAGGTTCGCAAAGATTCTCGGCTGAGCGCGATTACGCGAAGGTCGGCTTCCACTCGTCGTAGGCCTTCTTGAGTTCGGCCTGAAGAACGTCGTCGATCTTGGCTTTTTCGCGAATGCTCACCAACAGGTCTTCCTTGCGGGAGGTGAAGAATTCGCGGATGGAGTTTGCGGCTGCCACGATCTTGGAGACTTCGATGGAATCGTAGTACTTGTTTTGGATGCCCCAGAGTACGGCGACCTGCTGCTCGATAGGAATCGGGTTGAAGGCTGGCTGCTTGAAGAGTTCCACGATGCGGGAACCGCGGTCGAGCTGAGCCTTGGTCTTGGCGTCGAGGTCGGAGCCGAACTGGGCGAAGGCCGCTAGCTCGCGGAACTGGGCGAGCTCCAGCTTGATCTTGCCTGCGACCTGCTTGGTGGCCTTGATCTGAGCGGCGGAGCCGACGCGAGAGACCGAGAGACCAACGGAAACCGCGGGGCGGATGCCTTGGTTGAAGAGGTCGGTCTCCAGGAAGATCTGGCCGTCGGTGATGGAAATCACGTTGGTCGGGATGTATGCGGAAAGGTCGCCTGCGAGGGTTTCGATGATCGGCAGCGCGGTGATGGATCCGTTTCCGTTTTCCTCGTTCACGCGAGCGGAGCGCTCGAGAAGGCGGGAGTGCAGGTAGAAAACGTCGCCCGGGTACGCTTCGCGGCCGGAGGGGCGCTTGAGTACCAGCGACATCTGGCGGTAGGCCGCAGCGTGCTTGGAAAGGTCGTCGTAAACGATAAGAGCGTCCATGCCGTTGGACATGAACCACTCGGCCATGGCCACACCGGAGTAAGGAGCCAAGTACTGGTCGGCTGCGGCGTCCGCGGCCGGCGCGGTGACGATGATGGTGTACTTGAGAGCTCCGGCTGCTTCGAGTACGCCCAGCGTACGGGCGACGTTGGAATTCTTCTGGCCGACCGCGACGTAGACGGAGTAGACGGGGCGGAAGGAATCGTCGCCTGAGGCCAGTCCGACGTCGTTGATCTTCGCCTGATTGATGATGGTATCGATGGCGATGGTGGTCTTGCCGGTACCGCGGTCGCCGATGATGAGCTCGCGTTGACCACGGCCGATCGGGATCATGGAGTCGATGGCCATAATGCCGGTAGCGAGCGGCTGATCCACGGACTTACGTTCGATGATGCCGGGCGCGATTTTTTCGACCGGGTAGGTTTCGGAGCTTTCGACGGGGCCCTTGCCATCCACCGGACGTCCGAGAGCGTCTACCACGCGCCCCAGCAATCCCTTGCCGACGGGCACGGAGAGGAGCTTGCCGGTGCATTTGGCTTCGTCGCCAGCTTTGAGGTGAGTCGATTCGCCAAGCATGACGACGCCTACCTCGTCCTCTTCGAGGTTTAGGGCGATTCCGATGGTTCCGCCGGGGAACTCGATCATCTCGTTGTACATGACCTCGGAAAGGCCGTCTACCTTGGCCACACCGTCGGCGATCTGGATGATCTTCCCGGTGTTGCTCTGGACCGTTTTGGCCTGGAGGTTAGCGATCTGCTGTTCGATTTGCTCGATGACGGAACTCATGGTTGTTCTAGCGTTTTGAAAGGTGCTGTCTTAGCGAAAGTGCGAAATGGAGGGGTTATGAGAGGGATGCCCTGAGCTCTTCTAGCGAGCCGGCGACGGAGTTTTCGTAGAGGTCGCAGCCCACGCGAACGCGAAGCCCTGCGATGAGGGAGTCGTTCTGCCGGCTTGCCACAGTGATGGAACGCCCGTAGTGAGCGGAAAGTTTCGAAGCGATGGACGCGGAAGCGGTGGCGGACATGGCGCCCGCATGCTCGACGACGGCAGTGCTCTTGGCCAGCTCGCGCTCTACCAGCTTAAGAAAGACCTTGAGGATGGCGGCGTATCCACGCGGTGGATTCTTTTCCAGAGTCTGCAAGATCGCTAAAGCGCGCTCTTCGGAAATCTGAGCGTTTTCGTCGAGGGACATCTTGAGGAGCGCCTTGGCGAAGTTGGTTGCCTGCTTGTCGCGTTTCATGAAAATTTATGATGCCAAGTTTCGGCTCAGACCAGCGAGGCGCTGGCGCGTTCGGAGTAGCGGGACTTTTCGTCTTCGCTCAATTCCTTGGAAAGCACCTGAGCGGTGGTGGCGACCACGAGGCGAGCGATCTCGCTCTTGGCTTCGGCCAGCATCTGCTTGCGATCGTTCTCGATCTGCAGCTCGGCTCTCTTGGTGATGTCGTCCGCGACCTTGATAGCGTCCTGGGCCGACTTGGAGATACGGGCTTCCGCGGTTTCGCGGGCTTCGGTGACGATGGCCTTGGCTTCAACGGAAGCTTCGGCGAGGATCTTTTTCTTTTCCTCCTCCGCCTCGGCGAGCTTCACCTTCATCTCCTCGGCGTACTTGAGGCCGGCATCGATCTTGGACTCGCGCTCATCCATAGTCGCAAGCACAGGCTTGAAAGCGAACTTCCAGAGAACTCCTGCCAGGATGGAGAAGCTGATCGCCTGCATCACGATGTACTTCCATTCGATTCCGAACTCGGTGAGGAGGTCTGCCGATTCTGTCGCGGCTTGCGGATCTGCTGCCGCCAGGATTTGGATGAGGTCAGTCATTTGTGAAATGGGTATTCGAAAAGCGTTACGAAACAACTGGGAAGGCGCCGTTCGCGGGGCGAACGACGCCCTTTGGAAAAATCAAGCGATGCTTAACTGATGAAGAAGATGGAGAGGATGCCGAGACCTTCCGCCAGAGCCATACCGAGGATGGCCTGCACGAGGATCTTACCGGAAGCGCCTGGATTGCGACCCACTGCTTCCGCGGCCTTGAGGCCGATCATTCCCACGCCAACTGCAGCGCCGAGAGCGCCGATACCTGCACCGATGTTACCAGTGATTTCTGCAAGGATGTTCATTTGTCTATTGGTTTTGTTTAGCTGTTATATTGCCGCCCACGTTTTATTGCACATGGTCCCGACAACAGAGTGCGCTCTCGATCAATGGTGCTCCTCCCCATCTCCGTGGTTGCAGATGAGTCCAATGTAGACGCTGAACAGGAGGATGAACACGAGCGGCTGCACGAAGCCGACGATCAGTTCGAGAAAGTAGAATGGGAAAATGAAGCCGGTCTGGTGGAGCAAGCTCTCGCCGCCGTAGATGTTTCCGAAGAGACGGACCGAAAGCGTGAGCGGACGGATGAGAATGGAAACGACTTCGATGACGCCCACGATGAGAAAGATCGGCCACAGCGCCATCCACATGAAGGCCCCGACTTCCTTCTTGTCAGCCTTGTTGCCGAAGAGGTCCTTGATCAGAACCGCCGGACCATCGAGCTTCAAAACGATGAAGAGCCAAGCGATCATAGCCACCGCCGCGAGCGCGATGGTGCCGTTCCAATCCGCATTGGCCGGACGAATCCAAGGATCAGTGAGGTGAAAATGGCCTTCCGCATCTACGGTGCCGCCACCGATGCTTCCCACACCAGGGATCAGACCGCTCCAGTTCTGGATAAGAATGTAGAAAAACAGACCGACGATGACCGGCAGCGACGCTTTGATGGCCTTCTTGCCCACGATAGGGGCCGTGGTTTCACGAATAAAGTTGAGCACCGACTCGATGATGGCCTGTCCCTTGGAGGGCACTAGCGACGGACGACCCACCATGATGCGAATTGCAATGATGAGCAGAATGGAAACCACCCAACCTGTCACCATGGAGTTGGTAACCGGAAGCCCGAAGATCGGAAAGAGAACTTCGGCTTTGGGGCTAACTGCCGCAGAGGAGTTAGTGGCCGGATACACTGCGGCCAGCGTGAAGAGGAGTGCTAGTTTTCTGCCTGGCATAGGTCGATAGAAAAAGGATTAGTTGGACGAGGGCTGGGAAGCCGTCAACTCTCGAAAAGTGTTTTTGGGGGTATTAGGGGAAATTGTACCTTTTCGCCCCGCAGTTAACACCTCCGCTTATAGACACCGTTAGAAACGCTTGAGCGAGGAAGGGGGTGAATTTCGCAAGGTCTCGAATCCATCTTCAACTGGCCTGGAACCGTTTCTGCCTTGGCAATTCGTTCCGCATTCTGCAAAAGCCTGCTACTATGAAGAAGGACAACTTGAATGAGGCGCTCTTCGAGCTGAAGGATCGCGAACGAGGCAAAAAGCCCAAGCCTTCCGCCAAGAAGCCGCGGGTGAAGCGCGGACGCCCCAAGGCCTTCGATTCCTTCTACGTGTTCAGCACCTTTCTGCTGGCGATGGGGCTCGCCCTGCAGGTTCTGGCGATCGTTCTCTACTCCTAGTCTCCCAAGGCCCTATCGAAAGGGCGCTAGCGAGTGGCTACGCTTCACCTCAGGGTAAGAAACCCTTATATATAGTGCTGCATCTCCACTCGATGTCGGGAGCGGATTCGCCACGGGCGGGGATGCCGCAGGTCCCTAGACGCGGCGGAGGATGAGCGACTGATAGCTGGGGGCTCGCGCTTGAAAGACGGTCTCCCGCTCGAAGGGCCATTCCCTCCCCTCTTCCCGCTCCCATGCCTGCTGCTCTGGAAGCAGCTCCAGGGCCCAATCGAAGTAGGGATCGTGATCGGTGCGGAAATGGCAAAGGACCCCTGGATCGCTGCGCTTGGCGAGCTCGTCCAGAAACGGCAGGCTAAACAGGCGCTTCTTCCAGTGGCGCTTCTTCGGCCATGGGTCGGGAAAAAGGATAAACACCTCAGCCAGCGTCACTTGCGGCGGCATCAAGTCGAGCGTTTCGAAGGCTTCCCCGCGCACGAAACTCAGATTGCCCTGCCCCGCCCGCTGGCGCTTGCGTTCCGCTCTCTCGATTCGGTCGCCGATGATGTCGATGCCTAAGCAGGTTTTGTCGGGAAACGCAGCCGCGTAGTCGACCAGCCAGTGGCCGTGGCCGCACCCGATCTCCAAAGTCAGGGAAACCGGCTCCGCGAAGCGCTTCGCGAGACGCTCCTTCAGGCTTCGACGCCGCTGGGCGACCCAATCCAAATGCTGCTCGTATCCGCTTGGCATGCGGCGGTATAAGCAGAGAAATCGCGAGCGGTTCAATCCGTAAATGGCGCCCGATCGACGCCGCTCCCCACCACTTTTCGGCGAAAGCGGCTTTCGTGGCTAGACCACGACGCGGCTACGCTCGGTGTTGGCTTCGAGCAACGGCAGACGGAAGCAGACGCGCAACCCGCCTTCATCCGCGTTTTCCGCCCAAACGCTCCCATGATGCCACTCCACGATGTGCTTCACGATGCTCAGCCCCAATCCGGTCCCTCCGGTTTCGCGTGAACGCCCTTTGTCCACCCGGTAGAAACGCTCGAAGATTCGCGACAGGTCCTCATCAGGCACGCCATTGCCATCGTCCTGCACCCAAAGCGTCACCTCGGACTGCTCGATGTCGGCGCCGATCGTCACTGCCCCACCCTCCGGAGAGTATTTGGTAGCGTTTTCCACCAGATTGTCGAACACCTGACGAAGCTTGAGCACGTCGAAGCGAACGCGAGCCTTCGCATCCTCGTCGAAACCCAACTCCACGCGCACGCCCGGACGCTTCACATTCATGCGATAGTCGACCACGATCTCGCGAATCCAAGACAGCACGTCTGTCTCGCTCCAATCGAAGCTGGGGGCGTCGCTCTCCAGTCTCGAGAGGCTCAGCAAATCGCTGATCAGCAAGGTCAAGCGTTCCGAATGCCGATGGATGGTCTTCAAGAACCGATCCCGATCGCTTTCGTTCATCTCGGCATGATCGGTGACCAAGGTTTCCGCATAGCCCTTGATCACGGACACCGGCGTCTTCAGCTCATGCGAAGCGTTGGCCACGAAGAGCTTGCGCGTTCTTTCCAGCAGCTTCTGACGAGTGATGTCGTGCAGCACGAAGAGGAAGAACGGAGCATTGCCCTCGAAAGCGTCCGCCAAGCGGGCGCCAGTGATTTCGAGCCAGATTTCGGAGGAGCCCACCTTGAAGCCGATTTCCTTCTTGGATTCGCCTTTGCCCTTCTTGAACTCCCACACGAAGTCGAGAAATTCCGGACTGCGTATGCCGCTCTCCAAACGCTGCCCCACCCGTTCGCCCATGCGTGGGAAAATATCCTTCAAGGCGTTGTTGACCAACAGGATGTAGTTATCCCGATCGACGATGACCACCCCTTCCTGCAGGCTGCCCAAGGTGGTTTCGATCTGATTGAGCTGACCACTGCTCTGTCGGCTGAGGCTAGTGATATCGCCGATCAATCGATTCAGCTCCTCGATGAGCAGACGCCAGTTTTCGTTGGTGCCGCGAAACTCCTGGCTATGGGTCAGGATCGTGGTGCGGCTGATGAGGGACTCCGCGAGGAGCCGAATGGCAACTTTTTGCCGGAAGTATTTGAATGCGAAGAAGATGGCGAAGCAAAGAGCAACGCCTAAAAGGATCAGGTCCATCGGATGTTAGCGGCTTTCCACTAACCGATAGCCCACCCCACGAACCGTCTCAAGCCAAGAGGCTTCGTCGCCCAGCTTTTCACGCAAGCGACGCATATGGGTATCGACCGTGCGCGTTTCGATATCGTTTTCGTAATTCCATACCTTCTGCAGCAACGTCTCGCGCGTCTGCACCTTGCCACGCTCCTGAAGAAGAAGCTTAAGCAGCCGGAACTCCGTCGCCGTCAGATCGACGGGGCTGGACGCGACTTCGACGCGATGATGCTCCACGTCCATGCGAATCCGATTAACTTCCAAAATCTTGTTTTCCTCCGGCTCTCCCATTCGCTTGAGCATGGCGCCCACGCGCAGCATGAGCTCCTTGGGACTGAAAGGCTTGCAGACGTAGTCGTCGGCGCCGCTTTCGAAGCCTTCGATGCGGTCGCCCTCCTCCGTCTTGGCGCTGAGGAAAATGATGGGCACGCCCTTCAGGCTGGAATCAGCCCGGATCAAGCGACACACCTGGATGCCGTTCAGGTCCGGCATCATGATGTCGAGCACGATCAGCTCCGGCCGAAATTGCCGCGCCGTCTCCAGCGCGAGTCGTGGGTCGTTTAGGGCGCTGATTTCATAACCGCGTTGACGGAGATGATACCCCAACAATTCGGTGACATCCACCTCGTCGTCGACGACAAGAATCCTGCGAGCTTCGTTCATGCTTACCATAGCCAATAGATTATTCGAGGCGATTGTTACAAGCGAATGCGTTAGGGCAACCGTCCGTGAGTTACATTTTGGCAACACTCCACCTTCGGCAGAACCTCGCAAGCCTCTGAGCGAGAGAGGGATGCAAATCGCTCATAAAAATCTTATTCCTTTGACTATCAACCACTTACCTACCCAAAGCTACCATAAGAATGCTGATATCCGAAGGGTTGACACCACTGATGCGGCTGGCCTGGCCTAGGTTGGCTGGCATGGTTTCCTTGAGCTTGGCGGCTGATTCGTTGCGCAGGCCCTTCACCTTTGCGAAGTCAAAATCCGGTGGAATCTTGATCCTCTCGACATCGTTGAGCTTTTCGATCTGTCGCTTTTCACGCTGAAGGTAGCCATCGTATTTCACCAGATAGACCACCTGGTCCCGCACGGCAGGTTCCAATGACAAAAGCTCGCTCGGGTACTCTTCGGGCTTGATGTTTCGGCGCAGCATAGTCGCCCAAGTCACCCCCCCTACCCGATTCGTTTCCAGCCATTTCACGCCCTGCTCGATGCGGCGCTGCTTGACGCGCATGCGCTGCAGACGATCCGGCGGCACAAGACCGAAACGAGCCGAGTACTCAAGCAAACGGGATTCGGCGCTGCCGTGATTGAAAAGCAGACGGTGCTCCGCCCGGCTGGTGAACATGCGGTAGGGCTCCTTGGTTCCTTTCGTCACCAGATCATCGATCAACACTCCGGTGTAGCCATCATGGCGCTTCAAGGTCATCGGCTCCTCTCCCCTCACCTTCAGCACGGCATTGACGCCAGCGATCAACCCCTGACACCCCGCCTCCTCGTAACCGGAGGTGCCGTTGATCTGACCTGCGAAAAAGAGGTTTTCCACCTTCTTCGACTCCAGATGCGGGAAAAGCTGGGTCGGCGGAGCGAAATCGTACTCCACCGCATAAGCCGGCCGCAGCAGATGGGCTTTTTCCAGCCCTGGAATGGACTGCAGCATCTCCATCTGAGCGGCGAACGGCAAGCTGGTGGAAAGACCGTTGATGTAGTACTCGTTGGTGTTTCGCCCCTCCGGCTCCAGAAACAGCATGTGCCGATTCTTGTCGGCGAAGCGCACGAACTTGTCCTCGATGCTAGGACAGTAGCGAGGACCCGTCCCCTGGATCTCTCCGCCATACATGGCGGAAAGGTGCAGGTTGTCGTTCACGATCTGCTGGGTTCTGGGTGACGTGTAGGTCACCCAGCAGGAAACTTGCTCCGAACCCGGCTTCCACCCAGCGAACCGCTCCCCGCGATGTTCCACGTGGAACAAATCCTTGTCCTCCCGCGTGTCGTAGAATGCGAAGAGCGTGGGATTCGCATCGCCTTGCTGCTCCTCCATCACAGAGAAGTCGATCGATCGTCCCAGGATTCTGGGTGGCGTGCCGGTCTTGAGCCGCTCCAGCTCGATCCCGGCATCGAGAAAGCTGCTGGAAAGGGTTTTGGCTGAATAATCGCCCATGCGGCCGCCTTCGTTCTTGTTTTTGCCGATGTGCATCAGGCCACGCAGGAAGGTGCCGGTGGTGACGACGAGCGTCTTGCCGAAGAACTCGACGTCCAGATTGGTGCGGCAGCCGACGACTTTTCCGTTCTTAAAGATCAACCCGGTCACCGTCGCCTGAAAGATGGAGAGATTTTCCTGGTGCTCGAGCACGTGCTTCATGCGCAAGGCGTAGACCTTCTTGTCGCACTGTACGCGAGGGGATTGCACCGCGGGCCCCTTGGATTCGTTGAGCAGGCGAAACTGTATGCCGGAAACATCGGCGTTGACCGCCATTTCTCCACCGAGAGCGTCTATCTCTCGTACGATATGTCCTTTGGCGACGCCTCCGATCGCGGGATTGCAGCTCATGGCAGCGATGGTGTCGATATTGCCGCTCAACACCAAGGTTCTCGCTCCCATGCGAGCGGCAGCCAAAGCGGCCTCGCAACCGGCATGCCCAGCGCCGCAAACGATCACATCGTACTCATCCAGCATTTTGCTCATAGCCGGAAGACGATAGGGGAGAGGGGACCCAGCTCAAGCCGGAACGCAACCCACTGCAAACGAGCTACTTACCTATGCAAAAACTGGAAAAGAGCACATCGAGCATATCCTCGTTGTCGATGCGACCCAAAATGCGCCCGATGGCGTCCAGGGCGCCCCTGAGCTCGCTCGCTACGAACTCCGCCGGTTCGTCCGCCCGAAAGTTGCTCAAGGCAGCGTTCAAGCACTGGGAAAGCTCCTGCAGGGCCGCATTGTGGCGAGCGTTCACCAGAATCAGGTCATCCTGCTCGCGGGCGAAATGGGCGTCGATCTTCCGAACGATCAAAGCCTTCAGGGCCTCCAGACCGTCTCCCGATCGAGCGGAGATGGCGACGCTGTCAAAAGGAGTCAGCTGCTGGGAAGGCGAGAGGGTGTCGCCGAGATCGATCTTGTTCTTAACCAGAATGCAGTTTCGCTGGTCGATGCGGCTGGATATGGAATCGGGCAGGTGAGGGGAGTCCTTCGTCGCATCCACCACCAGAAGAAACAGATCCGCCTCCTCGGCCAATTCAACCGTCTTGAGAATGCCCTGTTTCTCGATGCCGCTTTCGGCCTCGCGCAATCCTGCTGTATCCATAATCTGGAGACAATGACCACCCAAAATCACTCGCTCGCGAATGAAGTCCCGCGTGGTGCCTGGCTCCTCGCTCACGATCGCCCGTTCGAACCCCATGAAGCAGTTGAGCAGGGAGCTCTTGCCGGCGTTGGGTTCGCCGAGGATGAGCGTCTTCACGCCGTCGCGCAAGAAGGCCGAGTAGCGGCCGCTATCGATGATTCGACTGCAGAACGTAAGCACTTCTTGGATACTATTTATTTCCGCTTCCTTTCGCTCTGGAGGCAGGTCTTCCTCCGGGAAGTCGATATAGGCCTCCACCATGGCTACCGTTTCGAGCAGGCGAGTCTTTAGCTGGTTGAGCTGCTTTCCGAAGGCTCCGCGCAGCTGGTTGTTGGCCACCTTGATCGCCTTGTCGCTGCGGGCTTGGATCAGCTCCATAACCGCTTCCGCTTGCGTCAGGTCCATGCGACCGTTGAGAAAGGCGCGGCGAGTGAACTCGCCCGGTTCCGACTGGCGGCAGCCCCGTTGCAGCAGATCCTCCAGGATACGCGTGGCGATGAGCGGATTTCCATGGCAGGAAATTTCCAGCACATCTTCGCCGGTGTAGGACTTCGGGGCGCTGTAGAGCACGAAAACCACGTCGTCCAGGACCTCATGCGATCGCGATCGGTAGCTGGCGTGGGAGACGCGGCGAGGGCAGGGGGCTTTCTTCAAACCGAAGGCGTCCATGGCGATCTTCCGGCAAAGGGGGCCGGAGGCTCGGATCATGGCGATCGCCGATTCGCCGCCAGGCGTAGCTATAGCTGCTATTGTATCTACATTCTCCATACGTTTCGAAAAGTCTTGGTCGTTATTCAGCGTTTGTTCGGAGACGCCAGAGGGGAGCATCGCTCCGAAGGGTCTCGCCAGTCGAGCCCGTGCGGCGCTTCCAACCCATCGAGCAAAAAGGCCGCTTTGACAAGCGGCCTTTGGAAAGGAAAGGGGAGCGAGGACCGATCGATCAGGCTTCGGCAGCTGCCTCGAGCTGTTTCTTCTCCAGAAACTCCGGGTTCACCGCCTCGAGAATCTTGTTGGAAACCTCCTCGAAGACGTCCTTGTTTTCCGAAAGGAAACTCTTGGCGGCTTCGCGACCTTGGCCGATCATGTCTCCGTTGTAGGAAATCCAGGCTCCCTTCTTCTCCAAGACCTTGTGCTCGATACCCAGGTCCACGATGGAGCCGGTGCGGGAGATGCCTTCGTTGTACATGATGTCGAACTCGCACTCGGTGAAGGGAGGGGCGACCTTGTTCTTCACGATCTTGATGCGGGTGCGGTTGCCTACCACGCTGCCGGTGTTGTCCTTGATCTGGCCGATGCGGCGGATGTCCATGCGCACCGAGGAAAAGAACTTCAGGGCCCGACCACCTGGAGTGGTTTCCGGACTGCCGAACATCACGCCGATCTTTTCACGTATCTGATTGGTGAACAGGCAGATACACTTCGTCTTGCTGACGATGGCGGTGAGGCGACGCATGGCTTGGCTCATCAGGCGAGCTTGCGATCCCACGGTGGCGTCGCCCATCTGGCCATCCAGTTCGTTTTTGGAGACCAAAGCCGCCACGGAGTCGATCACGATCACGTCGATGGCGTTGGAGCGGATCAGGGTTTCCGTGATGTTGAGAGCGTCCTCGCCCGAGTCCGGCTGGGAGACCAGCAGATCGTCCACGTTCACCCCGAGCTTGCGGGCGTATTTGGGATCGAGAGCGTGCTCCACATCGATGAACGCCGCCAGTCCGCCTTTGCGCTGGGCTTCCGCGATAAGGCTCAAACACATGGTGGTCTTACCGGAGGATTCCGGACCGTAGATCTCGCAGATGCGACCTCGCGGCAGACCGCCGACTCCCAGCGCCAGATCGATAGAGATCGAGCCGGTGGAGATGGTATCCACCTGCAAGGCCGTTCCGCTGCCCAGCCGCATGATGGAACCCTCGCCAAATTGCTTGGTGATGGCGGAAATCGCCATGTCCACGTTTTTCTGCCGGTCGTCGGATGAGGGGAGGGGGTTTGTTTTGCCTTTGGCCATAGTGTAATCGGAAACAGTTGTTAGGTTGTGGTGCGAGTTGATCAAGAATCTGGAAAGCCGCTCTGACGCTGGCAAGATTCGAGTGCCCACGAGCATAGAATAGAGCGCGGTATTAGACAAATGGCGTCCGACCCTACGAAACCTGATCAAAATTCCCCGTTCGAAGCCAAAAGAAGCCCGATTCCGGGCCGTGGAAAATGCGCTTGCAGAAAATCGGGCCTGGGCTTGAAGATGGACTCTACGCGCCTAAATTTGGGCGCAGAACCTGCAACAACCGTTTTTACATCATGAAGATAAAAGCTTATTTGAAGCCTACCTGTGGCTGGAGCATGGGCGTGCGAGCGATCATGTCGAAATACGATCTGCCTTACGAGGACATCGACATCATCAACAACCCGGACAACTACGCGGAAATGGTCGCCAAGTCCGGCCAGCCTCTCTCTCCATGCGTGGAGATCGATGGCGTGATGCTTGCCGACGTCAGCGGCGAGGAAGTGGAGACCTACATGATCAGCAACAAGCTGGTCGAGGCCACCGACTCCCAAGCGGACGCGCCCACCAACCAAGGCTGCAGCGACGAGGAGCACGAAAAGATGCGCTCGGCGTCCAAGCCTATCCGCTTCTTCTAGGCTCGCGCCCACAGATCGACGCGTTCAGCGGGCCGGAGTTTCGTTCCGGCCTTTTTTGCCTCCAGCCTTCGCCATCCAGCACCAACAACGATCCCGGATTCGTATATGCAACAGATTCAAGCCTCCCCCCTCCTTTACCGAAAGGACTTCGAGCACGACGCCTGCGGAGTTGGCCTCATCGCCAACATCAACGGCGAGCGCTCCCACGAGCTCCTCGCAAAGTCGATTCAAGCGCTGAAAAACCTAGCCCATCGCGGCGCCGTGGACGCGGACGCCATCACCGGCGACGGTGCGGGGGTGCTCACTCAGATCCCCTACCAGCTCTTTCGCGACTATCTAGAGGAAAAGGGCAAGACGCTCTACCACGACGAGGACCTGGGAGTGGGCGTCATCTTTCTGCCCCGCAACAACGAATACGCCCAGGCTCACGGCAAGAAGATCATCGAGGACGCGGTGAAGGCGGAAGGCCTCACCTTGCTGGCCTGGCGCGACGTGCCGGTCGACTCCACCTGCCTCGGCCGCAAGGCCGACGAGACCCAGCCGCACATCGTGCAGGCCCTCATCGCCAAGACTTCCGAGATGAGCAGCGACGACTACGAGCGCAAGCTCTACCTAGCCCGCAAGGTCGCCGAACGACGGGCCCTCGAGGCCGAGCTGCGGGACTTCTACGTCTGCAGCTTCTCCAGCCGCACTATTATATACAAGGGCATGCTCAACTCCCCCCAGGTGCGCAAATACTTCTCCGACCTGAAGGACCCGAGCTACACCACCGCCTTCGTCATCTTCCACCAGCGCTACTCGACCAACACCTTCCCCCAGTGGCACCTCGCCCAGCCGTTTCGCATGATGGCCCACAACGGCGAGATCAATACCATCCGCGGCAACCGCAACCTTATGAAGGCTCGCGAGAACTCCAACGTGCACGGCATCTGGGGCGACCGTTTCTCCGACCTGCGCCCCATGGTGCAGCCCGATCTCTCCGACTCCGCCAGCTTCGACAACACGCTCGAGCTGCTGACCCTCGGAGGTCGCAGCGCCTTGGAGTCCGTCACCATGATGATGCCGCCCGCCTGGGAAAACAACAAGCGGCTGGACGACACCACTCGCGGCTTCTTCGAGTACAACTCCACCTTGATCGAGCCCTGGGACGGCCCGGCGGCCATCGCCTTCACCGACGGGCGCTACGTCGCCGCTTCGCTCGACCGAAACGGCCTTCGCCCCGCTCGCTACAAGATCTACGATGACGGCACCTTCATGCTGGCCTCCGAGCTGGGCCTCATCGAGGAAACCGATCTCAAGACCGTGCGCTCCGGTCGCCTCGGCCCGGGCAAGATGATCGCCATCGACTTGCACAAGAAGGAGTTTCTCGAAGACGGACAGATCAAGTCCATGATCGGTAGCGACCCGAAGTTCGCCAAGTGGTGTTCCGAGCATCTGGTAGACATCCACGAGTCCGGCCCCAACGCCCCGGCAGCCAAAGCGGAAGACGAGGAAGTGCAGCGCCAGCTGGCCTTCGGCTGGGACAAGGACGAATACGAAATCGTGCTCAAGCCCATGGCCGAATCCGCCATGGAAGCGGTCGGCTCCATGGGCGACGATACGCCGCTGGCGTTTCTCTCCCGCAAGCCCCGCCTGCTCTACACCTACTTCAAGCAGCTCTTCGCCCAGGTCACCAACCCGCCGATCGACTCCATCCGCGAGCGCTCGGTCATGTCGCTCAACATGTTTCTCGGCGGTCGCCTCGGTTTGTTCGAAAACATGCCGCAGAGCACCGGCTTCGTGAAATGCAAGTCCCCAGTCCTCTTCAATAGCGAGCTGGAAGGGCTCTTCGACGTGAAGTTTCTCAAGGACCGCGTGGTGCGCCTCGACATCACCTTCGATGCGAGCAGCGGGCCGGACGGCCTGCAGATCGCCCTGAAGGAGCTGCTGGTCCGGGCCCAGGAAGCGGCGGAAAAGAAGTCCGCCAAGGTCATCATCCTATCCGACCGCGGCGTGAACAAGGATCGCGTGGCCATTCCCATGCTGCTCGCCGTCGGCGCCGTGCACCAGCACCTGGTACGCAGCGGCTACCGCATGAAATGCGACCTGGTGGCGGAGACCGGCGAAGGCCGAGACGTGCACCAGATCGCCTGCCTGCTGGGCTTCGGAGCCAACGCGGTCAACCCCTACATCGCTCTGGCCGTCATCTCAAACTTCGCCTCGCGCGGAGAAATCGAGCTCGACGAGAAGACCGCAGCCAAGAACTACCGCAAGGCCATCGAAAAAGGACTGCTCAAGATCATGGCCAAGATGGGCATCAGCACGCTCTTCAGCTACTGCCGGGCCCAGATCTTCGAAGCCATCGGCATTTCGCCGGAAGTGGTGGACGAGTGCTTCACCGGCACCCCCACGCCGATCGGCGGCATCAGCTACGAGCAGATCGCCAAGGAAACCCTCGAGCGCCACGCCCACGCCTACAATCCCGAGCTGCAGGCGGAGCTGGAAAGCGCCGGCTACTACAAGGTGGTGCGCAAGGGCGGCGAATACCATGGCTGGAACCCGAAGGTCGTCGGCGGCATGCACCGGTTTCTCAAGACCAAGAAAAAGGAGGACTACGACGCCTACCGTCAGCAGGCCGACGAGCACCAGCCCTACGCCATCAAGGATCTGCTCAAGATCAACTACCCGGACAAAGGCATCGACGTCAGCCAAGTCGAGGAAGTGGAGGAAATCCGTCGCCGCTTCTCGACCGCCGCCATGTCCCTCGGCGCCCTCTCGCCCGAGTGCCACGAAACGCTGGCTATCGCCATGAACCGCATCGGCGGCAAGTCCAACTCCGGGGAAGGGGGCGAAGATCCTCGTCGCTACTCCTTGCTGGAAAACGGCGACAACGCTTCGTCCGCCATCAAGCAGGTCGCGTCCGGCCGCTTCGGAGTGACCGCCGAATACCTCGCTTCCGCCAAGGAGATCGAAATCAAGATCGCCCAAGGCGCCAAGCCAGGGGAGGGCGGCCAGCTTCCCGGCCACAAGGTCTCGCCGCTGATCGCTCGCCTGCGCTACAGCGTGCCAGGCGTGACGCTGATTTCTCCGCCTCCGCACCACGACATCTATTCCATCGAAGACCTGGCTCAGCTGATCTTCGACCTGAAGGAAGTGAATCCACGGGCTAAGGTTTGCGTGAAACTGGTTTCCAGCTCCGGCGTCGGCACCGTGGCCGCCGGCGTAGCCAAAGCCTACGCTGACGTGATCCTCGTCTCCGGACACGATGGCGGCACCGCCGCCTCCCCGCTCTCCTCCGTCAAGCACGCCGGCTCCTCGTGGGAAATCGGCCTCGCCGAAACCCACCAGGTGCTGATGATGAACGGCCTGCGCAACCGCGTCACGCTGCGCACCGACGGCGGCATGAAAACCGGGCGCGATATCATCATCGGAGCCATGCTAGGCGCCGAAGAGTTCAACTTCGGCACCGCCTCCATGATCGCGGCCAGCTGCGCCATGTTCCGTGTTTGCCATTTGAATACATGCCCCGTGGGCGTCGCTACCCAACGCGAAGACCTGCGGGCCAAGTACAAAGGCACGGTAGAAAACGTCATCAACTACTTCAACGCAGTGGCGGAAGACGTGCGCTACTACCTGGCCAAACTCGGCTTCCGCAAGCTGGACGATCTGGTGGGCCGTACCGAGTTTCTCGAACAGATCGATGATCCGGAAAATGCCAAGACCGCGATGGTCAATCTCAGCGGGCTCCTGCACCGACCCGATCCCAGCGGCGAAGCGCCGCGCATCCACACACGCCCTCGCAACGAGCGATTGGGCTTCGAAGGCGGTCTCGACAGCACCATGATTCAGGAATCCCACGATGTTGTGGTCGGTCGTGCCGCGTCATTCAGAGGCAAATACAAAGTGGGAAATACCGACCGTTGCATCTGCACACACTTGTCAGGAGAAATTGCATACGTGCGCGGAAGCAATCATCTCCCGCCGGGCTCCATCGACCTTGTCTTCAAAGGCACCGCCGGTCAGAGCTTCTGCACGCTTCTGTGCCATGGCGTGAAAGCCACCCTTTTCGGCGAAGCCAATGACTACGTCGGCAAGCTCATGAGCGGTGGCGAGATTATCATCCGCCCCCTGGAAGAGACCAGCTACGTCTGGAAAGACAATACCATCATAGGCAACACCTGCTTGTACGGGGCGACCGGTGGACACCTCTTCGCCGCGGGTCTCGCGGGCGAGCGCTTCGGCGTTCGTAACTCAGGTGCCGTGGCAGTCGTCGAAGGGGTAGGGGACCACGGTTGCGAATACATGACTGGCGGTCTGGTGGTCTGTCTCGGAAAAACGGGTACAAACTTCGGCGCAGGCATGAGCGGCGGTCTGGCCTTCGTCTACGACGAGGACGACTCCTTCGAGACTCTCTACAACCCCGAAATGGTCGGCATCGAGCGCCTCGGGGACAATGGCGAAATCGATGCTTTGCAGAAGGTGGTGGAGGCTCACTTTGAAGCCACCGAAAGCCCACACGCCAAAGCGATCCTCGCCGACTGGCAGAAAAGCATCAGCAAAATCTGGAAGGTCGTCCCGCACCCGGCCACGCCCGAGGCGCCAAAGAACGTGCTGAAGCTCGAAGACGCAAACATCTCCGCGATCGCCTAAGCCACGAGTAGTCGGTATCTCATTACAAAGCCTCTTCCTCCACGGAAGGGGCTTTTCTTTTTCGCTTCGCATGTTGCGCGAAACTAAGCTAAGCAGTTTTCCCGTCAGCCCCCTCAGCCCAGCTTTCGATTTCTCCCAACCGCCAATGTTTCGACCCTCCCTTTTCAAACGCCCTTTAAGTCTGGGTACGCGCCAGCTCGTATCGAGCTTTCTGACCTTTGTCTGCGCCATGACATGCTTGACTGATCTGGACGCTCAGCGAGCTGATAGCGTCGTCACTTTCAACGAGTTGCACTATCATCCTGCGAGCGGCGAACCGGAGTGGATCGAGCTTCACAACCAGATGTCGATCCCCATCGATCTGTCCGGCTGGCGACTGAGCGATGGCATCCGCTACCAGTTTCCGGAAGGCAGCGTCATGGAACCGGGGGCCCGTTGGGTCATCAGCTCTGAACCGAATCACCACGCCTTCAGCGAAGTCGAGCAGGTGTTCGGCCCCTTCTCGGGAAACCTGAGCAACGGCGGAGAGACGCTTCTTCTGGAAAGCCGTCATGGCAGAGTCATGGACGAGATTTCCTACGATGACGAAGGACGCTGGCCCTGCGCCCCGGATGGCAGCGGAGCGAGCCTGTCGAAACGGCATCCACATCTTGCCAGCGCCGATGCCTTCAACTGGACTTGGAGCGATCGAAATGGGGGAACGCCAGGGGAAACGAATTTTCCAGGTGAAGAACAGACCTCTGTATCCAGTTTTTCGAGTCAGGAGTTCGCGAATCTTGCTCCTTCCAGAGGCGAGAGGCCAGCCTCTCTGCGGCTCAGCGAGCTTTCCGGAACGCAGGGAGAATCTTACTTTATCGAAATAGTGAATACCGATTCGCAACCCGTCGAACTCGGAGACTACGCCCTAAACGGTATCGCTCTGAGAGACGGATCTCTCGCCCCTGGCGCCTATCTGCTGCTCGACTCCACCTTCTTCGAATCAAGACCAGAGGCTGACGACCTGCTCTTCCTCTCAGGCCCAAACGATTCCATCGTCGACGCCGCGCGAATGGGGGAGGCAAATTGTAGCTTCGACTTCCAACGCGGACTTTGGCAAACGCCGAAACAGGACACCCCTGGATCGACCAATGCCTTCGCCTATCACGATCAGATTGTCATCAATGAGATCCACTACCACGCTCGACCGACGTATTCAGATCCTAACAACAGTATCGAATACCAGGAAAACGGATTGGAATGGATCGAGCTCTACAATCGCTCTTCGGAGCAGGTCGATCTCTCCGGTTGGTCATTTCAAGACGCCTTCGAATACGACTTTCCAAACGGAGCGAGCTTGGGCCCGGGACAGTATCTCGTTCTCAACGATCAGGCATTTTCCCGAAGTCTAAGCAACTCGAACGATCGTATCCACCTTCTCGATGCAAATGGGAACACCGCGGACTACGTGCACTACTTTGATGATGTCCCGTGGCCCAAAGGGGCCGATGGAGATGGATCTACTCTGGAGCTTGTGCATCCGTTCGCCGACAATGGAAACCCCGCATCCTGGAAAGCTAGCGACGAATCGGAAAAGTCCATGTGGCAGAACATTTCCTATCGCGGACTGGCCACCGAACCGGAAGGGACGAACAACCCGATAGGCTTCCATGAACTTCTCATTGGCTTGCTGGATCGCGGAGAGGTTTTGATCGACGACATTTCGATAGTCTTAGATCCCGACGGTGTAGCGAAAGAACTGATACAAAACGGAGACTTCGAAACTGATGCGCTCGGAAGCACCCCCTTGAACTGGCGCATCCTCGGCACACACCTCGAAAGCCAGGTAGTCTATCTGGGAGGAGGGGGAAAAGCCCTTCGCCTCAACGCCAGTTCCGCCATGGACCACACTTACAATGTCGCGTCCACAACACTCGCTGATCAACACCAGATCGATCCAGAATCAACTTACCAAATCAGCTTTAGGGCCAAATGGCTGTCGGGATCTCCCCAACTCCGTACAGGCCTCTACTTCAATCGTCTCGCCCGCGCTCATATCCTCTCCCAGCCGTCATCCAGCGGCACTCCCGGCCAAGCCAACAGCACGCTTCTTCATGGCGGTCCTCCTCCTTCCATCCTCGGAGTGAGTCACAGTCCGCTTGTCCCCATGGAGGGAGAACCCATCAGGATCTCCGCTTTCGTCGATTTTCCAAGTGAATCCTCGTCCACTACGGTACACTACCGCGACCAAAGCCAGTGGAAAAGCGTACCGATGTCTCTGCATTCAGGAAATGAATACGTAGCGATGCTTCCATCATTCAAGACAGGCGCCATCATCCAGTTCTATGTAGAGGCAATTTCTGGGCAGCAGGTCAGCGCCCTCCACCCACCCGCTGGCGAAAGATCACGGGCTTTGATTCGCATTGGGGACCGTACTGAGAATTCTACGCCAAGCCCGATCCTGAGGCTAATCATGACAGACGATGACGCGAACTCCATGCACTCAAATGTCGACGTGACCAGCGAGCGACGACTCGGAGCCACGGTGGTATACGGCGATAGCGAGATCTGGTACGACGCGGGCGTCCGCCTTCGCGGTTCGCCCTTCGGTCGTCGTTCCCCTCGCGTCGGCTGGAATGTGAAGTTTCCCAGCGACCACCTGTTTCGCGGGGCGCACGACACCATATCCATCGACGGCGGTCGATCCATACCCAAGGGCGATGGCGAGAGCTTCCTCGCGAACGGAGCAGGTGTTGCGACGAACGAGCTCATCTACTACCAGATCGCTGAACGAGTCGGTGGCATTCCCACCCACTTCAGCGACCTCGCTTACATCGAAGCGCCTCGAGCCACCGACGACAAGCACGCGCAGCTGAAACTGGCCCGGTTCGGAGATATCTGGAAGGAGTCGAGCTACGAGGATGGCGACGAAGGAACGACCTTCGAATACGAAGTGATCTACTACCCAAGCAGCACTATCGACGGCGATCCCGAAAGCTCGAAGTCGGTTTTCGATGAAACAAAATCCGTACCCATTCGCTATCTTGGAAATGACAAGGAGGCGTATCGGCACAACTTCCTGATCAAAGACAACCTTTCGCGGGACGACTTCACGCCCATAGTCAAGCTGGCCAAAGCCATGAGCGAAGACGAAGACTTGGAGGCAGCCCTTTCGGAGGTGATCGATATCGACAACTGGCTGCGCGTCATGGCCATGCAAGCGTTGACCGGTACCATTGACACCTACAATCAGCGGGGCCTTCCGCACAACCTTCTGCTCTATGAGCGCCCAACCGACCAGCGGGTCATGGCCATTCCCTGGGATGTCGACATTTCCTTCTACGAGTCTCCGCAAGCGTCCATCGACGGAGGAGGGCGCAATACCGCATTCAAATCCTTCATGAATATCCCACGCCATCGTCGCAGCTACTTGGGGCATGTGATCGATATCGCCGAAAACGGTTTCGACGCGGACTATATCAACCGTTGGATCAGCTACTTTTCGGACCGCACCGAAGCCCCATTCGCTGAACATTTCCACAGCTGGATAGCCGCCCGAAGAGACAACGCTCTCGTTCAGGTGTATTCCGAATTTCCTTACATCCCTTTTTCCATTACGACGAATGGAGGCGATGATTTCGAATCGCCAACCCCCACTACAAGACTTGAAGGCACTGGATGGGTGGACGTATCGGAACTCACCGTCCTGGAAACGGGCGAGCGGTTGGATGTGAAATGGATCGACGAGCGTAGCTGGCAGATCGACCTACCACTCCAGATTGGAAAAAACGAGCTCAGCCTTGTCGCCAGCGACCACCAGGGTCAGATCTCTGGATTTGATAGTATCACAATACTCAATACGAGTTCCCTCGAATCCCCTAGCTCGAAGAACCTCAGCATCAGCGAACTGATGTATCACCCTGCCCAGCCGAGCGCTCAGGAAATAGCGGCGGGATATGATGACGAGTCGTACTTCGAGTACATCGAGCTGCAGAACATCGGGGTGAGCGCCATCGATCTCAGCGGCTTGCGCTTCACGGAAGGAGTCGAATTCGCCTTCCCAGTCGAGGCGCAACTCATTCTAGAGCGGGGCGAAACGATCCTAATCGTCAACAATCGCGACGCCTTCGTGGTTCGCTATGGCCCGGAGCTCCCAATCGCCGGCGCCTTCGTCAATGGTAAACTAGCGAACGGTGGAGAGCGTATTCGCCTCGAAGATACATCCGGAAACGCCATTTTCGACTTCTCCTATCACGATGACTCGCCTTGGCCGGAATCGGCAGACGGGGATGGCTTTAGCCTCGTTCGGACGAATCCCTATGCGCAGGCCGACCTGGATGAGGAGTGGGCATGGCGAGCGAGCCCATCGTCAAACGGCTCTCCCGGTCAGCCCTATCGAAGCATCTTCACCGGAGACGCCTCACAGGACCAGGATGGTGACGGTCTGAGCGATCTGGCGAATCACGCCTTCGGCGGTAGTGGGCCAGCGTTCGCCCCATTTCTCTTTCTTGATCAAGGCTCTCTCCACCTAGCCCATCGACGAAATCTCGCCGCGCCAGACTACACGCAGACGGTACACGCCTCGATCGATCTCAAGGATTGGAAACCCGCAGCGCTGGTCTTGGAAAGCGAGCGAGCTCTGGGCGACGGAACTTCGTTGCTTCGTTGGCGGATACTCGATTTCGATAAAACATCGTTTTACCAGATCCAGATCAAGATCTCGGAGTGAGACCGAGCGATGCCCACGCGCCTACTCTTTATCCTTTCTTTACATACAAGGATCCAGCGCACCGCAGCTCCATATTAGCGTTTCTCTCTTCGCTCGACAGCTCGCGCTCGCTATCGACCTACAGATGAAAAAGCTCTATCTATATAGCGCACTGCTGGCCTGAAGCAGCGAGACGCTAGGCGCGCTCAGCGGTGGACGTCGAACGCCGAGCCATTTGATTTGTCGGGCGATTGGGATACCGTTTCCCTATCTATGACACTAGCCCCAAGACTACTCGCCTCGCTTTCCCTGCTGGCGCTTTGCGCCGCTCCAACCTTGTTCGCCCAGGAGCCCTATTCCCTCAACGAAGAATCCTATTTCGAAAAACCCGGGGTGAACGTCCTGGCATTCAGCAATCCTCCAGGCGGCACCTTTTTCGACGCCAAAACGAGCGGCATCGAAATCATCCACCACGGCGAGCGAACCGCGACCAATGGGGACCTTCGGCTTCTTCCCACGCCGGAGCAATGGGATGGCATGGGGGTCTTGGTGGATCGGCAAATCGATCACCAGACCCAAACCATCACGACCCTGCTCGAATACCCGGAGCATGAGCTTCGCTATCGCGTGGTCGTGAAGACGGAGGCTGGCAAGATTCTCGCCAGCATTCATCTCGACGAGGCGCTTCCCGAGCATCTGGTCGGAAAGGCAGGATTCAACATGGAGTTCCTCCCCGCCGCCTATTTCGGTAAATCCTACATCATGGACGGGGAGCCCGGACTTTTCCCCCGACATCCGTCCGCCCAAATGATCACAAGCGAAAACGGTTTGACCGAGCCAAGCCCCATAGCGGAGGGAAACGAGCTTGTCTTGGCCCCTGCCGATTCGAAGCAGCGGGTTCGCATCCGAGTGGTGGAAGGAGATCAACCCCTGCGCCTTTACGACGGTCGATCGAAAGCTCAAAATGGCTGGTATGTCACTCGCTCCCTCCTGCCAGGTGGCAAGTCCGGAAAGGTCGCCGAATGGGAGTTGGATATTAGCGGATTAGAAAACTGGATACGCGAGCCCGTGATCGGATTTTCACAGGTTGGCTACCACCCGAATCAGCCGAAGCGAGCTATCATCGAACTCGACAGCAACGACGAACCCGCGTCGGAAGTCAGTCTTCTCAGAGTGAACTCCGATGGCAGCGAAGAGCTGGTGGCACGGCGAGCGCCAACGTCTTGGGGACGCTATCTGCGCTATCGCTATTTGGAATTCGACTTTTCTTCAGCGCAGGACGAAGGGCTCTATCGTATCGAGTACGGCGATACGAAAACAAACGCTTTTCCCATCTCGAAAAAAGCTCAAGAGGGAAACTGGCACCTTACGCTCGACGTCTTTTTCCCCGTGCAAATGGATCACATGAAGGTGCGAGAAGCCTATCGCGTATGGCACGGAGCGGACCACTTGGACGACGCTCTGCAAGCCCCGCCCAACTACGAGCACTTCGATCTTTTCGCTCATGGAGAGGACACCGATACTGATTTCGCCCCCTTCGAACACATACCCGGTCTCAACTACGGCGGGTGGCACGACGCAGGAGACTACGACATTCGAACTCAGTCGCAGTACTCCACGGTGCAGCTACTCGTTCACGTCTGGGAGCAATTTCGACCGGAACGAGACAATACAACCGTGAGCCAAGCCCGTAAGTACGCTGAGATCCAGCGCCCGGACGGAGCGGCGGATATCCTGCAGCAGATCGAGCACGGCACCCTGGCCCTGATCGCCCAGCACCGAGCGGTAGGACATGCCATTCCGGGCATCGTATCGGGTCACCTTTATCAGTATCCGCATCTTGGTGACGGCATCACCAAAACGGATGGACTGATCTACGATCCCAGCTTGGATCCGATCGCTTCCTCGCGCACTGTGGGCCAGCAATACCTGCCATCCACCGTGGATCCGACGCCGAACGAACCGGCGCCAATCGAGGAAAATGGATACAGTAGCCGCTTCGACGATCGATGGGCTTTCACTACGAATACCTCGGCGCTCAACTACGGCTCAGCCGCCGCCCTTGCCGCCGCCAGCAGGGCTCTCGACTCCCACAATGCGTCCCTAGCTCAAGAATGCCTCCAGACAGCGAAATCGGTTTGGGATTACGAAAGCGGCCGGGAGCCAAACCTGTTTCGCGTCGGAAACACCACTGGTGGGCGACTGGAGGAGGAAAAGCTGAAAGCGGCAGTCGAGCTGCTCATCTGCACTGGAGATGCTCAATATAGCGATGCGATAAGGGAGCTGGTCCCGCAGGTGGAAGAGCGTTTCTTTCTCAATGCTTTCATACTCGCTCAAGCCATTCCCTTCATGGATGGCGACTACCGTGACCGCATTCGCGAACTTGCCATCGAGTACAAGGAAAATGCCCAGGAGATGGTTTCCGAAAACCCGTATGGAGTCCCGATCACTCGAGGGGGATGGGCCGGATCTGGAGCCGTCATCCGGTATGGCATTACCAACTACGCCCTCCACAAATCGTTTCCCGATTTGATCGAAACCAATCCCGTTTTCCGCAGCATCGACTATCTGCATGGCGTGCATCCAGATTCCAACTACTCGTTCGTATCCGGAGTCGGAGCTAATTCTCAGACTGTGGCCTACGGGGCGAATCGGGCGGATTTCTCCTTCATACCTGGAGGAGTGGTCCCTGGCGTGTTGATTCTCCCTCCTGATTATCCGGAAAACAAGAGCGACTGGCCGTTCTTCTGGGGTCAGAACGAGTATGTGATACCGATGGGCAGCCTCTACCTCTATCTGGCTAACGCCGTGGAAGATCTGCTAAAGGACTGATCGATTCGAGCAGCTCTGTTCTATCGCGTATAGTGCTCGTCCAGAAACCGCTTCAAGCGCGTCGCGGTTTCGAGCCCGATGCCTTCCACCGTTCTCAATTCCGTGATGGAGGCTGCCTTAAGTCGGTCGATGCTTCCAAATTCGTCGAGCAGGCTGGCTTTGCGCTTCGGACCGAGACCAGAAAAGTCGTCCAGTATGCTTTCGCGGATACGCTTGCTGCGCAGGTCCGCGTTGAAGGTATTGGCGAAGCGGTGGGCCTCGTCGCGGCAGCGCTGCAGGAGCTGGAGTCCCGCATGGTTCAGCGGTAGCTGCAGGGGAGGGCGCTCGTCGGCGAAAATGATGGTCTCGTGCTTCTTCGCTAGACCGATCACCAGCGGCGGCTCCAGATCCAGCAGGAGGAAGGCTTTGATCGCGGCCCCGACTTGCCCACGTCCCCCGTCGATCACGATCAGGTCGGGAAAGCCTTTTCCTTCTTCGTTCAAGCGGCGATACCGTCGGCCTACCACCTCCTCCATGGAGCGGAAGTCGTCGTTGCCCTCGAAGCTCTTTATCTTGAAGCGGCGATAGCCCGTCTTGTTCGGCTTTCCGTCTACGAATTGAACCATGGACGCTACCACGAAGGTGCCCGATATATGGGAGATGTCGAAGCACTCGATGACGCGCGGCAACTCTGCCAGCTGGAGCTCCTTGCCCAGCAGAGCCATGCTCTCCTGACCCGTATTCGGAACCTGGACTTCGCGCTTGAACTTGCGCGTCTTCTTCAGCGAGGCCTCTAGCGAGAAAACGATATCGCGAAGCTCCGCGGCCTTTTCGTAGTTGCGAGCGGACGCCTGCTCCGCCATTTCGACCTTCAGCTCCTCGAGCCACTCGCGGGACTTGCCTTCCAGGAACTGGCACGCCTCCTCAAGCCGTTCCAGATAGCCCTCGACCGTGACCACGTTCTCATGGCCGTAAATCTCGGAGCGTACGTCGTCGTAAAGCCGAAACCTGCCGTCCTCCAAACGCCTAGGGCTGGCATCGCCGAGCAGGATGCCGAAGCGGCGACGCATTTCGCTCAACGTTTTTCGAATATGTTGGGCGTGAGCGAACGGTCCGAAATAGCGGGCCCCATCCTCTTTTTTGAAGCGAGCGAGAGTGAAGCGCGGCAGATCCCGGGTCATATCGACTCGCACCAGCAGAAAGCGTTTATCATCAACGAAATCCGTATTGTACTTCGGCTTCCATTTCTTGATCAGCTTGCCTTCCAGCAACAGGGCCTCCGGCTCGGATTTCACCTCGATGATCTCGAAATCGCGGATCATCTGCACCAGAGCGCGGATCTTCGGCTGGTCGGCGAAGCGACGGGAAGCTTGAAAATAGGTGGAAACGCGCTTTTTCAGACTCTTGGCTTTTCCCACGTAAATCACTGACCCTAAACGATCTTTCATCAAGTAGACCCCAGGGCGATCCGGCAGTCGCCGCACCTTTTCCTTCAAATTACTCGGCACAGAGGTTGGCATTTGTCTCAAAGTGAATTCATTCTAATTATGCCCAGAAACCAATCCGATTCCATCGCGAATCGTTAAGATCATCGATGGTCTCCGCTTCTAAAATCATTTTACTCACTCTAGGCGAAGAGCTTTTGCTGGGTTTGACCGCAAACACCCACCTGACCTATATCGGAGAACAGCTTCGGCTAGCGGGTGCCACCATGCACGCGAACCTCACCCTTTCCGACGATCCGGCCGACATCGAGGAGCATTTCAAGCACTACTGGGAGAAGTCTGACGTCCTGATCACCAGCGGAGGCTTGGGTCCCACTGTAGACGACCGGACTAGGGAAGTCATCGCCGAATGCCTCGGCGAACCGCTGGTCTTCGACCCGACCCTCATGCAGGCCATCGAAGATCGCTTCGCGGCGCTCGGCATCGAGCTCACCGAAAACAACCGGAAACAGGCCTATCGCTTCCAAAACGCTGAAGCGCTGGAGAACCCAAACGGTACCGCGCCAGGCATCTGGCTGGAAAAGGACGGCAAGATCCTCGTCATGCTGCCGGGTCCGCCAGGGGAGCTACGGCCGATGTTCGAGAATCAGGTCATGCCGCGCTTGCGTGAAAAGGATATCCTGGGCGGCGAGCAAAACCACATCCAGCTTCGCACCTCGGGAGTGGGGGAGTCCTCCCTTGAGACGTTGCTCCAGCCCGTATTCGACAAGCGCGAGGGCCTGCAGGTCGCCTACTGCGCCCATCTGGGAATGGTCGATTTCCGTATCGGATACTCGGATACGGTAGATCGCTACGACGAGCTGGTCGAAATCGCCTACGAATGCCGAGAGCTGCTCGGCGAAAACTTCATCTCCTGCGGAAACGATTCTCTGGAGAAGACGGTTGCGAACCTGCTGAAGCGAAAGAAACTCACCCTCGCCATCGCGGAGAGCTGCACCGGCGGAATGGTTTCCGACGAGCTCACCAACCTTTCGGGCGCCACGGATTTCTTCAAGGGCAGCCTCATCGCCTACACCAGCTCCAGCAAGGAGGAGCTACTGGGCGTACCCGCCGAGATGATGCAGCAGCACGGCGAGGTCAGCATGGAGGTCGCCATCGCCATGGCCGTCGGCATCTCGGAAAAGCTGGAGTCCGACTTCGCCCTCAGCACCACTGGCTACCTCGGTCCGAACGGAGGGAACGAAAACTGTCCGGTCGGCACCATCTACCTCGGCTTGCACTCGCCCCGCGGCACCTGGGCCAAGAAGCTTTTCTTCAAAGGAACTCGAGCAAGCATCAAGCGCCGGGCCCATGCCGCCGCCTTGGATTGGCTGAGACGCGAGCTTCTGGCGAACGAGAAACTGGACGACGACGCGCACAGCGCCCTCAAGGCGGAATCCGACAAGATCCTCAGATCGCTAAAGTAAGCGCCTCTAGATCAGCAGCTAAGCTCAGGCCTTCGCTTGCCGCTTTACCTGACGCTCCGCTTGCTTCATATTAGACGATCGAATGAGCCAAATAACGGACAAACTGGGACGCCCCCTTCGCGACCTGCGCATCTCGGTGACGGATCGCTGCAACTTCCGCTGCACCTACTGCATGCCTCGCGAACTCTTCGGTCCGGACCACGTCTTCCTGCCCCGATCCGCTCTGTTGAGCTACGAGGAGCTCGTTCGGCTGGCTCACGCGTTCGTCAAGCTGGGCGTGAAAAAAATCCGCATCACGGGCGGAGAGCCGCTGCTGCGACGAGACCTCCCCGTGCTCATTTCGAAACTGACCCAGGAGGTCGGGATCGAAGACATCTCCCTCACCACCAACGGGGTCCTGCTCCCTCGCCTGGCTGGGCAGCTCAAGGACGCTGGATTGAAACGAATAAACGTTAGTCTCGATAGTTTGGATACGGATCGATTCGCCGCGATGAATGGCCAAAGCTCGAGCCCGCAAAAGGTGATCGATGGAATCGACGCCGCCCAATCAGCTGGACTCTCCGTCAAGGTCAACATGGTAGCGAAGCTCGGCATGAACGATTGCGACATCCTGCCAATGACCGAGTACTTCCGCGAGCGCAAGATCACCCTGCGTTTCATAGAGTTTATGGACGTCGGCGAAACCAACCAATGGAAGCTCGGCGAAGTGGTTCCCGCTAAGCAAATTCTGGATACGATCGCTAGCCGGTTCTCCTTCAAGCCTGTCGATCCGAGCTATCGAGGCGAGGTAGCGACACGCTACCGTTTCGACGACACCGATTGCGAATTCGGTATCATCACTTCCATTACAAATCCGTTCTGCGGCGACTGCAACAGAGCCCGCATATCGGCGGAGGGAGACTTCTACACCTGTCTCTTCGCATCAAGCGGCATCAGCCTAAAGGAAAAGATCCGAAGCGGAGTCAGCGACGACGAACTGCTTCAGTTTCTGTCGCGTATTTGGCTGGGACGGCACGATCGGTATTCAGAAGATCGACACAAAGGCGTTCCCGCAGAGCGAAAAAAGAAGGTGGAGATGTCGTACATCGGCGGCTAGACCGCAAACCCGCCCTGCCATGGCTTGTCCAGTAGACGCTGCACGTATCGGTTTGGGAAGCGGCGATCCGCGGTGATGGCGTAAAACGTTTCCCTCAGATTCGGTACCTGACAAAGCTCCTTGAGCTCGCCGCTGCGAAGCTCATCCAAGACCACGATCGGGGGCACTAGAGTGATAGCGTTCACCTCGCGAGCGATCAAACGCAAGGTCGCCATGTCATTGGCTTCCGCCGCGATGAGAGGCACGATTCCCGCCTTCTCCAAAAGCAGGTTGAAGCTCGAGCGAAGGCTGCTTTCGCGGCTCGGCAGCACCACCGGAGCCCCTTGCAAATCCTGGGGAAAACGAAAATCCACCTTGAACTCATAGTCCCGAGGAGCGATCAGACTCACCGCTTGCTCAGCCACGATCTGCGTACGGGTCATGGGCTCCACCTCCGCTGGCACGGCGCTGTTCGACAAAACGATATCTAGAGTGTGAGCCTTCAGCTGGCCGATCAGCTCCTGCAAGTTAGCCGAGTAGATGACCACCTCCACCTCCTGATCGTCGAGGGCGTCGCTGAGGAAGGTGATCTGGAAGTTCTTAGAAAGAGTAGACACCGCTCCGACTCGAATCACGCTGCGGTAGTGCCCGCCGCGGTTGTGCAGCGTGGCCAGCATCTCCTCGCCCGTGCGAAAGATCGCATCCGCATAGTTCAACACCATGCGCCCCTCCTCCGTAAGCGAAAGCGTCTTGTGCTCGCGCTCGAACAAGAAGCAGCCAAGCGACTCCTCCAGCTTCTTCAGCTGAATGCTTAAAGCGGACTGCGAAACGTTTAGCCGATCGGCCGCTTTGGTCAGACTGCCCTCCCGCGCGATGGCATGAAAGTACCTGAGGTGGTGATAGTTGAGCTGAGTCATCCAAGGCCTATGGTTTTATAAAAGTGAACGATTTCTTATAATACTTATATTTGATTTATAAATGTCAATCGCGTACACTGTGTCGCATGGACAACATCCTATTCATCGGAGCTTCCTTCTCCACCATTTCGCTATTGATTTGGCTTCTCGCTTCGTCAGCTCGGCTGAACGCGAACCCGCTGCGGGCCGCTTCGCTCGGGGAGCGCCATGGGTGGCTCGCTTTCGCGCTTACTTTACTCGCTGGAGCTGCCTGGCTTGTGGCCGGGCGAGAAGGGGTACTCCTATCCGTGACGCGCGATCAGTGGATCGGTCTGCGATTCGATGCCTTGTCCATCCCCCTAGCGCTTCTCATCACTTTCCTGGCCGCGATCATATTGCGTTTCTCCAAGCACTATCTCGCAGGCGAGCCGGACCACGGACGTTTCACCAAGTGGATGTGCGCCACCTTCGGCTCCGTGATCGCTCTCGTGATGGCCCCGGGACTGGCTCAGTTTCTCGTCGCCTGGATCGCGACAAGCCTTTGCCTGCACCAGCTTCTGGTCTTCTATCCTGCCCGACGCGGCACCCGGTACTCCGCTCGCAAGAAATTTCTAGTTAGTCGCATCAGCGACCTGCTATTGGCCATCGCTTTCAGCGGGACCTACTTCGCCTTTGGCAGTCAAAGCTTCGAGCAGATTTTCTATTCCCTGCGCGCTGAGGAGACGGTCCTTCCTAGCTACATTCCTTGGCTCATCGCAGCGGCGGCGATCCTGAAGTCGGTGCAGTTCCCGTTCCACACCTGGCTACCTGAGACCATGGGAACACCAACTCCCGTTTCGGCCCTCATGCACGCCGGCATCGTCAACGCAGGCGGGATCCTTATCATCACCTTCGCGCCATTCTACCAATTTTCGGATACATCGGCTCCACTCCATCTGCTAGCCCTTTCCGGAGCGATCACAGCGGCTTTCGGGTCGTTGGTCATGCTCTCGCAGACCAGCGTCAAACGAAGCCTCGCCTATTCTACCGTGGCCCAAATGGGTTTCATGCTGATGCAGTGCGGGCTCGGCGCCTTCCACCTGGCGCTGCTGCATATCGTAGCCCACTCGCTTTACAAGGCGCACAGTTTTCTCTCTTCCGGGTCGAGCGTGCGCGCCATTGAAACCCGTAGCGCTCCAGCAAATACAGAGCCTAGGACTCCGCTCAAGCTGGTCGCTGCAGCTGCAGCGGGATTCCTGCTGTCTCTCGGTCTCTTTGTCGCGCTGTCTGGCGGATTCGACAGCAAGCCAGGCGCCTACGTATTCGCTGCGGTGCTGGCCGCGGCTCTGATACAGCTGCTCTATCAATCTCCCACACAGCGCCCTGCCAACGGCTTCCTCTCGGCCGCCGCTATCGGAAGCGCTTATCTCCTGCTCACGAACTTCGCAGCGTGGTGGGTAGCTCCTGAAATTTCTGTGCATACTCTCACCAGCTCCGTTTTCGACGCAACGCTAGCCGGAATTATCTTCTGCGTATTCATTTTTACGATACTGCTACAAAACCTATCCAAAGCAGCGAGACCTGACAGCTGGGTATCGAAACTCTATGTGCATGCCTTCAACGGATTCTATCTGAACACAATCGCGGACCGCACCATCCGTTTCCTCCGCCTTCATCCTGATCAAGCCTAACTGTTCCAACGCCTTTCACTCATGAAAACGAATCACAACCTGCAAAGCGACATCGAGCAGGCGATCAACACCATCGCCCCACTATGGCCGCTCACTCACTTCGTCGCCGTAAACCCATTCATCGGGTACGCCGATCGACCTATCTGGGAGGCATCCAGCCATTTGAAGCTTTCGCACGGCGACTATCCGCTGCCTGCGCTCGACTATCTCCACCAACAGCATACCGACGGTCACGTATCCAAAGATTGCCTACAAAAAGCCCATGACCTCGCGTCGCCCGCCATTCGGGAAGCCTTCACGCAGCGCGACCTTCGCTTCGACGCTGACACGTCGATCCGCCTGACCGCATCCTATCAGAAGCCGGACTATCCGGAGTTTCAGATCGGCACCTTCAGCGCCTATCTCGACCGAAGAGAGGGCACGCGCTGGAACCATGTCCTCAAGCAGGAGGCGGGCAAGTGGTGCGCCGCTCACTTCGACCGCGGACAATCTATCTGGAGCTCTCCCTGGAAAGAACAGTCGCTGTTCTCGGGCTGGAGACGCTTTGCCGCTATCGATCGCAACCTCTCCTACCATGGGCTCAAAAACGTGCAGGGCATCATCGCTTCGATTCCTGATAGTCCTACGGAGGCGATTCGCTATGTGATTGCCTGCCTAGAGATTCCCGCGGAACGCTGCGCCGATATTCTGGAGCGGGCGTTCCTCGAGCTGCCTGGCTGGTCAGGCTACCTAAGATACCTCGATCGTGAGAGGGAACTACGTGGCGAATCCGACGACAACTGCCTGCAGCTGCTCGCCATCTTGCTCTGCTACGAACTCGTCCTGTATCTGAATTCCAATGACGACGAAGATAGAATCCTCGGTTGGAAACGCAGTTTGATGGAAGACCTCAGCGACACCGGAGAGCCCGGGATCTCGGTCGAGCTGGCGCTTCGGCTCCTCTGGCAATCGGCAGTGGAGCTCTCTGTCGAAAACCATTTGAGAACCCAGATCGTTCCTCAAAACGAGCCAGTGAAGGATCGACCTTCGCTGCAGGCGGTTTTCTGCATCGACGTTCGTTCGGAACGGTTTCGCCGCAGCCTCGAGTCGGTCATGCCGGACGCCCAAACCATCGGCTTCGCCGGATTCTTCGGCATTCCTGCTCATCACCACATCCCTGGAACCCAAAGTGACAAGGCGCTTTGTCCAGCTCTGCTGGCTCCACCGGTCAAGACCGCGCCGAGCGTTTCGCGCCTGGACTGCGACGAGTGGATTTCGCTGCAGAGCCAAGCAGGCGAGGCGGCCAGCAAGCGTGATGCTTGGAGACGCTTTCGCGAATCCGCGGCATCTTGTTTCACTTTCGTGGAAGCCATCGGCCTGAGCTATCTGAGCAAGCTCCTCAAAGCCAGCTTTCCAAGTCTGGCTAAGTCTGATCCTTCGTTCCGAAACAAGCTAGTGCCAAAGTTCCTGGATGCCCTTGGGCAGAAGCAGCGCCTCGATCTAGCGGAAACCCTTCTGAGAGGAATAAACCTCACGGAAAACGTCGCCCCCATCGTGCTCATCTGCGGACACGGCAGCGAAACGGCCAACAATCCCTACGGTTCGAGCTTGGACTGCGGCGCCTGCGGGGGAAACGCGGGCGACGTCAATGCTCGCCTAGCGGTCAGCCTGCTCAACGACAAGGCCATTCGCAGCGGTCTGAAAGCCCGTGGCATTGTGATTCCAGACGACAGCCTTTTCCTTGCCGGTATCCATAATACCACAACAGACGAAGTGGAGCTTTTCGACACGGAGAGCATCCCAGTGGGGAGCCGAGCGAAAGTGGCTGAAACCGAACAGGCCTTGAAACAGGCGGGCGACCTCTGTCTGCTAGAACGACGCGCCACGCTGGGCATCGCTTCCAGCCAAACCAATACCGAGCAAATCCGCGCTCGTAGTCGGGACTGGTCGCAGGTGCGCCCCGAATGGGGGCTCGCCGGAAACGAAGCCTTCATCGTCGCTCCACGCTCGTGGACCCGAGCGAGCGACTTGAAGGGCAAGGCCTTCCTGCACGAATACGACGCTGGGAACGATCCCGACGGAATGCGGCTCGAGAACATTCTCGCAGGTCCATTGGTGGTGGGGAGCTGGATCAATCTCCAGTACTTCGCTTCCGCCTCCAACAACGAGACCTACGGCAGCGGTCAAAAGACCATCCACAACGTGGTGGGCGGCATCGGCGTCGCGATTGGCAACGAGAACGACCTCAAGGTGGGACTGCCTTGGCAGTCCGTGCACGACGGAAAGGACTTTGCCCACCGGCCCGCCCGCTTGCTGGCCTGCATCGCCGCCGAACCGGCCACCATCGATCGCATCTTGCAGCAGCAGCCACACTTGAACGATCTCGTAACCAATAGCTGGATACATCTTGTGGCCCTTGGCGAGCAAGGCGACAAGTGGGCTCGTCGACACGAAAGCGGCCAATGGCTGCTACCCGACCAAATCGAAGCGGAAGCCTCGCAGCAGTCCTGAACGACTATTGCCCAGCGGTTCTCACCGACCGCTGTTTATCCGACATCGCCTTTCGACAGTCTAAACCCAGTACGGCTGCTTAGACTGTCGGGCGACCGAAATAGTTGAGCAGCCAAACTTCCTTCCAGACACGGTATCGGCCTTCCCAAGTGATGCGGCCCATCTCCTCTTGGAGGTGGGGAGGCACGAGGAAGCCTTCCTCGATATTGGTCTTTTCGAGCACGCGCTGCTGATTGTTCAGGTCGTCGATCGGATCGTCGTCGAAGGCCTGCAGCTTTCTGTTTTTCAATCGCTTCCTATGCTGCTTGTAGAGGGACACGATGCTGCGGCACCAAGGCTTGCGCAGCACGTACCAGCTCGACGGATAGAAGCCTCCGTAGGGCATGTAGAGATTGTCGGTCACGATGCGTTCCCCTGACTCGGTTTCCGAGGCGAAGGAAAAGCAGTAGCCGATATCTCCATTGCTTTGCGGCACGAAGAGGATCTGAAAACGAATCGAATTGTCCTCGCTCTGGAAGATGCTGGAGCGAACCTGGATCCCGTGGCCTAGGTCTGCCAAAACCGCGGTGGATCGCGAGAAGCCTTTTCCTCTAAGCCAGTCCTTGACCTCGAACAGCTGCTTCTGAGCCGGCCATTCCTCTCCCGAGGTGTTTTCCTTGAAACGAGGAAAAAGAGCCAGTCCGCTCTGACTAAGGGCGCTGATGGCGAACCAGGTGTAAATGGTCTCCAGCAGCATCCAGCCGAGGAAGAAGGTCACGCTGAGCACCCAGAAGGGCCGCTCGAACCAGTTTCCCTCGAAAGCCAGGTAGGCTGCGCCCTGCGACACTGCCAGCCAGCGTGCCCAACGATTGAATACGGACACTTTCAGGGATGTGCTACGGTTGTTCATAATCCCGAGAAAGAGGGAGAGTCCGATGCAGATATAGACAAAATACTCCACGTAGGGAGAAAGGGCGCTTTGCGGAATATCCATTTTAGAAAACTTGGCTGAGCACAAAATGCGGGTTCATCGCGTCCTCAATCCTAAAGAGGACGAAGCTCTGAAAACTACGCTGAGATTGGGTTACGATCCAGCACGAAGCGTTGATTTCATCAAACAAGGCGCCGCTGCGCAAAAAGACCCGCCTCACAAGAAGCGGGTCTTGGAAAATCGGGGTCCGCTCGGGTCGACCTCGCTCAGGTCAACCGAACCGGCATGATCACGCAGAGGAAGCTCTCCAAGGTCTTGAAAACGCCAGGGCTGACCTCGTCCTTCAACTCGAAGAAGATCTCGTCCTTGGCCAAGGCCTTCAGCGGATCCATCAGGAATTGAGGATTGAAGGCGACCTGCAGGTCCGGACCGCTGTAGTCGATCGCCAGCGACTCGTGAGACTCGCCGAAATCGGGGCTGGACGCGGAAAGCTCCATCAAGTTGTTGCTGATCTGGATCTTAACCTGGTTCGACTTATCGGTGGTCACCAGGGCGGCGCGATGAATGGACTGCAGGAAGAGCTCACGCTCGACCTTGATGCGCTGATGCGTCTCCTTGGGGATAACCTGTTGATAATTCGGATAATTGCCCTCGACCACTTTGGAAACCAGATGGATGTCGCCCACGAAACCGTCGGAATCGTCCTTGGTATGAATCTGGAAGGCCACTCGACGATCGTTGAAAGCGATCTTCAAGGTCTCGCCCTTGTCGAGCAGGCGAACCAGCTCGGAAACGGTCTTGGCAGGAAGGATCAGACTGCCGGACATGCCTTCGCCCACTTCCATCTCGTGGTCGATCTTCGCCAAGCGGCGACCATCGGTAGCCACCAGGCTCAGCTTCCCGGAAGCGCCTTCTTCCGGTTCGAGAAAATTGAAGAACACCCCGTTGAGCATGTAGCGTGTCTCGTCGGTCGACTGGGCGTAGGACACGCTCTTGATCATGCTGGCCAGGTTGCCCTGTTCGATGGTGAAGGAGCGATCGTCGCTGAACTCAGGCAAGGCCGGGAACTCGTCGCGGCTGATGCCCATGATCTTGAAGTTCGAACCACCGGATGCGATCTTGACCTGGTTGTTGGGCGAAGCCTCGACCTTCACGTCGCTATTGGGAAGCTCCTTCACGATGGTCGCCAGACGCTTCACCGGCAAGGTCACCGCGCCTTCCTCCTCCACCGTGGCCTTGATTCGAGCGCAGATTCCGAGGTCAAGGTTGGTCGTGGTGAGCGAGATCGTTTCGCCTTCCGCCTCGATGAGAACGTTACTGAGGATTGGCATCGTTGCCTTCGATCCAACGACGTTGAGAACTTGTTGGAGACCGTTGCTGAAATGATCGCGGTGGATTTTGAACTTCATTGGGGACGAGTTAGCGGAGTTTTGGAGTTTCTGACAATTCCAATGGATAGTAGTTAATTAATTTAAAAAGATAAGCCGTATTCTTATGCTCTGTGAATATCGGGGATAAGCGACGTAAAGAAATGGAATTCAAGCACTAAGAAGGATTCGAAAATGTGCAAGCCTGTGGGGTTTCTTTGCTGGCAAAAAAGCGCATGTTAAAAAAAAACGAATTTCACCAGCTTATTGCGCGGTTCTTCACGAGTTGTTGCCACTTATTGGAAGGCTTATTCCTCGGCGGGATCTGCTCCTTCGCCTTTCTTGCGCAGGCGCAACAGATGGCGAACGACGCCGTAGAAGAGGTAGCCGAGAAACATCAGCACCAAGGCGTATTCGCGGGAGAAGTAGATGATGGCGAAAAGCGCCAGCACCGCCACGAAGGTTCGAAAACGGATCTGAGTCTGCCAGCCGATGTTCTTGAAGCTGGGATAGCGGATCGAACTGATCATCAGGTAGGAGATGAAGAGCATCAGCACCGGCAGGGCGATAGCCCAACGCTGCTCCAGACCATGTTTAGTCATGACGAGGACCAGGGTAGCGATCATGCCAGCCGCGGCCGGCACCGGAAGCCCTAGGAAGTCTCCGCTGGATTTGTCCAGCTTTTCGGAATACACCGCGGGGTGGGTGATTACGTTGAAGCGCGCCAGGCGCACGCCAGCGCACAGGAGGTAGACGAATGCCAGGAAGAAGCCGACCTTGGTGGAGTAGTCCTCGTTGTGGGCGGGATTGAGCAGCAGGAAGAGCACCATCAGGGATGGCGCGATGCCGAAGGTGACGATGTCGGCGATGGAGTCGAACTCCTTGCCGAAGAGGGACTCTCGCCCGCCGAGCCGGGCCACCCGGCCGTCGAGCGAATCGCACAGCATGCCGCCGAGGATGAACAGTACGGCCTGCCGGTAGAGGGCGTTCGGATCGGAGGAATCGTCGCCAAGCATCACGTTGTAGCGCGCTTGGATGCAGTTTTTGATGGCGAGAAAGCCGAAAAAGAGATTTCCAGCGGTGAAGAGATTGGGGAGCAGGTAGATCTTGCTGGCCTGACTTCCGTCTATCTTTGCGACTTCCTTGGGTTCGAGTTCGGGGTCTTCGTCCAAAAGGTGAGAGGAGGGGGGTTAGTGCTTCAGCGTTTCCAGATATTTCCAGAATGAGGAATGCTGCTCCGCGAGCTGCTCTTCGGAGATGGGCAGCTTGGTGCGGTAGATGAAATCGGTAAGCGTGTTCTTGTGCAGGATGCACAAAGTGTTCAGCGAGACGCCTTCGCGCTTGAAGTAGATGCGATGATCGCCGGATCGCAGGCGAAAGATGGTGGCTCCGTCGCGGCGGAAGCTGCCCAGCGGCTCTTCCGGATGGTTCAGCTGGAATTCCGTCAAGTTGCTGAGCGGGTCGATGACGGCCAGCTGCTTTAGCGTGGGGAGCTTTTCCAGCTCCTTCAGGGCCTGATCGTTAAAGGTGACCTGGAACATGATTCGTTGATAAGTTATTAAGCTCCAATTCTGCGTATGCTGGTTGAAACGCAACGCTCAATCGTAGCTGATGCCGCCAAGCATTGCAAAAATTGCGCCTCGTTTTCAGCGAAAGGGATCAGGATTCGCGGCCCTAGGTAGAGTCACGCTCCAGCATGGACCACTGCCGAGTCCGCCGCCGCAAGCGCGAGTCGCGACGCTTGCCTGGCGCTTAGAGGGGCTTGCTGAGTCGTCCTTGGTAGCTGCGAGCCAGAGCCCGATTCGCTTCCATGGCTCCCTCGGTGTTTTGGCTGCGCAGCAGCGGAGCCTCCACGCCCATCGCGTCGAGATGCTGCAGAATCTCCATCTGCAGCAAATTGATCAGCAGGGCTCCAGCCATGGTCGAAGTCGGGCCGGCGAACTTGCCTTTCTCCGGCAGTTCCACGATGGCGTCTCCCATGGATCCGCAGTTGTCCAAAACGAAGTCGGCGATTTCGTGCAGCTTCTTGCCTTCCGAATGAGTGGTCTTCACTTGCTGAGCCATGCCCACCGATGTGAGGGCGATGACTTTCAAGCCCTTTTCATGAGCGTAGCGGGCGACTTCGATGGGCGAGCAGTTCTTTCCCGAATTGGAGATCGCGATGAGAAACTCGCCTGCCTTGAGCCCGTGGTTTCTGTCGTAGCGGGCAGCCAGCTGGGTGCCGTAGCCCTCCAGATTTTCAATGAATCCGCCAGTCATATCCAGAATGGCGCTTACGCAGACCAGACCGCCAGCTCGTCCAACCATCTCGCGGCCAATGATTTCCGAATGTCCGCTGCCGAAGGTGTGGATCACGCCCCCTTCGGCGACAGATTTTGCCATCAATGGACCGAGCGTTTCGATCGTTGACTGGTTGTGAAGGTAGACGCGTTCGAGCAGGACCTGCGTAGTCTTAAAATAGTTTTCCTTAAGCATGAATGAAACTTTTGGCTGTGAAGACTGTTCGGGAAACAAAGGGGAAACAAGGGGAATAACGTTCGACCGGCTAAGGCTTTCACTGCTATAAAGCGCACCTAAAAACTGTAAGCCGCACTTAACGCTTAAACAAAACATTATGACAGAAGTATCAACCCTCACTCAACTGGATCAGCTTAAGGAATTCACCACGGTCGTTGCCGACACTGGCGATTTCCAATCCATCAAGGAGTTCGAACCTCGCGACGCGACCACCAATCCGACCCTCATCTTGAAGGCTGCTGGAAAGGATGAATACGCCTCCATCGTCGATGCCGCCATCAAGGAAGCGGATGATTCGAGCAAGCCCAAGGCGAAGCGCGTCGACGCCATCATCGACGAACTGCTGGTTCGTTTCGGTATCGAAATTTTGAATATCGTGCCGGGCCGCGTTTCCACCGAGGTCGACGCCCGTCTTTCCTTCGACACTGAAGGTTCCATCGCGAAGGCTCGTGAAATCATCGCCCTCTACGAAAAGAAGGGCGTTTCCCGTGACCGCATTCTCATTAAGATCGCCTCGACCTGGGAAGGCATCAACGCGGCAGCTGAGCTCGAAAAGGAAGGTATCCACTGCAACCTTACACTCCTATTCTCCATGGCTCAAGCCGTTCATTGCGCCGAATCCAAGGTCACGCTAATTTCCCCCTTCGTCGGCCGTATCATGGATTGGTACAAGGCGAAGGAAGGCAAGACCTACGAAGCGCCGGAAGATCCAGGCGTGCTTTCCGTACAAGCCATCTACAACTATTACAAGAAGTTTGGATACAAAACCGAGGTTATGGGAGCGAGCTTCCGCAACGCGGGCGAAATCCTAGAACTCGCTGGATGCGACCTCCTTACGATCTCTCCAAATCTTCTGGAAGAGCTCAAGAACGGATCCGGCAAGGTCGAGCGCAAGCTCAGCCCTGAGATCGCTCAGGAGCAGGATATCGAGAAGATCGCCATGGATGAGAACACCTTCCGCTGGATGTTCAACGAAGACGCCATGGCCACGGAAAAGACCGCCGAAGGCATCCGCAACTTCGCCAAGGACATCGTCAAGCTCGAAGAACTGATCGAGTCCAAGCTGTCCTAGGTTTTTCGATACTTTTTTTCGAAAGGCGCCCGATTAGCATCGGGCGCCTTTTTTGCGGCTTTTCGGAAATGACTCTTCTTTGAGAACAGCTAACTCAATTCAGAAGCTGGTCACAGGTCATCGAAGAGGAATGCTCGTCGGTGGTTCGCTAGCCATTCTTCGGAATAGTTTTGTGGCAGGGATTTGAAGCGATGTCCGCAACCTTGGGCAATGGCCTCGAGAGAAACCATCCGTTCGAAAAGTCTTAAGATCCTCATGGCATGAACCGTGCCATTGTCGGGCCCGCAGAGCCACCAGACATTTCCTGAAAGAGATTTGGCGTAGGCCAGAAGATCGCGTTCTCCCTCATCGACATCGTTGCGGTTTCCCACTGCAAGCATCAGTTCAGCTTGGGATTTCTTATCCACCATGACGACTTTCGCAAAGTCACTTTTTAGCTGATCGGGATCTCGATCGACAAGACGGCGTCCTTGTCTGTTTGGTCGTGTGGCCTCTTCTATGCAGAGCTCTACTGTATGTAGTTTGTAGCTTCGCTTGAGGGCATTCCAGCAGTTGAGTTTGTGAGCAGCGGCGATAGCATTTGTATCAACAAGTATGATACTGTTTCGAGTCGGAGGATTCACTAGGTAACTACAGCTCGAATGGTGGCTTTAGTTTGTAGGAAGCGAAAAGATCTTCGAGTTCCTCCTGATCAATGTCGAGAAGCTTGAGCGCCTTTCGCACTGTGATGGCCCCACGCTCCAACACTTTGTACAGATCTCCTACGAACTCTGGACTGAAAAGTTGTGGACGGGCTTCCACACTTTTTCCGCGAAGGGCTGCAGCGGCCTGCTGTGCTTCGCGGGTTTTCTTGAAGACGCGAAGATTGACCATTCTCCAATAGACAGCCATGGGCGAAACACCAAGCTGGTCTGCTGTTTGGGTGATCCACTCTTCATGGTCTTGGTCGCCACGTCTTGCCCAAATCTGTCTCATTGTTTCGGAGGGCATAAGTAGTCCAGCTGTGAATGCGTCAGCGAGCTTCTCAGCAGCGGGGCGCTTTTTCTTGATCTCTGATTCATCGATAACGAGATCGAGACGCGCCGGGGGGAGCTTGTCCCAAGTGAGCAAGTGAAACAGTTCGTGTCCAATATCAAAGTTCTGTCGAGTATTGGGCTCGTTTCGATTAATCAGAATATAAGCTCCATCGTCTAAACGACAGGCAGCTCCAGATATTGAGGCAGGCGCGTCGACGTATAAAACTTGAATTCCAAGTTCTTGTGTGACCGCCTCGCGTAGTCTTTTTGTGGGTACGTCTCCTAGATCCCATGCAGCGGCACAGCGTTCGCCTTGGTATGTCGCGAAATCGAGAGGGGTCTTCTCTCCGATCGAAGAAATCTTCGCTTGTGCGGGGCTTGCCGTTTGTTCGAGCAGTTCCTGGAAACGACGGTGGGTGGCGATGTAAGAGCCGGCCAGATACTCGAAGTCTGCGATCTCCGTTTCGGACGCATTTAGCGACCTATAGGAGAAGGCTTTCTCGCCCGCGACCAGGTAGGGATCTGTGAAATAGTCCAAAGGTTTGCGAAGAGCTTCGGAGAATTGAACGAGTTCCTCCGCGCTGACGCGGCGTTGGCCATTTTCGATGGTGGACAAGGTTTGCCGGTCCTTGAAATCGAGGGTGTGCGAAAGCTTTTCTTGCGAGAGTTTCGCCTCCTGCCGAGCGAGTTTTACGCGTTCGCCGATGAGTCGAGAGAGTGAGTCCATAGCTAGCTCCGGGTTGAGGAAACATCTGCCTAAATCTTGCAAAAGTCAATTATGCAAGACTTATCGATGTTTCGTAGGAGAACTTGTTTGGAAACGAAATTGATGCGTAGCGTATGCCTTTTTTCGAAAAGCAGACTCGCAGCAGAAACTCTACGGTGAAGATGGCGATGGAGACGACTTCGACCAGCCACAGGCTAGAGCGAAGCGTGGGCGAGATGCTGGGCATGGTTTCGATGGTGAAATCGAGTATCGAAACTATGATAACGATCTGGATGAACCAAGCGAAGACGCGTCCGGGGCCGCGGTCGGGGTTGTCGACCAGCTGTTGCAGGAATCGGGTGGGCATGGAGAGGAGGAATCGCAGGAACTACTAGGGATCTATCCGTATCCTTGCCAGAAGAAAAGTGGTTAACCCCTTTTGCATGCGGCTGGCGAGGACGTGGAAGCGCAAGGCAGAGTCGCTGTTGTTTGGAATCAGCCTCGTTCGATCTGAATCGATGATTGGTTCTCGCCACGAAGAGGCACGAAAACCAATGCGCTGTGACCAGCTATAGAAGCCTGGTTTAGGAAATGCTTATTCTTCGCGCCTTCTTGTGGAGATCGACTTGTTAACTGCCTGCCGGTTTCGCAAAAACCAGCTGATAGCATAAACGTATTCCCTACTTTACGGGAATACGATGTCGTCGGCTTCGATGGTGATTAGGGCGGATTTATCGAGGTCGCCTTCGATTTGGCTCAGGCGCAAGGCTTGGTTGCGGATGACTTGTTCGAACAAGTTTCGCGCGTAGCGGCCGTTCCCGAAGTCGTTGCGGGGTTGGGCGAGGATGTATTCAAAAAGTTGAGTCAGCTTTTCCTTGGCCTTTTCGGAGAGCTCGTACTGATTCTTGGCGCAGAAGATTTGGAAGATTTTCAGGAGCTCCTCGCTTTGGTAGTCTTCGAAGAGGATGGTTTTGCTGAAGCGTGATCGCAGTCCGGGATTGGTCTGAATGAATTCCTCCATGTTGGCGGGATAGCCCGCCACGATGACGATCAGGCGGTCGCGATAGTCCTCCATGCGTTTGACCAGCGTATCGATCGCTTCACTACCGAAGTCGCCTTCGCCACCGCTTAAAAGGCTGTAGGCTTCGTCGATGAAGAGCACGCCATCGAGGGCGCTCTCCACGACCTCAGAGGTTTTCTTGGCGGTGTGGCCGACGTACTGGCCCACCAGACCCATGCGATCGGTTTCGATGAGATGGCCTTTCTGCAGGACTCCCAGTTTCTTGAAGATGCGAGCCAGGATGCGGGCCACGGTGGTTTTGCCCGTGCCTGGGTTGCCTGAGAAAACCAAATGGAGCGAAAGCGGGGTGGCTTTCAGGTTGTGTTCCAGTCGCTGTTTTTGGATTTCCAGGAAGCGGGCGAGCCCTTGGATTTCTTGTTTCACCTGAGCCAGACCGATCAGCTCGTCGAGCGTTTGCAGCTCATCTTCGAGCGTCGCCGAATCGTCGACGTCCTCCTGAGGAGCGACTTGGGCTTGTTCGACGGGAGATTCGATCAGAGGCGGACCCTTTCTGGACAGCAATTCGCGAGCTTGCGCTTCCAGCTGAGCAGCGAGGGCGTTGTTTTTTGGAAAAAGCGCTTGGGAGAGGTTGGAGAGAAAAATGCGCTCGTCGGCGGTGAGGTCGCTGTCGCACAAGCAAAGGGCGAAGGCGGCGCGAAAGACCTCTTTGGCGAGCGAGGGGCGCTCGCGGGCGATGCGCAGCTGATCGAGCTCGTAGGTCGGCAAGCTTTCGATACGGGACGTCAGCAGCGAGTCGTACATTTCCGACCAACCGAGGGTGGCGCTTGCCGTTTGCAGGAAGATGCGTTCGGAGGCGTTCCTTTCCCCATCGATGAGGCTGGCGAGAAAGAGGGCGAAGCGCAGCTCGAAATCGATTTCGAAATCGGAGCAGGAATGCTTCGACATGAGCTCCCGCTTGGTGGCAGAGAAGTCCTTGAGGCAGCTTCGCGCTGCTGCTCGAATGGTGTCCATCGGTTTGGAGGAAGGCTTGGCGCGCTGCTGCTCAGGTCAGCCGCTATGGGGACCGCGTTCGACGAGCTGAGACGATACGCTCGCGGGAGCGAAGGACGAGGCGATTTGGTTTTGTATCCGCTGAGCAATGACGGCATCGCCACAGGTGAATATGTCGATGGCCGCGTACGCGTATTCGGGCCAGGTATGGACGGCTATGTGGCTTTCCGCGATGACCACGACTCCGGAAAGCCCATGGGGATTGAATTGGTGAAAGACGCTCTTAACCACGTGAGCGCCCGCATCGGTCGCGGCGGCGACGAGCGTTTCCTCCAGCTTCTCGGCATCAAGCAAGAGCTCGTCCGGGCAGTTCTCGAGCTCTAGCAAGATGTGAGTGCCGAGGGCGGTAGAACGGCCCTCGGCATTCGAAAGACTCGTTTGATTTTCGGCTGTATTGGTAAGCTTCACCAGTTTGGTTGTAGGGCGGGGCGGTGACCCGCCTGACTTGCAATGTTTTGTCGCCTCGGCGCGGCGACCTACAGACTCAGGATTCTGCTAGGCGTTGCCTAATTTCGCTTTCAAGGCGGCCAGCTTGTCGTTGACTGCGGGCGAGGAGGCGCCGCCGCTACCCAGCTCTTCGAACTCCCTGTCCAGAGTGTCGCCTGATCCGCCGGAAACTTCGGAGAGTTCCTTGGCCGCGTCCGCTTCGTAGGACTGGCGTTCCGCCTTGGCTTTCATGCGAGCCATGAGGTCGTCGGCCTTGTTGTTCTTGGAGATGCGGGCCTTGGCTTCGTAGATGTCCTTCTTGACTTGAGCCGCTTTGCTTTGGGCGATGATGAAGTCCTTGTTTCGTTTGAACTCGGCCAGCTCGTCGCCCATCTTGATGATTTCCTTCTTAAGCTCGTCGACCGAGGCGCGTTGGCTCTGCCACTGCGTTTCCAAGCTGGTCATTTTCTGCTCGTGCTCGGTGGCTCGCTGCAGGGCCCGCACGGCGAGGTCTTCCTTGCCGGCCTTGAGGGCCATTTCCGCCTTCTGCTCCCAGGTGAACTTGTCGGCCTTTTCCTTTTCCAGCAGGGCCTTGGTCTGGCGTTCGGTCGCGATGCAGCCCTGCACGGACTTCTTGGCTTCCATGATCTGCTTCTCCTTGTCGCGGATGGCCTGCTCGAGCATGAGCTCGGGCTTCTCCATCTTGTCGACAACCTTGTTTGCGGCGGCTTCGCCTACCTTGAAAATGCGTGAGAAAATGCTCATTTGATATCCTTCGGTTGAGGGGGCTTAGGCGATGTGTTGTGTGAGCAGGACTTCGGCCCGGTCGGTGGCGAGTTCCAGAGCGTCGAACACGCTCAGTATCTCGTGGTCGTTGAGGCTGCCGGTTTCTCGGCTTTCCACCAGTACCAGGCGCGGGTCCTCGGGGTTGGTGTTGTTGATGCCGAAGCTGACGGGAAGGATTTCCGTGTTCAGATCGAGCAGTTTGAAGTGAAGATCGGAGGAGCCGAAGGCGTTCAGGTTGCCAAGGTCCACCTCGAAGTAGATGCTGGTTTCGGAGATCTTAACGAAGACCGGAAGCTCCCCGTCACGGGTTACTTGATACACTTGGTTGTCCAGTTCCTCGACCTGGAATCCGTGGAGGGTGAGGAAGCGGGAGAACTCCTCTTGTTTTTCTATTTTTACTATCACTTCGTTCATCTGGGATGGGTTAGGTTGGACGCCTCAGGCTGACAGCTGGGGCTCGATGTCGTTTTCGATTGAAAGAAAGTCTTCGGGTTTGTCAGCAAGGATGATCAGCCGATCCCCCTTTTCCACGATGGTTCGCTTGTTCGGATTGAGCACATGCTGGTCGCCCTTGATGAGTCCAATGAGCTGCAGGTTGACCGGATGCTGGATAAACGCCATCTGCAGGTCCATAAAACGCTTTCCCACGAAGCGAGTGGCGTGGGTGTAGAATTGGCTGCCTTCGCGGCAGGTGATGAGCTGCTCGAAGGTCTTGCGAATGCCCGGATAGAAGAACTCCTGCACGATCATGCGCTCGTTGATCCCATCGGATAGGATGATGCCATCGGTCTGGGCGCGCTGCATCATCTTCAGGTTGCGCGAGCTGACTAGCTCCACCACGGTTTTGATGGGTTTGCCGGTCTCTGTCTCGATCATCTCCACGATGGAGCCGATAGCGTAAGTCAACGCATCTGACGAGGCGTCGCCTGGGTGTGCTGGAAGAATGAATACGCCGTCGGATTCCGTGACGTTCGCTTGGTAGAGGACTTCTTCGGAAGTCGGTAGGCCTTTCACGAAGAGGACGCCTCGTTTGAGCAAAGCCGCCGGGAGCTCGTCGATGGATTCGGTGACGATGACGACCTTTTTATTGGCGTAGCTTGGATTTCCCTGCAGTTCGTCGAGGATTTGCAGGACTTTGTCCAGACTCGGAAAATTGCAGATGATGATGTGATTGGAGTCTTTGATTTTCATGGCGCCTTTCCGTTTTTTGGATACGCGTTCGAGCACTGCTTCGGTGATGGTGGCAAGCAGGTAGCCAAGCAGTCCGATTCCTACCAGAAAACACGGGTAGGCGATGACGAAACGACCGACGAAGCTTTGAGGAAAATAGTCGCCGTAGCCGACGGTGGTCATGGTGACCATGGCCCACCAGAGAGAGTCGAGGTAGCCGAGTCCCTCCTGATAGCTGCGCTCGGCGAGATAGTATCCAGTTCCGAAAAACAGGTTTAGCCCCAACGCCACCAAAAGAACCTTAGTGAGACGGATTGTGGTTTCGTCCCCCCTGTTGATGATTCGTCTGATTATCTGAAAGAGCATCCTGATTCGTTGAAATGTATCGAATAACCGCCTACAGGGACCAAGGTTCCTGCCATTCGTCGGGTGGTTCTGGCGTGGCGTCGAAGCGGTTGGATCGCTGGGCCAGCAAGTCAACTTTCTGGACCGTGGCTTCGCTTGGCGAATCTTGGCTTTGGTGTTCGATGTTCCGGTGGGGCGCGGTCTCGTGAATGTGGAGTTGCTCAATCAGAGCGAGACCTTGCTCGATGACATCTTTGATTACGGACTCGCCCGGGACGAAACCATCATCGTCCTCCCATCCAAGCTGCTCGGCGGATACGGCGGTTTTGCAGATTTCCAGGATCTCGTCCCAGACGCTGCCCAGCAGCAGGTCGAACTGCCATCCCGTCTCGTTGCGGCCGAACCGGTTTTCGCTGAGGAAGCTCATGAAAACGATCTCCACCGGATCGATGCCTTTGTAGGCGGCCACGGCCACTCGCAAATCTTCCCAGCGCTCGTCATTGAGAAAACGTTGCCATTCCAGCTTGTTGTCGAAGTCGAAGTAGCTGGCGAAAGCGAAGGTCCCTTCCTGAAGATCGACGGCGCAGAAGACGTCGAAGAAGGTCAGGAAATCGGTGTAGCGGCGCATGAAACGCTGCAGAGCGTCGCGTCCTTTCTCCGTCGGCGCGTACTTTTCCTGATCCTTGATTTGAATGAAGTCCCGCGTCAGCAGCCATTCCAGGATGGGCTCCAGATCTTCCTCCTCCCGCTCCAGCATGAGCTGGAAAACCTTGGGAGCGTTGATCATGTACTCCAGTAGATAGATGGCAGCGAACTGCTGCTTCTGGGTCTCGCTAACGGTGTAGTTGGTTTTTTCCGACATGGGAAACTAGAACAAGGCGCCGAGAATCAAGGCCAGGCCGATGGCGGAAGCGCCCTCGATCAAGGCGGCTCCCCAATTGCGGTCCTTTGAGATTTCGTCATCCAGCAAGGATCCCGGAAGGATGAAGCGATCGATGGCGAAACGGCAGACGGAGAGGAGAAAAACGCAGATCACGAACCAGACCGCGAGACCCAGTAGGGAATCGCTGGATACGATATAGCTGGAGAGCAGCATGCCGATCGCGGCGAGGGTGATTCCGAAGCCGACGCCCGCCGCGGCGTTGTCGCGCTCGATTTCGTCGTGCAGATCGTAGGCGCTGATCTTTTGGTAGACCATCGCGAAGAGGATGAAGGCCGCTTGAGCCACCACGAAATAGATCAGGGTGAGGAGGATGTCCGCAAGCAGGCTGCCGGAGGATTCGCCGTAGGTGGCGGCTTTGATCATGAAGGCCGATCCGATGTAGGAGCCGGCCTGCACGGCGCCGGTGCCGATGTTCTGGTCTTCCACGAGCTCCTTGGTGTTGCTGAAGCGACGCAGCAGCAGCTTGTCGTTCGCCACGCGGGCCACTTGCAGCAGGGCGATGCCGAAGAGCGACCAAAGGACGGTGCCGCCGAGGTCGCGTAGCAGGATGTTGGTATTTGGATTGACCGCCTGAGCGGAAACGTCTTGGCGAAGCACGCCCCAAAGAATGATGCCGATGCCAAGGATGTATCCAGAAAAGGATACGGCGATCGCTTTGTTGTCCTTTTGCGTCAGTTCTTGGGAGAGCTGGTAGGGGGTGCAGAGGTCGTTGACCCACTTGCCGATCCACAGGATGACGATCGAGATGCCGAGGAAGACGATGGCGAGGGGGTCGATGAGGGAGAAAACCTCTTCGGTGCCGAACAATTCGTTGAGTGATTCCATCTTGTTTCTCTTTCCGAAAAGGGGTTATTTGCCGCCGCTGCGGAAGCTGGAGGAGCTGCTGCTGCGAAAGCTAGGCGAGGAGGATTGGGTGGCGCTGGATTTGCCGAAGCCGCCGCTGCGGATCTGCTTGGAGGGATTGCGGGCTTGAAAGCTTTTTTGGGAGGCCGTCGGGTTTCTCAGCGGCGCTTTGATGTTGGTCGCGTTCTTGGTGGCGTTGGGAGAGGTGGGGGTCTTGCTGAGCGTGGAGGAGTTCGCTTGCGACCAGCTGGAGCCTGATCGATAGCTGTCCGCTCGACGCTGATAGTTGTATCCACCCATTGGAGTCCAGCGACGATAGTCGTTCGGGTAGTTGTTGTAGCCCCAAGGCGAGCTGTAGTAGGGACGGTTTCCGCTGAAGAGCCACCCTAGGATAAGGAGATCGGTGAGAGAGGTGCGGCTGTGGTAGTAGTGGCTTTGGCCATACAGGTGTGGGTTTCCGTGGGTCTGTATGTTCGCCTGTCCGTCAGAGGTCTTTTCGATCTCGATAGTGGCGACCTCCTGGGTTTGGTTTTCGCCAAGGTCGACGGTGAGAGAGAAGCCTTTGACGTCGCCTTCGCCGTATTCGGTGACCTTTATGTAGTCCACCAGGCCGTCCTCGTCGAGGTCGAGGTTGTTGACAGCTACTGCGGGGTCGTTGAGCAGCCGCTCGAATTCCGCTCCGGTGCTGGCTCGTTTGACCATTTCTCCGACCGCTTGCAGGTCCAGCCCGCTCGCGGCGTCTTGGATGTTGGTTTGCTGCACGGTGACCTGGTAGGTGTCGTTGTAGCGAATGCGATTCGAGCAGCTCGAATAGAACGAGAGCAGGAAGAGGAAGGCGAAGATGCCGAGTCCGATTTTGAGGAGAGAGCTCATGGGCGCTGCGAGAGGTTAAGGCTTCGAAGGTTCATATCGACTAGGCATTAGAGGATGCCGCGCGTTTCCTTCCAGGCGTCTAGATAGAAGGTGTAGATGCAGGGGTTGGTGATGGTATTCACCTCGGTTCGGTCGGTATGGAGTTGGTTTTTCGCGAAGACGAGGGAGGCCTCGACGATTTCGGGTGTAAGGTAGCGGGTGGGGGCAGTCAAGGAGGGGATTGATCGCAAGCGCTGGCGTATGCCGTCCGCGCTCTGGTGGCTGTCTCGTCCGCCGATCCACCATCCCCACTCGCCGAAGGAGGGAACGTTGTCGTGATAGGGCGCGACAGCCAGTCCCGCAGACTGCATGGTGCGACCGATGCACAGGAATGCTTCTTTCGCGTGGTAGGGGCTGGTCGACTGCTGGGCGAATATGCCGTCGGCGCTAAGCTTTTGTCGAAGGAAGCCGTAGAAGTGCTGGCTGTAGAGCTTGGCCAGCTCCACGGAATTGGGATCGGGGAAGTCGATGATGATCACATCGTAGAGCCCGGGCGCTTGGGCCACGAACTCCGCTGCGTCGACGTTGATGACTTGGACTGGCGGCAGGTTGAGGGTCTGGTTCTGGTCGATGCCTCCGGATTGGGCGATGCGTTGGATCTGCAGCGATGCGTCGGTTTGGAAGGCTGTATTGGCGATGGTGGATACTTTGGAGGAGCGCAGGCTGCCGTGGTTGAGTTTTAGAAAATGCTCATTGTCGCGAGCCAGTTCCGTCATCACTGGGTCCAAGTCCACCAAGGTGACCTGGCCCACGTCGTCGTATTTCAAGACCTCGCGCAAAGCCAATCCATCGCCTCCGCCCAAAATCAACACCCTGTCGCGCCGAGGGGCGATCGACATGGCGGGGTGGACCAGGTGCTCGTGGTAGATGTGCTCGTCGTAGCCGTTGAACTGCAAGTGGCCGTTGATGAAGCAGGACATGACGCCGGCACGATTTTCCGTGAGCACGATGTGCTGGTACTTGGTGGTCGTGGAAAAGATGATACGGTCGCGGTAGAGGCGTTGCTCCGCGGTGGCGGTCCAGTCCTTTTCGAACGCGAAGCCGATGCCGATGGCTGCTGCTGCGAGCAAAAGGCAAACGTACAGTCTGCTGGCTTTTTGGACCCGGTCTCGAAACGCCGCTACGAAAAGCAGGCAGGCGAGCAAGGTGGTGAGCGACAGGATGAGTCCGGTCTGCACCATGGAGAAGGTGCGGAAGAGGAAGAAGACCCAGATGAGGGCTCCGATGAGGGCTCCGATGTAATCCATTTTCAGGATACGGGCGAGGTTGCTCTTAACATCGCTGGAAAACTGCTCGTTGATTCGGGTGAGCAAGGGGATCTCGAAGCCGATCAGGATGCCGATGGCGCTGACCAGAAGGTATTGCGTGAGCACGAAGTGGGACGGCAAGGCGCTGAAGACGTGCAGCATCAGCAGCGAGCTGAAGCCGCCCAGCAGGGCCAGTGCGATCTGGCTATAGGCCAGCGTATCCACGACCTTGCGATCTGGGATGTGTTTCTGGATCTCCGCTCCGAGGCCCATGCAAAACAGCATCACCGCGATGACGATGGCCCACTGCTGCACGGAGTTTCCCAATATGTCGGAGGCGATCTTGCTCAGCGTGTATTCGTAGGCCATGCCGCAGCCGCCCATGATGAACATGACGATGGCGATGGCCCAGGTCTGTAGGCTGCGAGAAGAGGAGCCGAGCTTCGATTCGATAGGTAGCGAGGAATGGGAAACGGAGTCCATTTCGGAAGGGAGAGCGATCAGTTCGCGCGGTCGCGGCTTTGCAGGAAGTCGTCAAACCAGGCTTGAGCCTGGGCGTGTGAGGAGAAGGCGCCGTCGAGCTGGGCTTCGTATGCCGACTCGAGAAGCGATTTGAAATCCGGATTGGGTTTGAATCCGCGGGCGATGAGGTCGCGGCCTTGCAGGAGGGGCTTGGGGGCGGATTCCTTGAGATCCAGTTCTTGGATACGCTGTTTGAACTGGGCGAGACGCTTGTCTTGGGCTTTGGAAACGAAAGGCGGGCGTCCTCGATGATCCGACACCATCACATAGTGCAGCTCTTCGCTCGTCGCGGGGGCGAGGCGCTTGGAAAGGCGACGCAAACTGGCGTCGCTGTGACCGCCCTCCGGTACGGTATTGAGAAAGTGGTGATTGCCGACCAGTCGCATGACCTTGTCGCGGATCAGATGCGGGGCTCGCATGCGGTCGAAGAACTGCTGGGCAAGCCAGACGCTGTTCGTGTCGTGGCCCGGGCTGATCCAATGCTTGGCGCCGCGCTTGAGGGCCCACCGAGTGCTGCGAGCCTTGCCGAGGTCGTGGCAAAGCGTGCCGAAGGCCAGCAGGGCTCGTTTGGTGGGGGGAAGCGAAGCCCAATCGGTGTGCTGGATCAAAGCGTCCAGGCAGCAGCAGGTGTGAGCCCAAACGTCGCCTTCAGGATGCCATGCAGGGTCCTGCGGCAGCCCGACCAGCGCGTTGAGCTCCGGGAAGTGCGGCAGCCAGCCGCTGTCCTGCAGAGCTCGCAGGCCGTGGGAGAGGGAGGTGGAGCGGCTGGCCCATTTTTCCCATTCGCCCCAGACCCGCTCCTTGGAGAGACTGTGGAACTCGTTGCGGATGGCGCGGCAGAGGGCTGCGGTTTCCGGATGGAGACTCATGCGAAAACGCCCTGCGAACTGCATGCCGCGCAGCACGCGAAGCGGGTCTTCGCTGAAGGCGGGGCTGACATGGCGAAGGATGCGGTTTTTCAGGTCGTCGAGACCGCCGCAGTAGTCGAGCGCTTGCTTGCTGGCCGGATCGTAGAGCAGGGCGTTGATAGTGAAATCGCGTCGCTGCAGGGCGTCGAACTCGCTCATTCGGGCGTCCGCTTCGATGGCGAACCCTCGATGGCCCGTCCCGCTTTTGGATTCGCGGCGCGGTATGGCGAAATCGTACTCCTCGCCCCGTGTCCACAGCTTCACCACCGCGAAGGACTTGCCCACCAGATCGGTCTTCCCGATTTGGGACAGCTTTTCCGAGATGGCGTCTAGATCGAGGCCGTAGACCTCGACGTCGAAGTCCTTGGGAATCAGGCCCAGCAAGGCGTCCCGCACGGAACCGCCCACGATGCGACAGCGTCCTCCCGCATTTCGCAGGGTTTCGATGGCGCTTTCCAGCGGTCGCGGAAGCTCGAGAGCTAGGGGCTGGCGTTTAGGTTCGACAGGCATGGGAGAGAGAGGAGGCGGCTTCTCGGAAGCCTTACCCCCGCGAGGGCAAACGGTTACTCGGATTTCGATTCCTGAATGCCTCGGTTCTCGATGGCCAGCAAGATCCAGCCCGCGATGAAGGCGAGACCGCCGAGCGGCGTGATCGGACCCAGCAGTTTCCAGCCGGTGAGCGCAAGCCCGTAGATGGAACCGGAGAAAAGCAAAATGCCTAAAACCCACAGCGGCACGCTCCACTTGGCGCGGAGAGAGCTGCCTCGGGAAACTACCGCCAGCAAGGCGACGGCATGAATAAGATGGTACAGTACCGCGGTTCTCCAGGATTCGGCGCTCCCGTTTTCCGCGAGGAGGTCTTTCAGCGCGTGGGCTCCGAAGGCCCCGAGGACAATGCCAAGCGCGGCGATCAAACAGACGAGGGTGAGACGGTTCATCAGGCAGAATGGGGTTGCGACTGGAATTGGCTATGATTTTGAATAATCAAAATAAAAACTTGTAACGTCCAAAATTATAATGCGTAAACGGAATGGTTCGCTCCGCCTCTGGGGCGAGCTATTAATAGAACGAAAGACTGACTCAGATGATGCTACGCGCAACCCTCCTCATGGCGCTTCTTGCCTTGCCTCTGCGGGCGATTTCCCAGGAAAGCAGTGTTTTCTCCGAACTGAAAGTGACCAGTCTCTATCAGGACCGCGGTTTCCAGCTAGGCGACTTCACGCTTCATCCCTCCATCGAATGGGCTGCCTCGGACTGGTATGCGGGCTTTTTCGCGGCCTTGCCGCTGGAGAACCGGTCGGCTCCGGACCGCTTCGAGAACGAGTACGATTTTTACCTGGGAAAGGGCTGGGCTGCAGGAGATCGGGTCTTCTGGGATGCCGGCGCGACCTTCTACGCCTACGAGGACAGCGATAGCAGTTTCGAGACCTATCTGGGAGTGAACGCCGAGCTCGGCACCTTTTCCCCTTCGCTCTACGCCTACTACGATTTCGATCTGGAGGCCTTCACGCTAGAGCTTTCTAGCGGGGTGGCTTTGCCGCTGGATGGGTTTCCGGGCGAGGTGAAGCTCTATCTCGGTCGCATCGAGACTCGGGATCAGATCGACTACACCTATTACGGGGTGGACTTGATCTATCCGATCGAGGTGGGCGATCAGATGAGGCTTGAACTCGGAGTGCATTACGCGGACAACGACATCGGTCTGGGAATTCCAGATGAGCATCTCTATGGAAGCGTATCCTTGAGCTACGGCTTCTAGCGAGGCTGCGCTTTCCCAAAAATAACCAAGTAAACCATTGACAAGGCCTCCGCGAAGGCTAGGAGTTTTGCTCTTTTTCTCGAAATCCGATGAAAACATTTCTCGCTAAAAAGGAAACGGTACAACGCAACTGGTACGTGATCGACGCTAAGGATCAAGTGCTTGGCCGTCTCGCTGTGAAGATCGCCAACGTCCTGCGCGGTCGTAACAAGCCTACCTACACTCCGCACGTGGACACGGGAGACTTCGTCGTTGTCATCAACGCAGACAAGATCGCCCTCACCGGCAAGAAGGGGGAGCAGAAGCAGTACATGTTCTACAGCGGTTACGTTGGCGGCGAAAAGCGTCTGAGCGTCGCGCAGATGCAGGAGCGCCAGCCGGATTTCGTGGTCAAGCACGCCGTCAAGGGCATGCTGCCGAAGAACCGTCTCGCTCGCAAGATGCTCACCAAGCTCAAGGTGTACGCTGGCGAAGAGCATCCACACGAAGCACAAAACCCAGAGGCTCTCTCCGTCTAACCTAGGAAAGCCCACTCAGAATCATGTCAGTCGAATCAAACGTTTTTCTTGGCACTGGCCGTCGCAAGACCGCTGTCGCTCGCGTTCGTCTTCAAGAAGGCAGCGGCAAGATCGTGGTGAACGGCAAGGAGTCGGAAAGCTTCTTCTCGCACGAGAACTTCCAACGCATCGCCCTGTCTCCGCTCGCAACCGCAGAGCTCAAGGACAAGGTCGACATCGTGGCGAAGGTGCAAGGCGGCGGCGACAGCGGACAAGCTGGCGCGATCTCCTTGGGCATCGCCCGCGCCCTTCTCAAGCTCGACGCCGAACTGCGAGCTCCTCTCAAGCAAGCTGGTCTGCTCACTCGCGACCCGCGCATGAAGGAACGTAAGAAGGCTGGTCAGCCAGGGGCACGCAAGAAGTTCCAATTCTCGAAGCGCTAAACCGCTTTATCTCAGAATTTTTCGAAGCCCTCACTGGTCACCGACCATGAGGGCTTTTTCTATTTTCATGCCAAGCATCCAACCAAGCGCCGAAGCCGGACCCAGGATCGAAACGGGAGATCCAACGGGGGCGCCTTCTGAATTCCTCACACTCAGTTTCACTATAGTCCAATGAACGCAGCAATCGTAGGCGCCTCCGGCTACGGAGGTGAAATCCTAGTCAAGCTCCTCGCCGCTCATCCGAAGGTCACGCTTAAGGCCGTCACCTCGCGCAGCAAGGCGGGCCAGCCGGTGAGCGCCGTCATCCCGGCCATGCGGGGCGCGCTTGATGATATGCTTTTTGAAGCCTCTGATCCTCAGGAGCTTGCGGCTCGAGAGGATATCGATGTCTATTTTCTGGCCCTGCCGCATGGAGCGGCGGCGGAATACGCCCGGCACTTGGTGGACGCGGGCAAGAAAGTGATCGACCTGAGCGCCGACTTTCGGATCTCCGATCCCGCGATCTACGAGGAGTTCTACGGGGCGCCGCATCCAGATGTGGAGCTGCTCGGCCGGTCGGTCTACGTGCTGCCCGAACTCACGGAGGACGGCTGGCAGGAAAAGGACCTTTTCGCCTGCCCCGGTTGCTACCCGACCAGCATTCTCATTCCCCTGCTTCCACTGCTCAAAGCGGGCGTCGTGTCCAAGCAGCACATCGTGGCCAACGCCTACAGCGGCACCAGCGGCGCCGGCAAGCAGAGCAAGGAGGCCTTTTCCTTCTGCGAAGTGAACGAAAGCGTGAAGGCCTACGGTCTTCCCAAGCATCGGCACCTTTCGGAGATCGAGGAACAGCTCGGGATGGCGGCGAGAGAGAAGATCGTCATCCAGTTCAACCCGCACCTCGCCCCCATGAACCGGGGCATCGCCACCACCATCACGGTCCCATCTAACGGGGCCAGCATCGAGCAGCTCTACGAGGTCTGGAATGCGACCTACGCGGACAAGCCGTTCGTTTTCGTATTGCCGCAGGACCAGCGCCCGGAGACCAAATACGTGGTCGGCACGAACCGGGTCGACATCTCCGCGGTGAAGGACGATCGGACCGGAAACTTCGTCATCACCTCCGCCGAGGACAACCTTGTCAAAGGGGCCAGCGGCCAGGCCATTCAGATTCTCAACCTCTGGCAAGGCTGGGACGAGACCGCCGGTCTGGTCTAGATCTCCCTCTCCTAGCAGCCAGCCTTTCGCGAAACCGTTCTACCCGACTCATCTTTTCACTATGCCAACTGAAATCACATTCACCCAAAACACTGCAGGAGTAACGGATCCGAAAGGATTCTTCGCGAAGGGAGTCTCCGCCGACATACGCCGCAAGGGTAATGATCGGTTGGATACGGGAATCGTCTTTTCTAGGAAGCCGTGTTCCGCTGCAGGCGTTTTCACGAAGAATCGGGTGAAGGCGGCTCCGGTTCTGGAATGTGTTAGGACGCTCGATTCGGGTGCCCCCATCCATGGCATCGTGGCCAACAGCGGAAACGCCAACGCCTGCACGGGCGAGCAAGGCAAGAAGGACGCCGAGGCGATGGCTCGGCAAGCCGCCGCGGCCTGCGGGGTCTCGGCAGGTAGCTTCCTTGTCTGCTCGACCGGACGCATCGGCGAGTTGCTTCCCATGGACAAGATTTCCGGCGCCATCGCTAAAGCAGGAGCCGCTGCTGCGGCAGGCGAGCCCGACGGCGAGTCCTTTTCCAACTGTATCCTCACTTCCGATACGCGAAAGAAAACCTGCACCGCCAGCTTCGAGGTCGACGGAAAAAAGGTGACCCTCGCCGGATCCGCCAAAGGCGCGGGCATGATCCAACCCAACATGGCGACCATGCTGGCCTTCGTGACCACTGACATCGCCGCCGACAGCGCCACCCTGAAGTCGCTTCTCTCCGAAGTTGTGAAGCGGACTTTCAATGCGATCACCGTCGATGGCGACATGAGCACCAACGATACCGTCCTGGTTTTGGCCAATGGCGAATCGGGTGTATCGCTTGATGGCGCTTGCCTCGAGTCCTTCAAGGAGGCGTTGTTTCGGATTTGCGACGCCCTTGCCGACAAGATCGTGGCGGATGGGGAGCGCATCACCAAGGTAGTGGAGCTGCTCATATCGGGAGCGGACTCCGAACAGGGCGCGGAAAACATCGCCCGGGCCATTGGCAACTCGTTGCTAGTCAAAACCTCCTGGTTTGGAAACGATCCGAACTGGGGCCGGTTGATGGATGCCCTCGGCTACGCAGATTCCGAATTCGATCCGGACGGGATCGATATCCACTACGGAGATGTTCCTGCTCTTGTATCCAGCACTCCGATACCCGAAAACAAGCCGAAATGGAAGGAGATCGTCAGCCAGAAACGCTTCACCATTCGCATCGACTTGCATGCCGGAGACGCTTCCTATCGCCTGCGGGCCACCGATTTGACCGAAGGCTACGTCGACTTCAACAAGAGCGAGTAGCGAATTGTCACCGATCCATGGCGCGAATCCTCTCGAATTCCTTATAATCCAATCAGAGAATCTCCCTTTTGTGACGTTTCGAGCGATTCGATAAGACGCTCCCTTTCTTCCCTTATTCCCTCTAGATCAATGAACATGCAGGAAATCATTTCCAAAGCTGCCGTACTGGTGGAGGCTTTGCCATACGTGCAGAATTTTCGGGGATCTATCTTCGTTATCAAATACGGAGGTAGTTTTATGGACGATCCGGACCCGGAGATTCGGGCGCGGGTCGCTGGCGACATTGCTTTCCTCTCCGCAGTGGGTATCCACGCGGTCGTCGTTCATGGTGGCGGCAAGGCCATCACGCGGGCTCTCGCGGAGAAGAACATCGAAACGAAGTTCGTCAACGGTTTGCGCTTCACGGATGGAGAAACCGTTTCCGTGGTTCGGGATGTGCTCAGCCGGCAGGTGAACAGTGAAGTTTGCGAGATGCTGCAGATCCGCAAGGATCATCCCCTAGGAATTCCTGGTGAGAACGTGCTCCAGTGTGAAAAACTGGATACGGATGTAAACGGTGATCCTGCGGATTTGGGCTACGTGGGAAATATCACCACGGTCAAAGCGAAGATCATCAAGAAAGCGATCAAAGACGGCTACACTCCGGTCATCTCTCCCATCGCCGTGGACGAGAAGGGGCAGTACTACAATGTGAACGCCGATGTCGCAGCCGCCTGCGTGGCTAGCGCTTTGAGAGCTCGACGCTTGGTCTACATGAGCGATGTTCCAGGGCTTCTATCAGATCCCAAGAATTTGGATACGTTGATTTCTACCTTGAAGGTGGGTCAGGTCAACAAGCTGAAGAAGGATGGAACCATCAGCGCTGGAATGCTGCCAAAGATCGACAGCGCCATCAAGGCTCTGGACGCGGGCGTGCACCGTGTCCACTTCATCGACGGGCGCCTCCCGCATAGCCTTCTTCTGGAAATCTTCACCGATACCGGCATCGGCACGGAAATTATCCAATAAGTTTGTGCCCACGAATAACACAAATATACTCGAATCGATTCGTGAAGATTCGAGAAACTCGTGGGTGAAGGAAAAACCTGAAACACATCATGACTACACAAAACACCGAGCAGCTTTATAAGGATAACGTACTCGGCAATTATGGATTGCCGCCTATCACGTTTACCCGAGGCCGCGGCGTGCGTGTATGGGACGATGCGGGCAAGGAGTACATCGATTTCTGTTCCGGCATCGCAGTATTGACCCTTGGACATAGCCACCCGAAGCATGTATCCGCGATTCAAGCGCAAGCGGCGGAGCTCATCCATGTCAGCAACTTGTATCGCAATCAAAAACAGGCTTTGCTGGCTGCCGAACTAAACCGGAAAGCCGGTGGCGGCGGAAAGGTGTTTTTCTGCAACAGCGGAGCGGAGGCCAACGAGGCGCTGATCAAGCTTTCGCGTCTCTATGGAAAGGCCAAGTCAGGTCAGGAGGCGAAGCAGTTCAAGGTGATCGTGGCGGAAAAGGCCTTCCATGGCCGGACCTTCGGCGGCATGAGCGCCACGCCTCAGGAGAAGATTCAAGGCGGATTCCGCCCTTTGGTGCCGGGATTCGAGACGGCTCCGCTCAACGATTTGCCGGCCTTCGAAAAGGCGGTCGACGAGTCGACCAGCGCCATTTTCGTGGAGACCATCCAGGGAGAAGGGGGAGTGAATCCGTGCGAAATCGAGTTTCTTCAGGGCTTGCGGGCGCTTTGCGACGAAAAAGGAATCTTGCTGCTCATCGACGAGGTGCAGTGCGGTATCGGAAGATCGGGTACGTTTTTCGCCTTCGAAGAGGCGGGCATTCGCCCCGACGCGATTGGCATGGCGAAGGGGCTCGGCGGAGGCGTTCCCATCGGCGCGGTTTGGATCGACGACAAGCATGCGTCGCTCTTCCACGCAGGCTCGCATGGCACGACCTTTGGCGGCACGCCTCTGATCTGCGCCGCGGCGCTAGCGACGCTGGAAGTTCTCGACGAAGAGCAGCTCCTGCAGAACGTGCGGACGAACGGAACGTATTTCGTCGAACAGTTGGCAGCGCTAAAGGCCGAGTTTCCCTCCTACGTCCTCGATGTCAGAGGACGTGGATACATGCTTGGCATTCAGATCGCCGAAGTTCCGCTCGAAATGGTTGTCAAGCTCAGAGAAGCGGGACTGGTAGTGCCGCCAGCTGGTGGAAACGTGATCCGTTTTCTTCCGCCGCTCATCGCAAGCAAGGCTGATATCGACGAGGCTCTCGCAATCGTGAAGAACGTAGTAGCGTCTCGGGTAGCGGAGTTGTCCGCGACACCGGCGTAAGTGAATCCCCAATACGAAGTAATCGAAACTCAACTCAAGAAATGCAACACTTCCTAAAAGAGACGGACTTGACCCTGAACCAAGCGAGCGAGGTCTTCTCGCTCGCCGCTAGTTTCAAGAAGGGTCGCGGTCGCCACACCCCACCCGCTCTCAAGGGCCAGACTTGGGCCATGATTTTCTCCAAGTCCAGCACCCGTACCCGCGTTTCCTTCGATGTGGGCATTCACGAGCTCGGCGGCCATCCAATCTTTCTCAACAAGGGCGACATCCAGCTCGGCCGCGGAGAATCGATCTACGATACCGCCAACGTGCTGTCCCGTTTCGTGCACGGCTTGATTGTGCGGACCTACGAGCATGCGGAAGTTGAGGAGCTGGCGAATCTTGGCAGCATCCCGGTCATCAACGCCTTGACCGACTACCTGCACCCCTGTCAGATCTACACCGACGCCTTCACCATGTCCGAGCGCTGGTCCGACGGCGGCAATCACTTCGAATCCCTCAAAGGCAAGAAGATCGCCTACTTCGGCGATACCGCCAACAACATCGCCAACTCATGGATCCTCGGCGCCGCCATGTTCGGCATGGAGCTGCTTCTCTCCGGACCGGTTGGCTACGAGCCGGGCGAGGAGATCAAAGCCACCTTGGCTGAAAGCGGCTACGTGCCAACTTGGAGCTTCACCACTGACCCAGAGGAAGCGGCTCGCGATGCTGACGTGCTCTACACCGATACTTGGGTGAGCATGGGGCAGGAGAAGGAGTCGGCCGAGCGCATCAATGTGATGAAGCCCTATTCGGTGACCTCCGATTTGATGAAACTCGGCAAGAAGGATGCCCTCTTCATGCACGACCTGCCCGCTTACAAGGGCATGGAAGCCCAAGAGGACGTGCTTTACGGTCCGCAGTCGGTCATCTTCGACGAGGCGGAAAACCGCCTGCACACCCAGAAAGCCATCATGGCGGTGCTGGCTGAGGCAGCCCGCAGATAAATTTCTCCCACGAATTGCTCGAATCTTCACGAATCTTGTACTTAGTCCTTAAGGCTCAATTCCGTGCCCATTCGTGAGATTCGTGGGGAAGCCTACTATTAAGAAAGACTTTATATGAAAATCGTACTCGCATACTCGGGCGGACTCGACACTTCGGTGCTCGTTCGCTGGCTCAAGGACCACTACAATGCGGAAATCGTGACCTTCGCTGCTGACGTCGGCCAGGAAGAAGAGCTGGACGGTCTGGAGGAAAAGGCCAAGGCCACCGGCGCTTCCGAGCACTACACGCTCGATCTAAAGGACGAGTTCGCCAAGGATTTCATCTTCCCGATGCTTCGGGCCAATGCGATCTACGAAGGCCAGTACTACCTCGGCACTTCCATCGCTCGCCCCCTCATCGCCAAGGCTCACATCGATCTGGCCCGCAAGGTGGGCGCCGACGCGGTCGCTCATGGAGCCACCGGAAAGGGCAACGATCAGGTGCGTTTCGAGCTCGGCTACGCCGCTCTCGCTCCTGACCTGAAGATCATTTCCCCGTGGCGCATGGAAGTTTTCCGCAAGGCTTTCCCGGGCCGCAAGGAGATGATCCAGTACTGCGCGGACAACAACATCAACGTGGAAGCGTCGGCATCCAAGCCCTACTCCATGGACCGCAACTCGCTGCACATCTCCTACGAAGCCGGTATCCTGGAGGATCCTTGGTTCGACCCGACCACGCCGGAAAACAAGAAGATGTACAAGCTCACCGTCGATCCCGAGGACGCGCCGAATCAGGCTCAGTACATCGAGCTCGATTTCGAAAAGGGCGACTGCACTGCCATCGATGGCCAGAAGGTCACGCCAGCCGAAGCGATCTACAAGCTCAACAAGATCGCGGGCAAGCATGGCATCGGCCGGGTGGATATCGTGGAAAACCGCTTCGTCGGCATGAAGAGCCGCGGTGTTTACGAAACGCCAGGTGGCACGATTTTGATGATGGGCCACAAGCAGGTCGAGTCGCTCACCATGGACCGCGACCTCGAGCACTTGCGCGACAGCTTGATTCCGAAGTATGCGGAACTGGTATACAACGGTTTCTGGTTCGCGCCCGAGCGCGAAGCCCTGCAGGCCTTCATCGACAATAGCCAGAAGAGCGTCACCGGAACGGTACGTCTCAAGCTCTACAAGGGCAACGTAACCACCGTGGGTCGCAAGTCTCCGTACTCGCTCTACGACGAGAACGTGGCCTCGATGGAAGGCGTGCAGTCCACCTACAATCCGGACGACGCGACTGGTTTCATCCGCTTGCAAGGTCTACGCCTTCGGGCTCGCGCCGCGACGCAGAGCCAGTTCATCGAGAAGTAGTCGATTTACGGATACTGATACTGATTTTTCCGAGAGGCGAAGCTGGAAACGGCTTCGCCTTTTTCAGGCATCAAATGAAGGAACTGCCTTTCGGGATGAAGCAGCGAGGGCCAAAGTATTCGATGTAGTTGGCCGACCAGTGCGACCATTGGCGGGACTTGTCGGTCTTCCACCGGTCGTACCGCCGACAGCTTTCTTGATAGAAGTCTTGGTAGCCTTCGTCGACGGGTTCGAAGGGACCGCCCTGTTCGATCAGTTTGTATTCCCTATTCTGATACGTTAGCCACGGGTTGACGTAGAGACGGACGCGCTCGATCGAACCGTCCACTGCCCCGTCAACGCGTTTATCTTCGAGGATCAGGTCGATTCGGTCTCGCTTGCTCGGATCGTGGGCGACCTTTCTGCCGAGCGATAAGGAGAGGCCCTCGAACTCTCCCCACTCGTCCTTGTTGTTGTGGTAGAAGGTGAAGGCCTTGAGGTTCGGGTCGCACCAAAGATCGTCTACGAAAAGCTGATACTCGTCGGGGAGCTTCGCGATGCAGGGCTGTATGAGCTCTCGAGCGTCGATCAGGTATTTGGCGTCCTGACCGATAGGGTGGATGTGTGTTCGAAAGACGGTGAGCCCATACTTGTTCCAGGGACGCGACCAGCCGAGGCCTTTGGCGGCGCGTTTCTGCTCCAAGGCCTTCATGAATTCGCGCAGAATGCGAAACGGGCGTTTTTGAAGGGTGAGCTCGCGCATCAGAGCCTCCCGGCTGAGCGTGCTGGGGTCGATTGATTTCTCGTCGAGTGGGAGCGTTTTAGCAGTCATGGGCGCGGCGATGTTCTTCCGCACTGTGTTGCGCTCGCGGATCGAAGTAAAAAGGCGGACCGCTTTTGACCGGATTTTGATGCGACGCTCGACTAGTCGTGCTTTTGAGGCAAGAGCGGTCTGACGAGGTCGCGACCGATTGATCCCCGTCGTGGTCAGCGAAAGAGGTCGCCGGTCTTGAAGCGCCAGATGCTCACGGCGTTCAGCAAGACGGAGATCGCGAGAATGGTGCCGAGGATGGGAAGCAGCTCCACGAAGGAGGCCTTTTCCCACAACGCTCCCAGGAAGCCTTCCACACCCCAGTAGACGATGGTGAACTTGCTGAACAGCTGCATGGGCTCGGGCATCCAGGTGACCGGAAACCAGGCTCCGCCCAGGGCGCTCATGCTGATGATGAGCAAGGTGCCGAAGCCTTGGGCCGATTGCTGGCTTTTCGAGATGGAGGCCAGCAGCATGCCGAAGGCGGTGCAGGCTGAAGCGCTGCAAATGGCCACGATGAGCAGGTTCAGGAAATTGTCGTAGATCTGCACCCCGAAGATCAGGTTGGCCCCCACGAAGAGGGCGATGGCCTGCACGGTGCCGAGCATCATGTTGAAGAGGTACTTCGACCAGAGGATGTGGGTGCGTTTGACCGGCATGGAAAACAGGCGCAGAAACATGCCCGCGTTTCGTTCTTCGAAGAGCGAGGAGGCGCTGCCGGTGGTGGCGAACAGCAGGAACATGATGGCGTAGCCGCCCACCATGCGGGTCAGGTAGGGGTTTTGGACTTCTTTTCCGTAAACCTGATCCTCTTCGAAAACCACGAGATCCGCTAGCATGTCGCCAGCCCCGCCGCCGCTTTCGCCTTCCGCTTCGTTCATCTCCTCCATGCTTTCCAGGAAGGCGGTCAAGGACATGTCATCGCCGCTCAGGTTTAAGTCCGCCTCGTCGGAGGAGAGGTTGATCAGGGCCGCGAGGCCGTCCAGAAAGAGGCGATAGTTGTCGTCGCCTAGAAATTCCGCCTGCATGGCGTCGGCCTGCTTGGCGAAGACTTTGGGAAGGCCGGTGAAGATGTTCTTCTGGATGAGCCCGTTGATCATCTGGGCTTCCACGTTGTTTTTCGGATTGGAAAGAAACTCCAGCCGCACGCCCAGCCCCTCTTCCTTCACGAAATTCTCCGGAATGATCAGGGCGAAATTGTAGTGATGGTCCACGATGCCTTGGCGAATGCTCTCTCGGGTGAATGGGATCGGCTCGGCGCCTTCCTGTTCGATCTGGGTGATGATTTCCAGCCCCTCGTCCGCTTGCATGGCCTCGATCAGCCCGGCTCCGCTCTGATCGGGACTCAGATCGAGAACGGCCAGTTCGATTTTTGTGGTCAATCCTCCATTTCCGTCCGCTCCGCTGAAGATGTTGCCGATCAGGAAGATGACGAAGAAGGGCACGAAGAATGTGAGCAGGACCGCGGTCTTGTCGCCCGCGAAATGACGAGCGTCTTTGCCGATGAGAGCGAGAATGGTTTTCATGGAAAGGAGGGGAAAGGTGACGTGAATCAGGAGAGGGGGGAATGGGAGCGGCGCTACTCGCGCAGATCGCGGCCTGTGAGGTGGAGGAAAAGGTCTTCTAGGGAGGGACGCTGGATCTGGAAGGTTTGCGCGGGTATGTCCTGCTCCTCCGCCCAGCCGAAGAAGCGGGAAAGCTTGAAGGTTTCGCCGGGCTGCAGCTGGTAGTGGTGCCCGCTTTCGCGCACCGTTCCGAATTGGGAAAGGGCGGCGAGTTGGGGCTCGGCCAGCGTCCCACGGCGCAGGGAAATGAGGGTGTCGTGCGGCAGGTCGCTGAGGAGCTCCTCCAGAGTGCCGCGGCGCAGGATCCGGCCTTGATCGATGATGGCGATGGTGTCGCACAGACGTTCCGCCTCTTCCATGTAGTGGGTTGAGTAGACCACTGTCATGCCTTGCTCCTTCATGGCCCGCAGGGTGTCGAAGATGGCATTTCGAGATTGCGGGTCGACGCCGACCGTGGGCTCGTCGCAAAGCAGGATGCGGGGCTGGTGCAGCAGGGCGCAAGCGATGTTGAGCCGTCGTTTCATGCCGCCTGAGAAGTCCTTCACTCGCGAGCGGCGCCGATCGGCGAGCTGGGCGATGTCTAGCACCGAGTCGATGCGGTGGGCCAGGTCCTTGCCGCTGAGCCCGTAGAGCTTGCCGAAGAAGGAAAGATTCTTTTCCGCGGTGAATTCCGGGTAGAGCGCGATGTGCTGCGGAGCGAAGCCGATGGTCTTCTTCTGCTGGAGGTTTTCCGCGTCCAGGGCGACTCCGAAGAGCTGCAGCGTGCCGCTATCGGGCTTTTGGAATCCGGAAACCAGGCTCATGAAGGTGCTTTTGCCGGCCCCGTTGGGACCTAGCAGTCCGAAGAAGGAACCGTCTTCGATGGCGAGATCGAGCTGGTCCAGCGCTTTGATGGGGCCAAAGGATTTGCTCAGTTGGGAAGCGAGAAGGGCAGTCATGCGGAGAGGAGTTGTGTCCTGTTGTTCCCCGTCAGCCTAGCGCAGGTTACAGGATTCTCGCCAGTGCCGGGTGGCCTAGAGCTCCCTAGGCCATAGGTCACGCGTTGCCCTCTGTCAGAACGACCAGAGCAGGGGGATGACCACGAGAGCGATGATGAAGGAGACGATGTTGAGCGGAATGCCGATCTTCATGAAATCGGTGAAACGGTAGCCGCCGATCCCGTAGACGTAGGTGTTGGTCTGGTAGCCGATGGGAGTCGCGAAGCTCGCCGATGCCGCTGCCGCCACCGCGATGATGAAGGGGCGGGCGTCCACGCCGAGCGCCTCGGCGGCTCCGATGGCCAGGCTGGTCATGAGCACCGCTGTGGCGTTGTTGGATAGCACTTCGGTCAGCGTGGTGGTGATGAGGTAGATGCCGGCCAGAAGCACCAGGGGCTGCCAAGCGGGCGTCACGAAAGTGTCGATGGTGGAAACCAGCGATTGGGCGATCAGGCGCGAGGCCCCGCTGGAGTCGAGGGCCTGGCTCACTCCAAGCATCGCGAAGATGATGAAGAGGATGGGCCAATGGATGGACTTGTACGCTTCCTGAGTGGTCAAGCAGCCGCAGAGCAGCAGGAAGACGGAGCCTATGATGGCTGCGCCTGCGATGGGAATGAGCCCGAAGCTGGAGACGATGATCACGCCAGCGATGGTCGCCACGGATAGCAGGAGCGGACCGAGGCCTTGTTTCGTCTCCATGGGGGTTTCGTCGATCACTACGAAGTCCGGGTTTTGTCGCAGGGCTTGGATGGCTTCGGTGCTGCCGACGAGTAGGAGGATGTCTCCAGCTCGGAGCGGGATATTGGCGATGTTTTCCTCCAAGTTGATGTTGTTGCGATGGATGGCGATGGGGGCTAGGCGGTAGCGTTGTCGGAAATTGAGCTGGTTGAAGCTGCAGTCTGCCAGCTCGGTTTCGGCGCGGATCGCCACTTCGATGAGGCTGCCTTGGGCGGCGGCGATGGGTTCCATCCCGAACGCTCCGAGCAGGGAGGACAGGGAGTCGTCCGCGGAGGCGTGGGCCTGCGAAAGCACGCGAGCGCTGGCGGCGACGAGGATGCGGTCGCCTTCATGGAGTTCGATGGTTAGCGGATCGCGCTGGATGGAAACGCCGTGGCGGATCACTTCGAGGGGACGCAGGCCGCTGCCTTTGAAGTTGGTCAGGGCCGATAGGGATCTGCCGATCAGCGGCGAATCCTCGGCGATGAAGCCTTCCAGCATGTATTCTCGGCGCTCTTCGTCGTTGAGAATGGAGGTGAGCGTCTCGCGGTGGGGCAATATGCGGTAGCCGTAGAGGACGAGGTAGAGGGTGCCGGTGATGAGCAGCGGGACGCCGATCCCGGCCAGCTCGAACATGGATAGCGGGCGCAAGCCGTTGGCCTGGGCGACGGAGCTGACTACGATGTTGGTGCTGGTGCCGATGAGGGTGCAGGTGCCGCCGAAAATGGAAGCGTAGGACAGAGGGATGAGCAGTTTGGAGGCGGGAACCTCCATTTGCTTGGCCAAGGAAAGCACCACTGGCAGGAAGACCACGACCACCGGAGTGTTGTTGATGAAGGCTGAAACGGCGGCCACCACCAGGACGAGGGCAGGAAGCGTCAGGTAGGCGCCGCGCTTGCCGAGGCCCTTGAGGCGCTTGGCCAGGATCTGGATGGCGCCGCCTTTTTCCAGGGCGGCGCTGAGCACGAACATGGCTCCGACGGCGATGGGGGCGGAATTGGAGAACGACGCCAGAGCCTGGTCGGTGGAGAGCACTCCACTCGCGATCAGGATGCAAAGTCCGGCCAGCGCGGTGAGCTCGGCGGGAATGCGTTCCCAGATGAAGCTCGCTAACATCGCGACGAGAACGAAGAGCACGAGGGCGATCTGCCAGGTCATAGCGGTTGGTTCCTGCAGGCGAACTATAGAGGCGTCGGACCCGAGCGCTAGCTTTATCAGAGCCCGGGGAAACGCCAGTCATCCAGACCTTCGCCACGAGCCTGTGTCGGAGCGAAGGGAAGGTCCCTGCTGGCGGAGGGCGAGCAGCGAGCGGTAGAGTGAATTCGGCAGGCTTCGAATTGGGATGAAAGGGGCGCGGCATCAAGCGCGTCTGGCTTTGAGCGACGCCGGTATTAGACGCGCTTCACCGGCCGGCCGCTTTCGATTCGAGTTTCTGCTAGGTCAGCAGGGTTCTTCCTGAAACCGGGGTCGTACCGCTGTCCTTGAGCAGGTTTCGGGGACGCGAAAAACGCGGTCCTGCTGGGCGCAGGGACCGCGTTCTTCGCGAAAAATCGGTGTGGCGGGCGCGTGGCCCGGCGAAACTAGGCTTCGGGAAGCTGTGCCTCCAAGGTCTGGGCCCGCGATTTCCAGAAGAATGAGGATTCCGGAATGGCGGCGATCAAGGCCTTGGCTGTGGCGGCGTCGCCTTCGTCGGCCGCGATCTGGGCCAAGCGGTACTGGGCTTCGGCCCGGTTGAGGGCTTCCGGATTGCTGGAGATGATTTCCAGAATGTCCTTGGCTTCGTCGGTATTGGATTGGGCCAGCAAGGTCATGGCCAGGGCCATGTTGGCCGCTTCCAGCACGGGGGTCTCCACGGATTTCACCGCTTCGCGGTAGTAGGTTTCCGCCTGCGAGTAGTCGCCTTGGGCGTAGGCCTCGTCGCCCAGCTCCTTGAAGGCGAAGCCGCTGAGGGCGGAGCCTTTTTCGTCCTCGGCCCAGGCGGCCTTTTGAGCGCTGGTGTCGGCGGCTTGATAGCCTTCCTTGAGGGAGGACTCGGCGCTGGCCTGCATCACCTTGAGACCTTGGTAGCCGAAGAACACGGCGAAGATGAAGACGACGCCTCCGATGATGAGCCCTTTGTTGTCGTTCCAGATCATGTAGACCTGATCTTCGATATCCTGGATTTCGACTTGGTTCGGGCCGACGATGTTGCGTTCGTCGCTCTTGGAGGGAGTGCTGGGATCCTTTTTGGCCATTTTGTTGATGGAGAAAGTGGTTCTGGGGGCTCGCTCGCCTCGGCGGCGATGAGGAAAAGGATCGAGTGAACGCGATTCCTCGACAATTTCGAGCACTATTTTCGCTGGGCGAAGGCCATGGCCTGGACGGGGCGAAGGGGACAATTGTTTCGATAAAGCGCTTTGGCGCATTGACCTATCGCGACCCATCGCTGAGTTTAGGCTCCTAGGGCTGGGCAGGTAATAACGCGCGAAAGCATTACATTTCTACATGCGATGAAGCAGAAACGGGTGGACGCCGCGAGGGGGGCGCACGACAAGCTCGCGTTGGAGGAGGCCCTGCGCGACCGCACTTTGGTCGAATTCATCAACGCGCACGCCATCGTGGCGGTCACAGACGGACAGGGAGTCATCACCCATGTGAACGATCCGTTCTGCCAGATCAGCCAGTACGATCGGGAGGAGCTGGTCGGAAACACCCATCAGGTGCTGAACTCCGGCTACCATTCCACGGCCTTTTGGGAGGAAATGTGGAAACGCATAGCTTCGGGCCGCGTTTGGATGGGGCAGATATGCAACCGGGCCAAGGACGGCAGCGTCTACTGGCTGCAGTCCACGATCTTTCCGGTGCGGCATGAAACGAGCGAGCAGGTGGAGCAATACGTGGCCATGCACACCGACATCTCCATGCAGAAGGAGGTGGAGCAGCGGCTGCGAACCTCCCGCTACCAGCTGCAGGAGGCGGCTCGTCTGGCTCGGTTGGGCTCTTGGGAGTACGACCCGCTGACCGACGTCATGACCTGGTCGAGCATGACGCGGGAGCTGCACGAAGTGACATACGATTTCGACCCGACGCTAGCGGCGGCGGTCGCGTTTTTCGAAGAAGGTTTCAGCCGAGAGCAATTCCAGCGGCGCATGAGCGAATGCATGCAAACGGGGGCGCCTTTCGAGGACGAGCTGGGTTTGCTCACCGCCAGGGGCAACCGGCTCTGGGTGCGGGTGAAGGGCTATTCCGAGCTGGTGGAGGATCGCTGCGTGCGCCTTTACGGGGTGATTCAGGACCTGTCGGAGCTGCGCCGGGCCGAAGCGTCTTTGCGGGATAGCGAGCGGCGTTGGAAGTTCGCGCTGGAGGGAAATGGCGACGGGGTATGGGATTGGTCGGTCGAAACGGGGGAGGTCTATTTTTCCCACAGCTGGAAGGAGATGATCGGCTACGAGGTTTCCGAGATCGAGAACCGGCTGGAGGAATGGAGCAAGCGGGTGCATCCGGACGATTTGGACCAGTGCGAGCGCGACCTGAAGCGGCACTTTCGAGGCGAGGACCCTACCTACGAGAACGTGCACCGCATGCGCTGCAAGGACGGCAGCTACAAGTGGGTGCTGGACCGTGGCAAGGTCATCGAGCGCGATGCCAAGGGCCAGCCCGTCCGCATGATCGGCACGCACACCGATATCACTGAATTCCGAGAAATGAGCGAGCGCCTGCTGCGCGCCAGCGATCGTCTGGCTCTGGCGGTGAAGGCCAGCGGTCTGGGCATCTGGGAGTGGGATGTGGCCGAGGATCGCCTGATCTGGGACGATCGCATGCTGCGGCTTTTCGGCTTGGACCGAGAGGCCTTCGACGGGCGTTGCCAGACCTGGAAAGCGGCCATCCACCCGGACGACCGGGCTCGAGTGGTGGCCCTGCTGAAGGCGGCCGTCGCGGGCGAGGCCGACTACGACACCGAATACCGCGTTTGTCTGCCGGATGGAAGTGTTCGCTACCTCAGAGTCATGGCCATCGTGCAGCGCGACGAGTCGGAAGGCGCCGTCCGCATGGTTGGCACCAGCTGGGATGTCACCGAGTCGGTCAAGCAAAGGGATGAACTGGTCCGGCTAGCGGAGGAAGCCAAGCAGGCAAGCAAGGCAAAGAGCCAGTTTCTGGCGAACATGAGCCACGAGATCCGCACGCCGCTCAACGGGGTGATCGGGATGTCGTCGCTGCTTCTGGATTCTCCCGGGCTATCGGTCGAGCAGAGGGAATTTGGCGAGGTCATTCGCTCCAGCGGCGAAGCCCTGCTTTCTTTGATCAACGACATCCTGGATTTCTCCAAGGTGGAGGCTGGCAAGCTGAGCTTGGAGGAGGAGGAGTTTCGCTTGCGCGACATGCTCGACGACTTCGCTTCCATCCTTCGCTTCCGAGCGGGTCAGAAGAACCTGCGCTTCACCTGCGAGGTGGATTCGCTGGTGCCGGATCGCATCATCGGCGATGCCGGGCGGCTGCGGCAGATCCTTTTGAACCTGGCGGACAACGCCATCAAGTTCACCGAACGCGGCAGCATCGAAGTCAGCATCGGTCTGATTCGGGCCAGCGACGACGCGGTGATGCTGCGCTGCTCCATCAAGGACACTGGCATCGGGATCAGCCCGGAAACTCGGGACAGCCTTTTCGACGAGTTCACCCAAGCGGACAGCAGCACCACGCGACTCTACGGCGGCACGGGGCTGGGGCTGGCCATCTCGAAGCAGCTGGTGAAGATGATGGGTGGGGAGATCGGGGTGGAAAGCGCCTTGGGATCCGGATCGGAATTCTGGTTCACCGCGGTCTTCCGGACCAGCAATCTGAATCTTCGCGCGGAAGATTGGGTGAACGTCTTCGAAGGTCGCTCCGCTCTGGTCGCGGCGAAGGATTCAGGAACGCGACGCTACTTGAGCGAGCAGCTGGGTCGTTGGAATATCGATACGTTGACCTGCTCGCTTCCCTCCACCGCCAGCGTCTTGATGAAGGACCGAGCCTTCGCCCAGGAGCCGTTCAGCTATCTCTTCTTCGATGTCGAGGATAGCAAGCTGGAGAATCTGGAGCTGGTGAAGGAGCTGGGAGCCGACAAGGAAACCAGGAATACCAGGATCGTGCTGGTCTCGAAGATCGGAAATCGGGGCGATACGAACCTGCTACTCGCCGCCGGGGCGGACGGTTTCGTGAGCAAACCGTTTCGGCAGTCAGAGATTTTCAATACGTTGATCGATATCGAAACCTCGACCGGGCGGCGTTCCAGTACCGTATTCATGCCGCCGCTCGGGGCGTTCAAGGGCAAGCAGTGGAAGATCCTCGTGGTGGAGGACAATGTGGTGAATCAGCGCGTGCTGCTTGGCATGCTGAAGAGATTCGGTCTGAAAGCGGACGTGGCCAGCAACGGCGCGGAGGCTTTGGAAGCCTTGAAGCGAAACGCCTACGACATCGTTTTTATGGATGTGCAGATGCCGGTGATGGATGGCATCCAGGCCTGCCAGCGCATACGCTCCGGCGAGTGCGGGGTCGAACGAAAGGACGTGGTCCTGGTGGCGGTGACCGCGCACGCTCGCACCGACGACCGAAACGCGTGTTTGGCGGCGGGGATGAACGACTATTTGGCCAAGCCTTTCGTGCCGCAGGAGATCTTTCTGGTGCTGGAGAAACGCCTCAGTCTGTCCCAGCCCGCTCGCCAGCCCGATACCCAAACCGCGGAGCCTGAAGCTCCGGGGCGGAGCGCGGACATCTTCGATCGGGCCAAGTATCTCGACTCCATGATGAACGACCAGCAACTGGCCGTCGATATCGTGAAGCAGGCGATCGAGGATTTCGCCGTTCGTCGGCAGGCGATTCGCGAGAGTCTGGAGGACGGGGATGCCGAGGGACTGGTTCGACACTTGCACAGCGTCAAAGGGCTGAGTGGGCATTGTCGCTGCGGGCGAATGAGCGCCGTAGCCGAAAAGATGGAAGATGACGCGCGTGATGGAAAACTGGATACCGTCTTGGCGACTATGGGAGAGCTCGATAGGGCGATGGACGAGGCGGTATCTGCTCTGACTCGCTTTGCCTCGTCCAGTGGGGCGTAGGCTTAGGCGTATTGAGCGATGGCCCGCTTCAGGTCCTGCACCGCGACGGGCTTGCGCAGGAAGGCGTCGAAGCCGCGAGATAGGCATCGCTGTTCCATCTCCACCGAGGCGTGAGCGGTGACTGCGATGCAGCTCGTCTTCTGCTTGAACAGAGGGATCTTGCGAAGCTCGTCCAGGGTTTCCAATCCGTTCATATCCCTCATGCTGATGTCCAGCAGGACGATATCGAAGGTTTCTCGTCGGCACAGCTCGATGGCGCTTCTGCCGTCGTTGACGCGCTGAGGCAGAGCTCCCATAGCGGAAATGGCGCGCGAGATATAGCGGGCGTTGTCCTCGTTGTCTTCGACGACGAGTATTTTGACCGCTAGGCCGGAATGCTGCTCGTCGGAGCTCTCGGCCACGGTAGGTTCGCCCGCCGGTAGTGGCGAAAGCATGACGACTGGCGTGGTGAACCAGAAGCAAGCGCCATGCGGCTGATTGTCCGTCAGGCCGATTCTGCCACCGAGCAGCCGGGTGAGCTTCGAGCAGATGGCGAGACCGAGACCGATGCCTTCGTGGGAACGTGTGGTGGAGCTGTCCGCCTGCGTGAACGGATCGAAGATCTTTTCCTTGTAGTGATCCGGAATGCCAGGGCCTTGGTCGCTCACCTCGATACGAATGGTTTGCATGTCTCCAGACTGAGGATACGCGATGCCGACCCTGATTTCGATTGGCGAGTCATTGGCGTATTTGATGGCGTTGTTCACAAGGTTCATCATCACCTGCTTGATGACATTGAGAGGCGCGGTGATCTGGGTGTTTTCCGGAATGCGCTGGAGTGACTCGGTTCCGTTTACGATGGTGATCTTGCTTTGCGAGAGGCGCAGGGTTTGGGTAGCGGTCACCTCGTCGAAGAGGTCATCGAAGGTGAAGCTCTCGATCGGAAAATCGGTATCCTTGTGATTCAGCTGGGTGAACAGGAGGATGCTCTCCACCAGCTCGAGCATGCGGCGTGCTGCGTTGAGGGTGACTTTTGAGCATTCCTGGATGAAGCTTTCCTTGCTGTGTTGCCCAAGGATTTCAGCGTATCCGATGATTGGATTCAACGGAGTTCTGAGCTCGTGGCTCATAACGGAAAGAAACTCGTCCTTGGTCTTGTTCGCCTCCTCGGCGGCGGTCTTGGCTTTCAGCAATTCGTTTTCGAAGGCCATGCGTTGCGAGATGTCGCTCACGATGAGCAGGGCGTGCGGCGTTTCTTCGTGCTCGATCATGCCGGCGAAGATTTCCGCGGTGAAGGCGGCGCCGGATCCCTTGCGCTGGACGCTCGTCAGCACATGGCGGCCGTTTCGCTTCAGCGAGCGAATGGATAAGGAAAAGCCTTCGTCGCCCAGCTGGTCGATGCTGGACTGGCTAAGCTGGTCTCCAGATTTCTCGTACAGCTGAGCCGCAGCCTGGTTCGCGTCGACGATGCGGCCCGTGGAGGGCTCCACTAGGAGCATGGGAGAGAAGTCGTTGTAGAAGAGTCGGGAGAAGTGCGCTTCGCTTCGGGCCAGCCGCTGCAAGGCGTCCTCGTGGTTTTTGATGACCTCTGCGAGGCGCGTTCTCATGGCGTTCAAGCTGGTTTCCAGCTCCTCGAGCTCGGCCGTGGGCAGAATGCGCTGGCGAAGAATCTTAAAAGGCTCCTCGAGATTGGTTTGATCGAGTTTCGAGAGGTAGCGGGACAGTCCTATCAAATTGAATACAAGCCGTCGCTGAAAGAAGAGCAGCTGGATGAAGGAGAGAAACGCGAGGATCGAAAGGCTGTTGAAGATTTGCGTGTAGCTGTACGCCTGCTGTCGGAGCTTTTCGTTTTTTTCCATTGCTTGGTCTCTGGCCACTTCGAATGAAGCAAGCTGATGGTTGGCGAACTCTCGTAGTCGATCCTGCACTACAGCCAGTAATTGCTGGCTTTCGAGAAAAAGGCTGGTCGAGGCTTCGACATGTCGGTTGCGCTCGCTGAGGCTTTGATGGATTCTGCTGGTGATGGAAACCGCTTGCTGGGTGGCTTCGCGCCAGTTTTCGTATTGTCCGAGAACGAAGGAGAAGGAGGGCTTCAGCTCGGGGCCAGCCAGCTCGCGGGCGCTTTCCACGCGGTCGCGGATCTGCTGCAGGTTTTCTTGGTATTCCTGTTTGAGCTGATTGAACACTTGGCTGTCGTGGGCGACGCCATGCACGATCTCCTGCTCTCCCAGCAGGGCCTGATAGGCGTCGCGGTCGGCATTGAGCACCAGACTGATGGCGGTGCCGATTGCTTCGGCTTCCTGGCGGGTGAGGTCGCTGTGGAGCTTTTCGTCGACCTGTTCGCCGAGCACGTCGATGCTGGATCGAAAGGGGGTGAAGAGTTGCTCCGATTTCTCGCGGTAGCGAGCTCTCAGCTCGAGATCGGCCGCTAGGGTTTTGGTGAGTTCGATGATTTGGGTCTCCCTTTCGTGCCAGCGCTGCAGCACCACCTTGTGCTTGCTCCAGCTTTCGTGGATGGGCTCGGGAAAGGACTTTTCGGCGTAGTCGAGGGTCTCGCGCATGCTGGCCAGGCTGGCTTCGCTTTGCTGGATCAGGGGGGCCAGTTCCTTGGGGGTGTCGAGGGCGATGCTGCGCATCTGCAACATGCGGGCGGACTGGGCGTTGCTCATGGCGTCCAGCAGGGAGGTGAGTCCTTCGTAGGTCTGCTGGAGGCGAGGAGCGTTTTCGAGCACCAGCGGATTGAACTGGTTGTCGATGATTTCGGAGGTGTTTCGGACCGCGTCGTTGAGCCGTTGGCGGCCGATGACCAGCAGGATGCACAGACTGCCGAACGCGATGAGGAGGATCGCAAAGAATTGGGTGCGGAGCTTCACGTGACGATGGGTGTTCCCCGAAGGTGGCGGAGAACCCTAAGCTACGAGCAGGCCTGGCGCTGGCAAGTGGCGCGGGCCGATTTTGGAATCCGAGGCGACGCGCGATGCGGCTAGTCGAAAACCACGGTCTTGTTTCCGTAGACCAGTATGCGGTTTTCCAGGTGCCAGCGCACGGCTTGGGCGAGGGTGAACTTTTCCAGATCGCGACCCTTGCGCACGAGGTCGTCCACGCTGTTGCGGTGGGTGATGCGTGCCACGTCCTGGTGAATGATGGGGCCTTGGTCCAGGTCGGGCGTGGCGTAGTGGGCGGTGGCTCCGATGAGTTTCACCCCTTTGGCGTGGGCTTGGTGGTAGGGGCGGGCTCCGGCGAAAGCGGGCAGGAAGCTGTGGTGGATGTTGATGACCGGCTTGCCGAAGGTGTCGAGGAAGATGGCCGAGAGGATTTGCATGTATCGGGCCATGATGACCAGGTCGATGCCTTCCTGCTTGAGCAGGGCGAGCTGCTCGGCTTCGGCGTCGGCTTTGTTGGCTTTGCTGACCGGAATGTGGTGGAAGGGGATGCCGTACTGACGCGCCGATTCGCGCAGGGTCTGGTGGTTTGAGATGATGAGGGCGATCTCGCAGGGGTACTCGCCCGCTTTCCAGCGCAGGATCAGGTCGTGGAAGCAATGGTCGAACTTGGAAACGAAGATGGCGACCTTCGGCTTTTCTCCGGCGATGGCCACCTTGGTCTTCATGCCGATCGAGTCGCCGAAGGACTGGAACGACGTGGCGACTGCGGTAGGCGTGGTATCGCCATCTAGAGCCCATTCCACCCGCTGGAAGAACACGCCTGCCTCGGCGTCGCGATGCTGGTCCGCATGGATGATGTTTCCTCCGTTGTCGAAGATCCATCCAGAGACTTTGGACACGAGGCCTTTTTGGTCGGGACCGGAGAGCAGGGCGACGATGTGCGGAGACATTTTCTAAAGGGAGATGGAGAGAGGAGGAGGGAGGGAGTGGGAGGGGAGCTTGCTGGCGATGGCTTCGCGAGCAAGCTCGCTCCGACCTAAACGTTGCCGACGCTCTTTTTCACGTAGGACTGCACGCTGCGCACCTCGTAGTCCCGCTTGTTGAGGGACTTGATGCCGGAGACGGCGGCTTCGGCGCCCGTGATGGTGGACATGATACAGACGTTGTGGGCCCAAGCGATGGAGCGCATCTGGTTCTCGTCCTTGCGTGGGATCATGCCAGACGGGGTGTTGATGATCAGCTGGATTTCGTCGTTTTTGATCATGTCGACCACGTTGGGGCGTCCTTCGGCGATGCGGAAGAGCTTCTTCACCTCGATGTCGTTCTCGCTGAGGAACTTGGCGGTGCCGGAGGTGGAGTAGATGTTGAAGCCGAGAGAGACGAGCTGACGGGCGATGTTGAGGGCCCGCGGCTTGTCGGCGTCCTTCACGCTCAGGAAGACGTTTCCTTCGGTGGGGAGGCCGGGCTTGGCGGCGGCCTGCGTCTTGGCGAAGGCGATGCCGAAGTCGTTGTCCAATCCCATGACTTCGCCGGTGGAGCGCATTTCCGGGCCGAGTCGGATGGTGGAGCCTGGGAAGCGCACGAAGGGGAAGACCGCTTCCTTGATGCACCAGTGCTTGGGGGTCATCTCTTCGGTGAAGCCTAGGTCCTTGAGCTTTTTGCCGGTCATCACTTTGGCGGCCAGCTTGGCCAGCGGCACCCCGATGGCTTTGGAGACGAAGGGCACGGTGCGGGAGGCGCGCGGGTTGACTTCGAGCACGTAGAGCTCGTTGTCCTTGATGGCGAACTGGATGTTCATCAGGCCCACTACGTTGAGGGCCTTGGCGAGGCGGTAGCTCGCTTGGCGCACGGTCTCGATCATCTCCTTGTTGAGCGTGTGCGGGGGCAGCACCATGGCGGCGTCGCCGGAGTGCACGCCCGCGTATTCGATGTGTTCGAGCATGCCGCCGATGACGGTGGTTTCGCCATCGGAGATGCAGTCCACGTCGAGCTCGATGGCGTCCTCGAGAAACTTGTCCAGGAGCACCGGCTTGTCCGGGGAGGCGTCGAAGGCTTCACGGATGACCGCCCGCATTTCCTCCATAGTGTGCACGATGAACATGCCGCGACCGCCCAGCACGAAGGAAGGACGGAGCAGCAGCGGAAAGCCGACTTCGTCGGCCATCTGGTAGGCTTCTTCCTCGTTGAGCACGGTCTTGTTGGCTGGCTGCTTGAGTCCGGTCTGGTCGAGGATGCGCTTGAAGAGCTCGCGGTCTTCCGCGGCGTCGATGTCGTCCGGGTCGGTGCCGATGATGTTGACGCCGTGGCTCTTGAGCTGGGAAGCGAGATTGAGCGGCGTCTGTCCGCCGTACTGAACGATGGCGCCGATGCAGTTCTCCTGTCGGTAGACCTCCAGCACGTCCTCGAGGGTGAGCGGCTCGAAGTAGAGCTTGTCGGAGGTGTCGTAGTCGGTGGAAACCGTTTCCGGGTTGGAGTTGATCATCACCGATTCGTAACCCAAGTCCTGCAGGGCGAAGGAGGCGTGCACGCAGCAGTAGTCGAACTCGATGCCTTGGCCGATGCGGTTGGGACCGCCGCCGATGATCATGATCTTCTCCTTATCGGTGACGATGACTTCGTTTTCGTCGCCGTAGGAGGAGTAGTAGTAGGGCGTCTTGGCTTCGAACTCCGCGGCGCAGGTGTCCACCAGGCGGTACACGGTTTCGATGCCCTTGGCCTTGCGGGCCTTGTTGACCGCTTCCCAGTCGCAACCGAGCAGCACGCCCAGCTGGCGATCCGAGAAGCCGTATTCCTTAGCTTTGCGCAGCAGCGCGGTGGATACGGTATCCAAGCTTTCCTTGGCCAGGGTGTCCTCCAAGTCGGAGATCTGCTTGAGCTGGGTGAGGAACCACGGGTCGATTTTGGTCAGCTCGAAGAGCTGTTCCACGCTGTAGCCCGCTTTGAGGGCGTAGCGGATGTAGAAAACGCGCTCGGAGTTGGGGCGCACCAGCTTGCCGTTGATGATTTCCGTGGACGGGATGACGTTTCCGCCCAGCTTGCCTCCAGCTCCGAAGCCGAAGGCTCCGGTTTCCAGCGAGCGCAGGGCTTTTTGGAAGGATTCCTTGAAGGTGCGGCCGATGGCCATGGCCTCGCCTACGGACTTCATGGCGGAGGTCAGGGTGTCGTCGGCCCCTTGGAACTTTTCGAAAGTGAAGCGCGGGATCTTGGTCACCACGTAGTCGATGCTCGGCTCGAAGGAAGCCGGGGTGGCTTTGGTGATGTCGTTTTGGATCTCGTCGAGGCTGTAGCCCACGGCCAGCTTGGCGGCGAACTTGGCGATGGGGAAACCGGTGGCCTTGGACGCCAAGGCGGAGGAGCGTGACACCCGAGGGTTCATTTCGATGACCACCATGCGGCCGGTCTGGGGGTCGACGGAGAACTGGATGTTCGAGCCTCCGGTCTCCACGCCGATCTCGCGGATGACGGCGAAGGAAGCGTCGCGCATGGCTTGGTATTCGCGGTCCGAGAGGGTCATGGCCGGAGCGACGGTGATGGAGTCGCCGGTGTGCACGCCCATGGGGTCGAAATTTTCGATGGAGCAGATGACCACGCACTGATCCTTGCGGTCGCGCATGACCTCCATCTCGTACTCCTTCCAGCCCAGAAGGCACTCCTCGACCAGCACTTCGTGAACGGGGGAAATGTCGAGGCCGTTTTCGACGATGTCCTCGTATTCCTCCTTGTTGTAGGCGACGCCGCCGCCGGATCCGCCGAGGGTGTAGGAGGGGCGGATGATGAGGGGGAAACCGCCGAGCTCTTTGGCGGCTTGGCGGGCTTCCTCCATGGAGTTGACGAGGCGGGAGTGGGCCACGTCGAGTCCGATCTTGAGCATGGCGTCCTTGAAGAGCTCGCGGTCCTCGCCCTTCTTGATGGCGTCGGGGCGGGCTCCGATCATTTCCACGTCGTATTCGTGCAGCACGCCGGCGGCCTCAAGCTCCAGGGAGAGGTTCAGCGCGGTCTGTCCGCCCAGGGTGGGGAGGAGGGCGTCGGGGCGCTCCTTGGCGATGATCTTGGTGACAGCGTCTAGCGTAAGTGGCTCGATATAAGTGACATCGGCGAACTCGGGATCGGTCATGATGGTCGCCGGATTGCTGTTGACCAGGATGACGCGGTACCCCTCTTCCTTGAGCGCTTTACAGGCTTGCGTGCCCGAGTAGTCGAATTCGCAGGCTTGGCCGATGATGATCGGTCCGGCGCCTATGATTAGGATGCTCTCGATGTCGGTTCTTTTTGGCATGTCAGAAAAAATTTTTCCAAGTTGACGCACAGGCTTGGCTCTGGGCAAGGGTGAAAAGAAAGGAATCAGTGCTAGATGCAAGCGGATTTGGGAACGCCTTTTCTGGAAGGCCCGGGTAACAAGCTGGCGCCGGAGCGAGTGGGGCGTGGACGAGAGGCCGTTCTCCATCCATAGATGGGCGGGTGAGACTGTTACTTTGCTTCTTGGCTTTGCTTTTCCCAGAGGGCGGCGCCCTCTGGGCGGATGATGGGGCGGCTTCCGTCGAGCGTTTCGCCTTCGGATCCTGCCTGCATCAGGACCGACCCGCTCCCATTTGGGAGGCTGTCAATGGAGCGGATCCGGATGTCTGGATCTGGCTTGGCGACAACATCTACGGGGATACGGACGACGCGGCGATTCTGGCGGCCGCTTATGCGAAGGTGAAAGCTCAGCCGGGCTACGGCGCTCTCAGAGAGGGCGCTCGGGTGTTGGGCATTTGGGACGATCACGACTTCGGCAAGAACAATGGCGGCAAGGAATGGCGCGGCAAGGTCGTGGCTCAGAAGGCGCTGCTGGACTTTCTCGACGAGCCGGCGGACAGCGACCGGCGGGCCCGGGAGGGAATCTATGAGAGCTACGATTTCGGATCGGGTGACCGGCGGGTGAAGGTGATGCTGCTGGATACGCGCTATCATCGAGACGATCCCAATGATCCGGGGGGAGACATCTTCGGGGCGGCCCAACGACGCTGGATCGAGGCGGAGCTCGCAGGCAACGAAGCGGCGGTGACCCTGATCGCCTCTGGAATCCAGGTGATCGCCGAACAGCATCCCTACGAAAAATGGGCTCAGTTTCCTCAGGCCAGACAGTGGTTTTTCGATCAGCTCGCCCGTCACCAAACGCGAAACGTGATCTTCCTCTCCGGCGACCGGCATGTGGGGGAGATCTCCCGTCTCGAGTGGGAGGGCGTGGAACGGCCCTTGATCGATGTCACCAGCAGCAGTTTGACCCATGCTTCCCGAACGCTGCGGGAGGAGCCCAACCGCCATCGCGTGGGCGAGATGCAGCGGGTCAACAACTTCGGTCTGATCGAAATCGACTGGCAGAGCGGCGTGATCGCGGCCAGTTTGCGGGCCGAGGATGGATCGTCGCTGCAGGAGCTCTCCTGGGAGCTATGAGCGGTTACACTTCGCTCGGATCGCAACCGAGCACTTCGGCGGCTTTGGCGGTGTCGCCTTGGCAGGCGTTGAGCACCTGGCGTCGGTAGCGGACTGCCTGATCGTTTAGGAATGATTCGAGCGTTGGCCAGCTGGAGATGTCCTGCAGCTTGTCGGGAAGGTCCTTTTCGTGGATGATCGGGTCCTCCGCGGTGGAGGCTGCGGCGGCCAGGATTTCTTCAAACTCCGTGTAGTTGCCCGGCCAGCGGTAGGCTTGCAGCAGGGCGCTGGCCCGTTCACCGAGGCTGAGGTGGGAATAGCCGTTGTTGTTGAAAAAGGCCAACGCCATGGCGGGCACGTCTTCCGAGCGATCGCGCAGGGGCGGGATCGAAAGGGTGTTGGTGGCGATGCGGAAGAATAGGGCGTCCTCGAATTCGCCCGCGTCGATGACCTGTTCCAGATCCTTGCTGCTGGAGCAGATGATGCGCACGTCGCCTTTGATGTCGCGCACCAGGTTGCTCAGTTTGCTTTGCATGGCGAGCGGCACCCGCTCGACATGCTCGATGTACAAGGTGCTGCCCTTGGCGGACTCGATGGTTTCGCTGGGCGCCCCGTCCGCGTTGAAGAACGCCTCGTAGAGGGCGGCCTCGTCGAGGTTTTTGGCGTCGATGGTGATCAGCGGGTTGCCGGAGCGGTCGCTCTGGGCGTGGATCATGGAGGCGATGGAGTCCTTCTGGGTGCCGGGTTCGCCGGTGATGAGCAGGGGCGTGCCGAGCTTGGCGTTGCGAGCGATGCTTTCGCTGAGCGATTTCACGGTTTCGGAATCTCCCGCGAGGGCGTTGGCGGCCACTGACGAATCGGGGCTGCCCGCTTCCAGCCGTTTCTTTCGCTCCTGGCTGGCTCGATTGATGGCCGACATCAGCTGGTCGACCTTGAAAGGCTTGGTGAGGTAGTCGAAGGCCCCCAGCTTGAGAGCCTGCGTGGCGTTGTCGATATTGGCGTAGCCCGACATCATGATCACGATGGCCTTCGGATCGATCTCTTTGATGGAGGCGAGCAGCTGCAGACCGTCCATCGGCTTCATGTTTATGTCGGTCAGCACGATGTCGTACCGTTCTTCGCGCAGCTTCTGCAGGGCGATCTCGCCGTCGGTTGCGAACGCGGTGTTGTATCCGATTGGTTGGATGACCGCGTCGAGCATCTCGTGAATGGATTCGAGGTCGTCGACTATGAGAATGGATTGCATCGGTTGGTTCGTAACGTTGGGCCAGATTCAACAGGCGCCAGCTCTCTCTGCCAGCATTTTCTCAGCCCAGATGGGCTGGAAGTCGAGGTTCTCGCGATTTGGGCGAGACCTCGCCGTTCGCAGCGCGGGGCGCTGTCTATGCGGAAACGATGGAGGAAAGCTGGAAGATCGGCATGAACATGGCCATCACGATGCCGCCTACCACTACGCCGAGGAAGACGATCAGCATCGGCTCGATGAGCGAGGTGAGCGAGGAGATGATGGCGTCGGTCTCGGTGTCGTAGAAGTCGGCGATCTTGTTCATCATGCCGTCCACGTTTCCGGTTTGCTCGCCGGCGCGGGCCATGTGCTTCATCATGGGCGGGAAGAAGCTGATCTGCTCGATGGTGGTGGAGACCTGTCCGCCTTCCGAAATGTCTTTGGAGATCTTGCGGCAGGCGTCCTCGACCTGGGTCTTGCCGGAACTGGCGGCCACGATCTCGAGGCTTCTGAGGATCGGCACGCCGCTTCGCAGCAGAGTGGCGTAGGTGCGGCAGAAGCGTGAGAGGGTGATCTTCACGATGAGGTTGCCGAAGACCGGCAGTCGAGTGAGCAGCTGGTCGTTCACCCGTCGGCCTTTGGGGGTCTTGGTGAAGCGGCTCCACGCCTGGTAGAAGACGAATCCGGCCCCGATTATATAGAGGATGTTCCCTTTCAGGAAGTCCGACAGGTCGATGAGGAACTGGGTCGGCTTGGGCAGCTGGGCTCCGAAGTCCTGGAACATTTCAGCGAAGGTCGGCACCACGAAGATCAGCAGCACGTTCACCAGGATGATGGCGAGGGCGATGACCGCGACCGGGTAGGTCATGGCGGATTTCACCTTTTTGGTCAGCTTGGTGGAGGCTTCGAAGTAGCCGGCTACCTTGCCGAGGATCTCGGCGAGCCCGCCGCTGGCTTCACCGGCTTCCACCATGGAGATGAACAGGTTGTTGAAGGATTTGGGAAACTTCGCGCAGGCGGCGGAGAAGTTGCTGCCTTGGGAGACGTCCGCTTTCACTTCGCGGATGATGATGCGGAAGACGGGGTCGTCGGTCTGGTCCTGCAGGGCGTCCAGAGCGGAAACCAGCGGGAGTCCGGCCTCGAGCATGGAGCTGAGCTGCTGGGTGAAGACGGCGAGATTCTCGAGTTTCAGCTTATAGCGCTTGGCCTTCTTTTCGTAGGCTTTCTCCTTGGCGAGGCGTTGAGATTCCCAAAAGCTGACCGCCTTGTCCTTTTCCTTGTGAACGAGCTTGTGTTTAGATCCTGATGACTGAGTGGCGAGTAGCGGCATAGTGTATACCTATTCGGATTTCTCTGCGCGAACTGTGGCGCGTAATGCGCTTAAACTACCTGAGTAGTTGGGCTCAAAAAACCGCGGAGGAAACCGGTCCCCCAAGGGGCGCTCGGATCGTGCGCCAGGGGCTTCGCGGAGTTGGGGGCGCGGCGGCGATCGCGAGGTGTTTTGGCAATTCTACGCATGGGGCGTCGTTGTCTCCTACAGGGTTGGTGGAAATCCGCCCCCTTGCTTCGGGGAAATCGCTTGATTCGATTTGTATCTTCGGGAGGGGCGCGTTTTGGTGTGCCGAGATTTCGCTTTTCGCGGCGCTGACTCGCCTCGAGCCTGGCCTTCCAGATGAGAATCGCGTCAAAGATCAGACTCCTCACCCTAGCCCTATTGCTGTCCTCGACCGGTTTGGTGACTTGGATGGTCTTCTGGGGCTACCTGCGTTTGATCGACAATTTGGAGGCCTTGGCCATGGAGCGCCAAGTCGCCGCAGAGGTGGCTCATCTGGAAGCGATCTTCGACGAGCTCAGGCATGACATTCACCTGCTCGAAGGGCTGCACGAGGTGGAGCGGCTGGTGGTCGATCCCGACAACGAGGAGGCGTTGCGGGGCGCGGAGCTTTTTTTCCGTCAGTTGCTCAGAGCCAAGCCGTACTACGATCAGGTCAGGCTGATCGGAGAGGCTATGGGTGGACGTGAGCTGGTCAGGGCGGACCGCAGGGGCGGGGCGCTCAGCATCCGGCAGGAGGAGGAACTGCAGGACAAGGCGCACCGAGACTACTATCAGGCCGCTCGCGCCTTGGAGAGGGGGCAGATCTATTTCTCTCCCATCAATCTGAATCGAGAGTTTGGGGAAATCGAGCTGCCGCATCGGCCCACGTTGCGGGTCGCCATGCCGCTGTACTCCATGCAAGGAGCGTTTGGCGGCATCGTGATCATAAACGTGGATTTCGGCCGTTTCATGGCCGAGTTCATCGAGGAGCTGGGCGGGTCCTTCGAGCACTTTCTCGGCAATCAGGACGGCGACTATCTGGTCCATCCCGACGCCTCGAAAACTTACGGATTCGATCTCGGTCAACGCCATACCCTGCAAGCGGACTACCCCGAGCTCGCGGGCTTCGTGGAGGCGCCCGCGGACGATCTTTCGTTTCGCATGGAGGGAGCGGATGGGCAGGAGGACTTGTTCTATTTCCGCAAGGTGCGTCCGTTCGACACCTCGCGCTTTCTGATCTTCGGCCTGAGCGGTCGCTTCGAGGGAGTGATCGAGAGTTCGCAGAGCATTCTGTTCCAAGCCCTGACCGTCATCGTCGGCTTTTCGCTGATCGCCTTGGTGGGAACCTTGTGGGTAGCGTCGAAGCTAACGCGTCCCATCGCGGCCATCGCTCACGCCGCTCGACGTTTCAGTCAGGGAGACAGCGACGCGGAGCTGCCCACGGGGCGGGACGACGAGATCGGCACCTTGGCCTCCACTTTCGAATCGATGCGACGGTCCTTGCGGGAGCAGGAAACCCGCATCCTGGCAGCGAATTCCCGCCTGCTGCGCACCAATCGGGATCTGGAGCATTTCACCCACATCTCCTCGCACGGGCTGCGGGAGCCGCTGACGCGCATCGGCGGTTTGGCCAGCTTGCTCGAACGCCAGGTGGAGACGGCTGACGCCGCCTCGGCCAAGGAGCTGGCTCAGCGGATCGTCAAGGAAGTGGGGGCCGCTCTCAGGCAGGTGTCGGACTTTCGGGTCTTTTCCAAGCTGGGCAAGGGACGCAGCATTCGGGAGGAGGTTTCCATGGATGAGCTGGTTCGGTCCGTGGTCGAGGAATTCGAAGCTCCGCTCCGTCAGCGAGGGGTCGTCCTGCGATACGCTTCGCTGCCGCGCATGGAGGTTTATTCCAATCTAGTGGCAGCCCTCTATCGCAATCTGTTGGAAAACGCCTTGAAATTCTCCGAAGGGCCGGATCTGGAGATCGCCTTCACTTGCGAAGAGGGGGAGAAGGCAATGGTTTTCGGGGTGCGCAACACCGGCTCCACGATCGCGGAGGAGCACCGAAATCGAGTCTTCGGCATCTTCAACCAGATCGATCCCTCCATGGAGGGCAGCGGAGTGGGGCTTGCCGTCTGCCGTCGGGTAGTCGAGCGACATCGCGGAAAGATCTGGATCGAGTCAGGAGAGTCGTTTACGCATGTGAAGTTTACATTTGGAGAGGAGGAAGATGCAACGAGCGAACTTTGAAGTGGCCAATCGGGCCGGACCGATCGTGATGGTCGACGATAGCGAAACGGATTTGGACATCGCTCGCCGGTTCTACGAGTTCTGCGATCTGGAGAACGACTTCGTGACGCTGAGCTCCGGAGACGATCTGCTGGATCATCTCGGGGCGGTGGAACGGGGCGACGCTCCCTTTCCCATGCTGGTTTTGCTTGATGTGAACATGCCCGGCATGGACGGATTCGAAACCCTGTCTCGGATCCGCAAAGCTGAAGCCTTTCGCGAGGCGCCGACCATCCTGATGCTGACCAATTCCGACAACCCGCGCGACATCGAGCGGGCCGGAGAGCTCGGGGCGAACGGCTATCAGCCCAAGCATTTCGAGCTGAAGAAGTACGTGGATTTCTTCAACTCCTTGGCGCCGGAAAACTGAAGCCGCGGACCCACCCCGCGATGCGTCGATGGCCGCTTCGCCGCAAAGGGGCGGATTTTGGCCCTTCCACTCCTTGGCCTTGGAGCTTTGGGGGGCGTGTCGAGACCTGGCATTGGCGAAACGCGCCCTCAGCTAAGGGTGTTTCGCTCTGCCAGCTTGCGGTTGAGGGCCTTTTCCAGGACTGAGCGCAAGGCCCGGTGATCGAACGGCTTGGCGATGAAGCCATCCATGCCGGCGAGGAAGCAGCGGTTTCTGTCTTCTTCGGTGGCGCAGGCGGTCACCGCGGCGATCATGGGAGAGCGTGGGCTGGAACGGTGGTTGAAAAGGATTCGTTTGGTGGCGTTGATGCCATCGATAACCGGCATTTGCAGGTCCATCAGGATGAGGTCGTAGGACCTGCTTTGCGTCATCTCGATACCCCGCTCGCCGCTTTCGGCGCAATCCACCTGATAGCCCCACTGGTCCAAGGTGGAGGTGAGCACGCTGCGGCTCATCTTGTCGTCGTCGATGAGCAGGATGTCGAGAGGGGAGTCTGTTTGGGAGCTGCCGGCCCCGGAGGCGTGGCTCCAGAGGTCTTCTGACGGGGGCTTCTTCTCCTGGGTGTGGAAGGTGAACACGAATGTGGTGCCGGCGCCGGGCTGGCTTTCGACCTGAATGCTCCCTCCTAGCATGTGGACCAGCCGTTTGCAGATGGCCAGGCCAAGTCCGGTGCCTTGGAAACGGCGCTCGTAGGAGGAATCGACCTGAGTGAAGGCGTCGAAGATCGCGTCGAGCTTGTCTGGTTCGATACCGATGCCGGTGTCCTGCACCGTGACCTGGATCTCTCTAGATGCGCTGCGGGTGAGGGTGACTCTGATTTCCCCGCTTTCGGTGAACTTGATGGCGTTTCCCACCAGGTTGACCAGGATCTGCCGCAGTCGCCGCTCGTCGCTCACCACCTCCTTGGGCAGCGACGGGTCGAGCGAGGTCAGCAGCCGCAGCCCTTTCGATTTGGCCTTGAAGCTCATGATCCGCATCACGGAATCCACCAAGTCGGGCAGGGAGAAGGGGGAGTAGATGAGCTCCAGCTTGCCCGCTTCGATGCTGGAGATGTCGAGCACGTCGTTGATGAGAGCGTTTTGGGCGTCGGCGCAAAGCTGCATGGTCTCCAGATGCTCGTCGATATGGGGTGGCGGGTTCATGGACCTGACCAGGTTGATGGTGCCCATGATGCCGTTCATGGGAGTGCGAAATTCGTGGCTCATCACCGCAAGGAATTCGCTCTTGGCGAGGTTCGCCGCTTCCGCCTCGCGCTTGGCCAGTTGCAGGTTTCGTTTGAGGGCTTGTCGCTCGATGGCGTAGAGGATGGAGCGTTCGAGGCCGCGATGGTTGAGCTCGTCCTTCAGCAGATAGTCCTGGGCGCCCTTTTGCACCGATTCGATGGCGAGGTACTCATCGCTGGTGCCGCTGAGCACGACCACCGGCACCTCCGTGCGCTCGAGGATGGAGTTCACAGTGTCCGAGCCGTGGGAGTCCGGCAGCCCGAGATCGAGCAGGATGACATCGAAGCTGCCTGCTTCGAGGGCTTGGATGGCGCCTTCTAGAGTCGATTCGTGGCGGCATCGGTAGGTCTGGCGAAGCGGAGACTCCAGCAGCAGGGTCTGCACCAGGGCCGCGTCCGATTCGCTGTCGTCGACCAAGAGCGTCTCGAGGGCTGAAGTCTCTTCCGGAGATCGTTGGTTAGAGCGTGTCATGGTTACTCCTAAGCGGCGAGGAGGTTGGGAGCACTATGTCTAAAAAGCGGTCCTTCGCAACCGAGTGAACGATGGTCGATCCGAAATCGGGCTCCTGGGCTTGGCGTTTTCCGGGATCTCGCTTAGCTGCCTGCCGGACTCGCGATTGCGGGGCTCAGGTCTAGCCGGAATTCGATTCGTGGCGAGATCGGAAGAATCGTCTCGCTGAAAAGACGCCTGAATTTCGCGTCCCCCATTTGCAAACTCCGGCAAGAGGCGGCCCCTTTATGCTTCGCAACCCGTTGCCCGACTGAGCTCGTTTACCCAATGAACTTCCAAGACAACCCCAACCCCACCCGACAGGAATCCGGAAAGCGCGGCGTCAGAAAACCTGAATACATCGTTGGCATCGGAGCCTCCGCGGGCGGATTGGAGGCGCTCGGCCGCTTTTTCTCCCAGATGCCGTCTCGCACCGGTTTGGCCTACGTGGTGGTCCAGCACCTCGCTCCCGATTTCAAGAGCGTGATGGACGAGGTGCTGGCTCGCCGCACGGTCATGCCGGTTCGCATGGTCACAGGTAGGACGGAGATCGAAGCGGATTGCGTCTACCTGATTCCGCCCAACAAGGAAATGTTTCTCGTAGATCGTTGTCTCCTGCTAAAGGACAAGGATTCGACGCGTTCCTCGAGTCTTCCCATCGACCTCCTCTTCACTTCCATGGCCTCGGACCTTGGGGACCGAGCTATCGCCATCGTGCTTTCGGGAACGGGGTCCGATGGAACGGCAGGGATTTCGTGCATCCACGAAGCTGGAGGAATGGTGATCGCCCAAAGCGAGGAGTCGGCGAAGTTCGATGGCATGCCGCAAAGCGCCATCGCGACCGGATTGGTCGATTGCGTGACCTCGCCCCAGCGCATGCCACAGGTCTTGCTTCGGCGCATCGGGAGCCCGCTCGCCGAGGAGATCGATGCAGGGAAGGATCCCGCAGATTCGGCTGTTCGGGAAGATCAGCGCCAGGCGCTCTTCGAGCGGTTGCGCTCCGCCTTCAAGACGGACTTCTCGCACTATAAGCTCGGCACCGTAAACCGTCGAATCGAACGCCGCATGGCCAGCCATCGGGTCGAAACCATGGAGCAATACCTTCGGATTCTGGACAACGACCCGGAGGAAGTCCGCTTGCTCTACAAGGACTTGCTGATCGGGGTGACCACGTTCTTTCGGGACGCGGAAGCTTTCGCGTTGCTGGAGCAGGAGATCATCCCTGCCCTCTTGGCGAGCAGGGACCCGGGCGAGCAAATCCGGGTTTGGGTGCCAGCCTGCGCAAGCGGGGAAGAGGCCTACTCCATCGCGATCCTTTTCCATGAGGCGATGCAGCGGTCGGGCGCTCTCCATGACATCACGATTTTCGCCACGGATTTGCATGCTGAGTCGGTGAAACATGCGGCCGATGGCCTCTACGAGCGGGAAGGTTTGAAAACCATCTCCCCCGAGCGCCTCGCACGCTACTTCACGCCCCACGGCGATCGGTTTCAGGTGGATTCGGAGCTGCGGCGCCTGATGGTTTTTACCGAGCAGAACCTCCTGAAGGACGCGCCGTTCACCAATATGGATCTGGTGAGCTGCCGAAATCTGCTGATCTATCTAACGCCAGCCGCCCAGAAGAAGACGCTTTCCATGCTTCACGTCTCGCTAAACGCTGGCGGGACCCTGTTTTTAGGACCCAGCGAAGCGCTCGGAGAGCTGGATGGGGCGTTCGAGTGCCTGAGTAGAACTTGGAATCTGTACCGGAAACGCCCAGAGAACGATGGTTCGTCGTACCTGCCTGGATCCGAGCGCTCGAGCGCTCAGTATTCAAATGATGGTGACGAAACGTCGTCGGAGTTGGACGCGTTTTCTGCCTTTCGCGAGCCCCGTCTGGAAGCGGAGCTGATCCAAGTCTACGACGCCCTGCTGTCGGAGTGCATGCCGCCGAGCCTCCTGATCGGTCCTGAGAACGAGCTGGTACAGGTCTTTGGGGATGCCCAACGGTACATCCGCCTGTCGCGCGGACAGGCGTCGCGGAACATTCTCGATCTGCTAGAGGGAAGCCTGCGTCTCGCTGTCGGCGAAGCTCTGAAGCGATTGGGCGAGCGAAATGCGCCTGTCACCTTGCGCGACATCCCCGTGGATGAGCAGGCCGAAGAAACGGAGTTGCTCACCCTCACCGCCAAGTCGCTAGCGGACCAACCGTATACCGTGATCCAATTCGCCAGGAAGCAATCCTTCGAGCAAGGGACGCGCAGCGATGCGTCGAAGTCGGACGATTTCGGCGCGAGCGGTTATTCGGAGCGTCGCATCCTCGCATTGGAAAACGAACTGAAACGCACCAAAGAAGGGCTGCAAACGACCATTGCGGAACTCGAATCGACCGGCGAGGAGTTGCAGGCCGCAAACGAGGAGTTGCTGGCATCCAACGAAGAGCTGCAGACGACGAACGAGGAGCTTCATTCGGTGAATGAAGAGCTCTTCGCCGTGAACGCGGAGTTCGAAAAGAAGAACCTCGAACTCGAATTGCTCAATGCGGACGTCGATAACCTCCTGAAGAGCACCGACATCGGCACGGTTTTCATCGACGATAGATTCTGTATCCGGAAATTCACTCCAGCGATTGCGGCGGTTTTCAATCTGCTGCCAGTGGATATTGGAAGGTCTTTCGATCACATCACGGTCAATCTCGTTGGCGGTGAAGAGATGCGCGACTTGGTGAAGGAAGTCGTATCCACGAAGCGGACGGTTGTCCGGGAGACCAGGGATCGCGCGGGCGCTTGGTACCTGACGCGTATCGGTCCATACATGACAGATAAGGACAGGTCGGCCGGGGTAGTGCTGACGTTGGTGGACATAACCGGGATCAAGAAGACCGAACGCGAATTGAGGTCTCATGCTAAGGCCCTTGAGAACGCCAAGCAGGACTTAGAACAGTTTGCGTATTCGGTTTCCCATGACTTGCAGACCCCGCTTCGAGCGGTCAGCGGATATCTGGACTTGCTCAGAAAACGAAGCGGCGCTGCGGATGCGGAATTGGGCGAGTACATCGATTGCGCCTTCGATGGCGCGCTGCGCCTGAAGAACATGATCAACGGATTGCTGACTTACACGCGGATCGAGACCCGGGCCTCCGATTTCGAGAAGTTCACATTGGATTCGGCGCTGGAGGAATCGATCGAAGCCAAGCAAGAGGAAATCGAGAAGGCTGACTGCGAAATCACTCGGGAGTTTACCAATTTGGTGGTGTACGGCGAGCGCCGCTTTATCGTGTACGCATTCACGGAACTGCTGGAAAACGCTCTGCGATACCGGGGCTCGGCTCGTCTGAGAATCCATATCCGAGCTGAGGTGCGGGATGGGCGCACGCTCGTCTCCTTTCGAGATAACGGCTTGGGCATCGAACCGGTCAATCATGCCTCCGTTTTCAACATTTTCTATCAGGAGGATCCTGCCGCGAATTCGGATGGAATCGGGGTGGGCTTGGCCATCTGCAAGCGCATTGTCCTCAAACATGGCGGCTCCATCGAATTGGATTCCGCGAAAGGAATGGGGACTACGATTCGCTTCACTCTGCCAAACAAGGAAGCTGAGATTGCCTGATGCAGAAGTTAAGATGTGGATACGAATGAAACGACGTTCTGGCGGAGCCACGTGAGTATGGGAGTTATGAAGACTGATTTGAAGGCGAAGACAGAAGGCGTAGCGAATGCCAGCCTTGGGAGCGAGGGAGCTGCAAGCGATTTCCATATCGAACAGGCGGCGCGAGCGGCCAACTTTGGCATCTGGACCTTCGAGGGTGAAGCGCTGCGATTCGAGTGCGATCGTCGAGGGACGGAGTTGCTTGGTCTCACGGAGAAGACCTCCGAGCAGCGACAGGCGGCCCTACGACGCATCGACTTTTGCCCGGAAACGTTTCTAAAACAGGAGGAATCGGATGCGCCTCTTGAGGATGGAGCGATTTATCGGGCCTGGAGCTTCGTCACCGAAACCGGCGTTAAGCGTTATTTGGCGACACGGGCTTTGGTGAGTCGCGATGATCAGGGACGAGTGTCGCGAATCAGCGGTGTGGTCTGGGACGAAACGGTTGCCAAGGAGAGCGCGTCTCAAGTCCTGGAAAAGAAGAAGGAGCTGGAAACCCTGCTCTATGTGATCTCGCATGACTTGCGGGAGCCATTGAGAGCGATCCGGAGCTATTCTTCCCTATTGCAGGATCGACATGGCGATTCGCTCGATGAACAGGCGACTGAGTTCGTGGACAGGATTCGCCAGGGTGGAGAGCGCATGTCGCGTTTGCTCGATGACGTGCTAAATCTTTCGCGTATTTATCAGATGAATACCGAGCGCGAACAGGTGCCGGCGCGGGGGCTGGTGGAATCGGCGCTGGAGTCGCTGAATCATCGCATCGCTGAAACGAAGGCAAAGATCGTGGTGGCGGACGACCTCCCCGAGCTGCGCGTGAATCCCGTCTACGCCAAACAGGCGTTGACCCATCTGATCGGAAACGCTCTGAAGTTCACACGATCGGGAGAGGCTCCCGAGTTGGAAATCGCTCCCTATGGCGCTGGCGGCGATCGCGTCGCAGGACTTGTTTTTAAGGATCGCGGACCGGGCATTCCGGAGGATCGCGTCGAACGCGTTTTCACTCTCTTCCAACGAGGGGTGGGCCGCGACGTCGAGGGCACGGGAGCTGGTTTGGCCATCGTGAGGCAGATCGCTCGCAAGCACGGAGGCGAGCTGTGGCACGAGCCGCGCGAAAGTGGCGGATCGCAGTTTACGGTGACCTTCGCTAAATAGGTGACGGGGGCAGCGAGTTCGTTCTTCTCATTTTCCGGAAATCGCTAGAGAACTCCAACCATATGGATCCAGTTTCTCAAGGGGCGCTCGGAGCGACGGCGGCGGCGCTCGGAGCCAAGAAGGATGAAGTGCGTCTCGCAGCTTTGGTAGGCTGGATCGGAGGCATGCTGGCCGACGCGGATGTTTTCATCCGCTCCTCCGAGGACCCGTTGCTGCAGATCGAATACCACCGCCATTTCACTCATTCGCTGCTGTTCATCCCGGTCGGCGGACTGATCGCCGCTGGGCTGCTGTTTCCGTTTTTGCGAAAGCGGATCTCGTTCGCGCGACTCTATCTGTATTCGTTATTTGGTTACGCGACATCGGGCTTGCTGGATGCCTGCACCAGTTATGGCACGCAGCTGCTTTGGCCGTTTTCGGATATGAGGGTAGCGTGGAATATCATTTCCATCATCGACCCCATCTACACCGGAGCGCTGTTGTTGGGTCTGGGGCTGGCCTGTTTTCGAAAACGACGCAAATGGGTGGTGGTGTCGGCCGCGTTTTCGATCGCCTATCTGCTGGTGGGCGTGGCCCAGAATCACCGAGCGACGCGACTGCTGGAGGAACTGGCCGAGTCGCGTGGACACCAAGAGATTGAAAAGCTCACGGTGAAGCCGTCCTTCGCCAATCTGCTGCTTTGGCGAGGCATCTACTCGTACGATGGGCGTTTCTACATCGACGCGATCCGCGTCCCTTTTTGGGGCGAAGGGCGTGTGTATGAGGGAGTGGATACGGAGCGAGTGGCAGTCGAGCCCTTGCTGCAGGGGCTTTCGGAAACGAGCGCCTTGGCTCACGACCTCAGGCGGTTCGACCACTTCTCAGACGGCTATCTGGTTTGGCATCCGGAGCGTCCCGAAGTGCTCGGTGACGCTCGTTATGCCATGGTGCCGGACAGCGACTTGCCGCTTTGGGGCATTGCCATCGATCGGTCGGGGCCCAACCAGCACGCTCCGTTTCTGAATTTCCGGGATCGAGACGCGGAAGCCCTCGCGCGCTTCGGAGATATGCTGGTGGGACGTGAAGTGGAGTAGCCGCCTCGCGGGGGCTACCCCCGATCGGTTGAGTCTAGACCTCGGCGATCTTCTCTCCCTTGGCCTTCCAATCGGCTATTTCCTCCTCGGTTGCCTTGGGGGAGAACAAGCCGGTGAAGGCGTAGAAGATGCCGATCAACGGAGCCAGCCAGCAGGCGAAGGACAGCGGGATGTAGAGCAAGTTCTCCATATGTCCATCGGCGATGCCGAGTCCCAAGGTGAGAATGACGAAGGATCCGCCAGCGTTCCATGGGATGAGGGGCGAGATCAGCGTGCCGCCTTCCTCGACTGCGCGGGACAGGTTGAGGGTGGAGTACTTGAGACCTCGATACACCGGGGCGTACATGCGGCCCGGAAGAGCGATGGAGAGATAGGGATCGCCCGCAACCAGATTGGTGGAGACGGAGGTGAGAATGGCTGAGGTTTGCAGTCCTGCGAAGCTATGCACCTTGCTGCGAATGGCGGCGATGATGGCCTGAAGACAACCTGTCCGCTCCAGAGCTCCCCCGAATCCGAGGGCGATCAGGATGAGCGAAATGGTCCACATCATGGACTGGATGCCGCCGCGGCTGAGCAGGGAATCGATGGACTCCACTCCGGATTCGATGGTGTAGCCGTAGTTCGCGAAAGTGAAGAAGTCGTGCAAGCCGACGCCTTGGGCGAAGTAGGCGGTGATGCCACCTGCGATGACGCCGGCGAAAAGCGAGGGGATGGGAGGCTGTTTCATCACCGCCAAACCGATCACCAGCAGCGCTGGCAGAAGGAGAATCGGCGAGATGTAGAAGTTGGCCTGCAGGGACTCGGTGATGGCCTGGATGCGGTCGAAGGAGGCCCCCTTGTCTTCGATGGAGACGAAGCCGATGACCGTATAGATGATCAGGGCGATCAGCATGGCGGGCAGGGTGGTCGGAATCATGTTCTTGATATGGTCGAACACGGTGACGCCGGTGACCGCAGGCGCCAGGTTGGTGGTATCCGAAAGCGGTGAAACCTTGTCGCCGAAAAAAGCGCCTGAAACCACCGCGCCAGCCGTCAAGTAGGGCGGAATGCCGAAGCCAGCCCCGATGCCCATGAGAGCGAGCCCCACGGTGCCCACGGTGCCCCAGGATGTGCCGAGGGAGACGGAAACCACCGCGCAAAGAATCATGCCCGCTGCGAGGAAGATCTCCGGAGAAAGGATCTTCAGCCCGTAGTAGATCAGAGTGGGAACGGTGCCGCTCGCGATCCAGATCCCGACGATCATGCCCACTGTGATGAGCACTGAAACCGAGGGTAGAGCCACATGGATGACGTGGAAAACGCCCTCTCGGATGCCTAGCCAGGTGTGCCCAAGCTTGATGCCCACCAAGGAGGTGATGGCCAGTCCGATGGCTAGAGGCACATGCGGACTAAAATCGTGAAAGTGGAAGATCTGGACACCCAAGATGCCGAGCGAAAGGACGATCGGCGTGAGGGCCAGGAGCAGTCCAGGTTGTTTTGGCTCTGTGTTACTCATTCTGCAGTTTTTTTGCTTGGGAGTTATGCGCTGCGCCAGGCGCGAAGGTGTTAGTTTGCCTAATGGGAGGCACAAAAAGGCCGAAAGGGTAGGCGCCCTCCTGGTAAAATGTCCACAGGAAATGTAAAAACGGCTCTCCGTCACCCTCTGCGCCCGAGCTTCGACCAGCGATTTTGAAGGGTTTTGAGCCGGAACGAGATAGACCCTGCTGTGCCCTTTTTCTCTCGCTCAAGTCTGGTTCGCCTAGGCTCGATTTGGCTGCTCGTGGTTTGTCGCGGAGCTGGCGAGGAGCTGCGTACGCTTGACGACGCTTTGGCGGCAGCGTTGCAGGCGAAGCTGGAACAGGGCGCCGCTCAGGGCACCTTTCGCGGAGTGAGTTATTCCATCTCGATCCCCGGGTATCGGACCTGGACCGGCGTGTATGGGGATGTGGGGGATGCGGAGGCGACTCCGGTCGATGCCGCGAGCGTTTTCGGCATCGCCAGCATCACCAAGACCTACGTGGCGGCGATTGCCCTGCAGCTAAGAGACGAGGGCCGCCTGCAGCTGGACGACTTGGTCTCCTCCTATTTGGGAAGGATAGAAAACGTGCCCGAGACGGCGACCTTGAGGCACCTGCTCAGCATGACCAGCGGCGTCGCGAATTTCTCCGACCACCCGTCCAGTCCGATTCGAGTCGCGGTGGCTAGCCCGGAGCGGAGGTGGAGTCCGCGCGAGGTTCTGGAAACGTATCTCTTGCCGCCGCGATTCGAGCCGGGCGAGCGCTACAGTTATTCCAATACGAACTTCATTCTGCTCGGCATGGTGGTGGAGGAGGTGACGGGCCAAGCCTTCGTGGAGACCTTGCGTGAGCGATTGCTCGAGCCATTGGGCCTCTGCTCGACCTACTTGGGCGGATTCGACGCCTTGCCGGATCAGCTGGTGATGACCGACTACAACAGGGATGGACGAATCGAAGCGGAAAAGGATACAGCCCAGGCTTCGATCAGCTCCCTGTTCTGGACATCTGGCGGCATGTTCACCACCTCGAGCGACTTGGTGAAGTGGGGCCGGGCGCTCTATGGCGGCGAAGTCTTGAGCACGTCCTCTCTCGAACAGATGGTGGACTTCGAGGCTCAGGGCTTCGGCCAATACGGGCTCGGCGCCATGCCGGACGCGCGGCAGGGCGTATCCTTTTGGGGACATGGCGGCTTGCTGAGTTACGCCTCGTCCGTCGGCTACGCTCCGGATTCCGGAATTGCGATTGGGTTTATCGCCAACATGGACCGCATGTTCGGGAGCATCACCTATTGGCCGCACGATGACATGGTGGGTGTGCTGAAGGAGCATGGTATCGAGCAGTCGATCGAGATTCAGGCGCATAGAATCCAGTTTACCAACGCTCCTGAAGTAGGGGTGCGGCTCAAGATGGCGAAGGGAGTCCCGCCGGATCTACCCCGCCTGGAGATCGTCGAGGGGCCAGCATCCTTGGTGGATGGGCGAGTGCGCACGGGGGAAGCGCCGGGGCAAGTCGTGCTTAGGGCGTCCTTTCCCACGGGGCCGTTCTACCGAGGCGAGTCGCAGCGCTTCGAGTTCGAGGTGTATTCGCGTTTTGGAGACGAAGATGGAGACGGGGTGGCGAACGCCATGGAAGCGCTGTTGGGCTCCGATTTGTTCGACGCTGGCCAGCGCGGCGAACTCGGCCTCTCCATTGTGGATGAGCGATTTCAACTGGCCCTGTTTCGAAGCCAGAGCGAGGTTCCCTATGTGCTCGAGCATTCCACGGATCTGAGGAGCTGGGAGAGGCTGGATTGGCAGCCTTCGACGCTCGACGGCGAAGCGTTTCCCTACTTTCTGCGGTCGCCAAGCCCAATTGCTCCAGAGGAGAGCGTTTTTCTGCGCCTTGGATTGTTAGGCGAAACGGAAGATTAGGCGTTTCGCGTCGCCGCAACGTTTTGGGAAAGAGCTGCGTCTACAAAAAAACGTGTTGCCTCCTGGTGGAGCATGAGCATGCCCTTGGAACGTGACTAAGGCTGTTAGACTCGTTCTAGTGTTGTGCGTTTGGTTGATGTCGACCGGCGTGCATTGGGACGTTTTGCAGCTGGCGGGGTGGACGCGCATGATCGCGCTCTACGCCCAGGAGATGAGTTTCAAGGAAGCTCTGAGCAAGACCTTCGATGGCGAAGAGCTTTGCGGCGTGTGCGAGACGGTTTCGCAAGCACGCTGGGAAACCGAGTTCGACCTGATCACGGGAAGCGATTCCAAAAAGGAGCCTTTGATGCTTGCTCGCACCGAAGAACGATTGCCTGTCGGGATCGCGATCGCGGCAGGGTTTAGCAGCAGAGAGATCGCTGCGCCAGATCCGTGGAGGCTGAGACCTCCGTCGCCCCCGCCCAAACGTTTGAGCTAGTTTCCTCCTACGTTGGCTGTCGCGTGCGGTCGACTGCTGAGTCGGTGTATCCATTTGTTGGTGGTGCTGGCAGAGGAGGATCGTACCTTTTGTGCGATAGTCGGGTTGTACCCAAACGATGGGTACCTTCGCCGTATGGCGAACGCGTTTCTCTCAAGTGAACCGAGAGGACGATCGAGCATGGAGAGTCGTCCATGCGAATGCTAAATCGAACGCAACAATCTCTTTCTGAAAATGAATATCTTTCACTCACGCCCTTTCAATCGGGCAACTCTCGCTTATCTCGCTCTCTTTCCAAACGTGCTCTCTGCAGCGGAGTCCGCGAGCGAACCGGAAACTCCAGTGGTGGAACTGCAACCCGTCGTGGTCACCATTCCCGAGTCGGTTCACCCTTTGGAGCTCACCTTGGACGCCAAGGCGCCTGTTCAGCCATTGCCCGCCCAGGATGGAGCGGACTTGCTGAAAAGCGTGCCCGGATTCTCGGTCGTTCGCAAGGGGGGCACGGACGGCGATCCGGTGCTGCGAGGCATGGCCGGCTCGCGGCTGGTGATTGCTGTGGAGGGGCAGCCTATCTATGGAGGATGTGGCTACCGGATGGACCCGCCCACCGCCTACGTTTTTCCTGCCGCATACGACACGGTGACGATTCTAAAAGGGCCGCAGACGGTCGCCCAGGGGCCGGGCAATTCCGCAGGGGTGGTACGCTTCGAGTCGCGCCACGAACGGCCATCGGAGAACAGCCTATCCGGCGAGGCCCATCTGTTGGCGGGCAGCTTCGGTCGCAGGGATCTGGCTGCTGCAGCTTCCGCGGAGAGCCCTCGTTTCTTTTCCCGAGTGACCCTAAACCGAGCCGACTCGGATGATTACGAAGATGGATCGGGGCAAGCGGTTCATTCCGAGCACATGCGGTGGAACGCGAATCTCAGTTTCGGGTGGACGCCCGACGAAGATTCTCTGCTGCAGGTGGGCTTAACCCGCAGCGATGGTGAAGCAGCCTATGCCGACCGGGCGATGGATGGCGTGCGCTTTGATCGAGAATCGCTAACCCTCCGTTTTCGCAAGGAATCGCTGAGTGATACGCTGCGTTCGGTGGAGTTGGAATATGGATACAACTATGTGGATCATGTCATGGACAACTATAGCCTGCGGTCCTTTTCGCCGAACATGATGATGCCGAATCCTACGGTTTCAAATCCCGATCGGCGAACTCAGGGAGGCAAGGTCTCGGCGCGGCTTGAACCGAGCAATCGACTCGAGCTTCTGATCGGCGCGGATGCTCAGTCAAACGACCACTCGATACGAGGCAGTATGAATCAGGAGCGAATGCCCTATCAAACCCAAGTTCGAATGAAGGACGCTCAGTTCGAGCAGTGGGGTCTCTTCGCGGAATCGCGCTATGCCCTTGGGGAAACGGATACCTTAGCGGCGGGTGTGCGAGTGGATCGCTGGAGAGCCGAGGATCTACGCTCCAGCGTGAATCTGTCCATGATGTCAATGGCTCCTAATCCTACATCCGGTTTGAAGCGAGAAACCACTCTCGGCAGTGGCTTCCTTCGTTACGAAAGAGAACGAGAAACAGGCCAGTTCTACGCGGGTGTTGGCTCTGTGGAGCGCTTTCCTGACTATTGGGAGCTGGTTCGCTACGAAAGCGAGTCAGACGTGAGTGGATTCGAAACGGACCCGGAGCGAACCGTGCAAGTAGATGTTGGATACGTTTATAGCAAGGGGCGTATCCGATATTCAATTGCGGGATTCTATAGCGAAATCGACGATTTCATACTCATTGAGAGTGGCGTTCTGAAAACCTCAGCAGGGGGAGGTGCGCGTGCAGCCACGGTAGTGCGAAATATCGATGCGAAAACGGTCGGCGGCGAAGCGTCGGCGGTCTGGCGGATTGACGAGTTTTGGAAGGCTGACGCGAGCCTGGCCTACGTGCGGGGGCGAAACCTGAGCGACGATCTGCCGCTCGCCCAAATGCCTCCGCTCGAGGCACGATTGGGACTCTCCTACACGCGGCGGAACTGGAGTATAGGCTCCCTTTGGAGAATCGTTTCGTCTCAAGAGCGAGTGGCCGTCGGACAGGGCAGTATAGTGGGTCAGGATATCGGACCCTCGGATGCATTCGACGTTTTTTCGCTCAACGCGTCGTGGTACTTTACCGACCACGCTCGAGTGTCGCTAGGCATCGATAATGTATACGATTCTGAATACAGCGAGCATATCAGCCGGGCCGGCTCTGCGGTCGCAGGCTACTGGCAGACCTTGCGGGTGAATGAGCCGGGACGTCAGCTCTGGGCTCGGGTGGATACGCGATTCTGAGCGAAGGTATGAATAGGTCGCTACTACAGAAGCGTTTTCCCTAGAATGTTCCGCTCGTGCTCCAGGAGAAACCGCTTTCGCCAGAGTCCGCCGCCGTAGCCGGTGAGTTTTCCATCCGCTCCAACGATGCGGTGGCAGGGGATGACGATGGCGAAACGGTTTTCTCCCACCGCTCGGGCCACGGACCGCACCGCAGAACGCTTCCCGATACGGGCTGCGAGCTCGCCGTAGGACCAGGTTTCGCCATAAGGGGTCGCCAGCAGCTCTTTCCAGACGAGCTGCTGGTGCTCGGTGCCGGGAAAGCGAATAGGCGTTTCGAAGCGCCGCAAAGCGCCGGTGAAGTAGGCTTGCAGCTCCTTCGCGATCTGACGCGTGGCTGAGGAGCTGCCTGGGAAGAAAACGGCGTGTAGTCGTTTTTCAAGGACGGAAAACTGGGTTTCCAGCATGCGGCGATCCCAGAATTCGACGAGGTACACCGCTTCGTCGTCTCCCGCGACCATGATGGGCCCGAGGGGCGAGGCGACTTGTTCGACCTTGAGCGGGAGGCGATCTTTGATCCGCGTTGCGGAGGCGCCCGCCCGCTTTCGCAGGGCGTCGCAGAAGCCGCTCACCGAATCGAAATCCGCCGAGGCCGCCGCTTCCAGCAGATCGCTGCCTTCTTTTATGCGCGAAAACGCGTCGCCGAGCCGTCGAGACCTAAGGTAGGCCAGAAAAGTCATACCATGTTCTGCTCGGAACCAACGTCGGGCGCGAGCGGGATCGATGCCTAGGTCGCGAATGTCTTGGGCGGTCCAGCGCTTCGTCGGATCGGCTTCGACCGCCTTCATGAGTGGCGCCAGCCAAGCAGGAGCGCTCCCTTTGGCTTCGAGCGGTCGGCAGCGCTTGCACGGGCGGTAGCCAGCGGCCAAGGCGTCCCCAGGGCGCGGGAAGAACTCCACGTTTTCCGGTTTCGGTTTGCGAGCGGGGCAGGTGGGGCGACAGAAGATGCCGGTGGTACGCACGCCCATCACGAAGAGCCCTTCGAAGGAGGCGTCCTTCTCCACGAAGGCGCGGTACATGGTTTGAGGATCTGGCAGGAGGGCTTGCGGTGTCATCGAGGGCAAGTTTAGCGCATCAGTTCGCCGTCGTACCACCGATTTTGCGACAGGGAACTTTCACGTCAGGCGAGGGCTAGCATTCAGCTACGGCGGCGGAGCAGTCAATGGAGGAGGCGAAGATCGAGCGAGCATGATTCGCCTCAGGAAAATTCGAGCGTGAGCGGCTCGTTTTAGCTGGGAAATTTCCTCCTGGCGGGCATTTGCATTGGGGGAACGAAACTTTATGCATGGTCAGCGTTTGCCGTCTCCTTCAATCGACTGTGGTTTGCTCGAGCATTTGCTAGCCAGCTTGCCAGGCTGGAAGCGGCTGCGGGTGAAGGAGTTGCTGAAGAGCGGACGGGTGCATGTCAACGGGCGCTCCTACTCGCGCCATGATGCGAAGGTCTCTCCAGGGGACGAGGTAGAGATCCGCGATCAAGTGGAGGCGGCGGGGCGATCGTTTCCATATCCGGTGCTTTACGAGGACAAGTGGCTGATCGCCATCAACAAGCCCAATGGGTTGCTCACGGTTGCGACTGCCTACGAGAAGGCCCAAACGGCCTATGCCCGGGTGAACCGAGCCCTGGCCGCCTATCGGGAGCGAGCCTTCGTGGTGCATCGTCTAGATCGCTATACTTCCGGGGTGCTACTCTTCGCCAAGACGGAGGACGCCCAAGCGGTGGTGGAGAAGAATTGGGGAAAGGCCAGCAAGGTCTACTACGCCCTGGTGGAAGGGAGCCCGCGCGGCGAGACGGGGCGCCTGGAGCATTACCTGAAGGAGAATGACCGCTTGGTCATGAAAGCCTACGATCGGCCGATGCCCGGCGCGGTGCGGGCCAGCCTGTCCTGGAAGCGAGTGGCGTCGAGCGAGACGAATTCGCTGCTGCGCATCCAGCTGGAAACGGGCAAGAAGAACCAGATCCGGGCCCAGCTCGCAGCTCTCGGGTATCCAATCGCTGGAGACAGGAAATACGGGGCCCAGACGGATCCACTCGGGCGGCTGGCCCTGCACGCGGCCCAGCTGGAGCTGCCGCATCCGAAAACGGGTTATATGGTTCTGATCGAAGCTCCTTTGCCGAGCGGCTTCGCGCTCTAGTCGGCGGAAGGAGATTAGAAGCTCTTTTGAGCGTGGGAAGCGGGAGCGCTAGTTTTTCGTCCCAGGAATTCGGGAGGAAGGGAGGGGCGTTTTGTTGCTTATGAGCGCAACTCTTTTTTCTCGATCCGGACTTTTGAAAACGATCAACGTGCTGCTGTTCATGGGCAGCGCCTTCATGTTGGGGACGGGCTTCGCCTTGGAGCTGCGTTTGCCCAGAGGGCGGCAGGGGCATGGTCTGGAGGTGCTGGGTCTAGGACGGCATGACTGGGGCGAGCTGCACTGGTGGGTGGGGCTGTTTTTGGGCGCTTTGGTGATCGTGCATCTGGCCATGCACTGGAAATGGATCCAGCGGGCCCTTCTCGGGGCCAAGCAGAAGATCGGCTTGATCGGCATCGCGGCCGGGCTGGTGATCTTTTTGCTGCCCTTGCTAGCTCCGGTGACGGGGCGCTAGAGGAGCTAGGTTTGGCCGCTGTTGGAGCGTTGAGGGAATCGGAAATGAAAAAGGGCAGCCGGCGAAGGCTGCCCTGAGGAGATTGTCAAAACGGTCTTTGACCGAGGATTGCGTCACTCGGTGTCGGGGCGAATCTTTATGAACTCGGCTTCGCTCTCCGGGTCGTTTTCGAACTCGATGGTGAAGGGATGCTCGGTCCAGTCGATGAGGTCGGAGCTGCGGTAGAGGATCCAGCCGAAACTGATCAAGTCGCCCTTGATTTGCACCGGCTCGCTGCTGAGGCGGTAGTAGAGGTTGGAGATGAACTCTTGCTGATAAAGACCGAATCCGCCCGGGTTGTTTTGCACGTCGAGGTGTCCCTGCTCGCGGGCTTCCTCCAAGTGAGTCGCGTTGTAGAGCTGATAGGTGTCCGGATCGGCGATCACTTTATCGATGCCCATCTGAACTGCGTCGGCGAGCTCGACGCTGGATGCTGCCGCGTTGGATAGAGTGGGCTCGGATTGGCCTGTCGAGTTGGCGGCGATGACGCGGTAGATGCTCTCCTCGTTGTAGGGCGATGGCTCGTGGTAGTGGGTTTGATTCTCGAGCGCTAGGAATGCGAACTGCCAGCTCTCGCCCTGGTCCGTGCTGACTTCGACCAGATAGCTTTTGGCGTACAACGAAGGTGTCCAGAAAACGGATACGCCGCCGTCCGGAGCTGATTTCGCTGCCACCGTGAGCGGAGGCAATGGGATCGGGGGAGCGGCTCTGCTGACGACGATATTGTCGAAAAGAAAGCGGTTTGTGTATTGGTAAGTTTGGAAATGCCGTAGGATGACATAGGTCTCGGTGCCGCTCATGCCTTCGGGTATGTTGACCGAGTAGCGGGTCCAGCTGTTGGTCAGTCTCTGGGTCGCTTCGATGGATGCGGCCCTTGGCTGAGAGTTGTTTACCCCTAGGTCGATCGTTAGCACGTTGTTGCTGAGGGACACAGGGGAGCCCTCGAATTTTAGGTCGAAGCTTAGGGTCCCGCCGTTTCGAAGATCCAGGGGCAGCGTCATGATGCTCGAGTAGGAGCTTTCCATTTTCAGGTAGTTGCCGATGTCGCTATCTTCATCGGTGGCGATGCTTCCTTGGATCAGGTTGTAGCTAGCACGGTCGATGCCGTTGGTGAAGTCGTCTTGGAAGACGATTTGCTGTGGCATGATCGTTATGATTGACCTGACCGCGTAGGGGGACTCGCCTGCGGGGTTGCTGGCGATCGCGGTGTAGACGTAGGTCGACCCAATCTCCAGACCGGTGTCGAGGTAGCTCTGAGAGTCGGGGTCCTCGATTTCCAGCTCGGTCCATTCCGTCTCCTCGACTAGTCTACGCAGGATGCGGTGCTCGGCGTCCCAGGACGTGTTGGACCAGTTTAGCAGGACGGCGTCGTCGCCTTGCTGGCCGGCGATGAGTTTGGGCGCTTGGGGGGGCAAGCGCTTTGGGGTGACGATGGTACTGGAGAGCTTCGGAGCCGATGTGCCGCTTGGATTGATGGCGCTCACGCGGTATTGGTAGCGCGTGTCCTCTTCGAGAGGAACGTCGTAGTAGTTGCGTGTCGACGCTTCCAGAGTCGCGATGGTGGTCCATTCTGGGCTGCTGTCTGGTTGCTTGCGTTCGAGCAGGTAGCCCGTCGCTCGGTAGGTCTCCGACCAGTTCAGGGAGACGGAGAGGAAATCGATCGGAGTGGCTACGAGCGAATCTGGAGCGGCCGGCTTTTCGAGGTCTTCGTAGAGGGTGATGGATTCACTCACTGCGGTTTGCCCGAATGAGCCGACGGCCCGAACGCGCAGGAGCCAGATCTGGTTTGTGGAGATGGTCAGAGCGCCTTCAGGCTCAGAAAGGTACAGGCCTGACTGGTGATTATTCCAGGACGAGCCTGCGTTTGTGGAGTAGCGAATCTGGTAGTACAGAGCGTTTTCGGAGGCTTGCCATTCCAGTCTATAGGTGCGCTCGCCGATTTTCGTGGCCTTTAGCGCGGTGGGGGCTTTGGGCGGGTCGGACGGGATGGCGACCGTGTCGGAAAGGCTAGAGGGGGTGTCTCCATTGATGCCTCGAATGCGATAGGAGTAGGTGTTGCCGGAGGTGATGTCGGGGTCGGTGTAGGAGGTGGAGTCCTTGTCGAGCTCGGCGATTTTCTCCCATTTCCCCGCGTTTGTTCGCCGCTCGAGCTGATAGCCCAATTCGCCTCCGATGTCGTTCCACTGGAGGACGTTTTGGTGGGAATAGGCATTCTGAATCCTGAATGAAGGTGGGGCGGCGAGGGTGTCGGGTGGCGAGGTTTTCAGGTCTGGATCGAGGACGACGATGTCTGGACTGCTCGAGTAGTCGCCTTGCAACAGGGCGAATCGGCCGTCGGAAAGCGGCAGCAGGGAGCGGCGGTCTTTTTCGAGCGGCAGGGAGTCAGTGACTTCGAAGGTGGAGGGGGCGCGCTTTTGAATCGATGCGCTGGCGATTGTGATGAGCTCCTCTCCGAGCCAGAGGGCGGACTCCACATGGTCGGCCAGGGAATAGAGCTTTCCAAATGTGTTTGCGGAGTAGAGGTTTCCGGACTGGGAAAGAAAGAGGCTGTGGTCGTCGTTGCTTGCGATGAAGCGATCGTTGTTTTCGATGGGCTTGTAGCTGCTCTCGATCGATCCGTTAGGTCCGACTTTGACTTCGTAGACCCTGGACGACTCGCTCCACGAGTAGGATCGCTTGGCTTCGTCCCAGACGATGATGGCATTGCTGTCGATCGGATAGACGGAGTTTTCGCTTAGGAGGTTTCCGAGGGGATCGTAGAGGTAGTGGCTGCTGTAGTTGGTAAGCAGAACGAAGTCTTCCGTGGCCAGTCGGATGTTTCCGCTGAAGTAGTTGGAGAAATTCTTGAAGGGAACGGCGACAAGGGGCGTTCCCTTGAGGTTGACCTCCATGATGCCTTGGTCGCTCTCGTTGAAGAAGAGGGAATGACGGGCATCGCTGTAGTAGAGGTTGCTCGGGTTGTAGGTGGTGGGAATGCCCTCGAGCCAGGTCTGTTTCTGCAGGTCGTATCGGTAGATGCCTTTTTGGCTGTTGATGGTGACGTACAGGATATCGTTGGCATCGACGACCGCGGAGCTGACGTATCGAGAAATCTGTGACGGATCGCTGATTTCGCCGGTAGAGGGATCGCGACTCGTATCGACGGCGATGACGTTCGAGTAGGCTGACTCGAGCGATCCGTTGGTGGCTTTCACTCGATAGTAGTAGGTTTCTCCGACCGCTATATCGATGTCTGCGAAAGTACCGGAATCGAAGCCGAGAGAAGCGACTTGCTGCCAGGGCCCCTCGCTGGAGATGCTTCTTTCCACCAGGTAGTTTTGCGCTCCGGGGCAGGGAGTCCATTCCACGCTCAGGGCGCTGGCGTTCATCTGGCCAAAGGAGAGCTCGGGATCTGGAATATCGTCGAGCGACTGGATATTGAATCCCGTATCCAGAATGCTGATGCGAGGTTTTCCGTTGCTAGGCAGGGTTACCAAAGCGAGTTTCCCGTCGTGGGTGCTGCTAAGGGCGTATGGCGGGCTCTGGAGAGCGAGGCTGCTTTTCTCAGAGTAGGTCGGCTGGTTCCAGGTTTTGAGGGCGCTGCGGTGCAGGGTGAACAGCTGGCCGTCGATCCAGGTCGCCCCGACCACAGACTCCGGCAGCACGCCGTCGATATCCTTTTCCAGAGGGTTGTAGAGCACGCCGCTGCTGGTGAGAACGAGCTGCTGGCCTGGATGTGGAAAGAGCGCCCCGGATACGCTGATGTCGTTGAAGCTCTTCGAGCCATTGGTGCCGGTGGCCCCGGATTCTTGCACGACGAAGTCGTAGAGGGTGGAATAGTTTCCTCTGTTGGAGACGACTCTGCCCGTTGCCCAAACTGCGTCGAAGGTATCGATTTGGTGTTGGACGGAGCCGGTTTCTTCTCCGCTCAGGTCGTAGATTTTTATTCCGTACCAGGAGTTGCCGCTGATCGAGGTGTAGATGAAGGATCCCGCGGCCACCAGGGAGTTGATCTGGCTCTCCGTATCCACGATGAGGCTCTCGCTCGGATTTGAAGCGCTAGGATCGATCTTGTTTATTCGTCCATCTGGGTAGGCGAGGTAGATGAGCTCGTTTTCAGAGGAGTAGCGAATGGCCGATGGCAGGCCGTCGAGCTCGATGGTCGAGTCCCAGTCCTGGGTGGCGATGTCCCAAGTGAAGAGGGCGCTGAGCTTGTGATACGACAGGTAGAGCTTTCCGTTCGAGGCGGCGAAGACTTCATCTGGCTCGAAGGCGAATTTCGCAGGATCGATCGGGGCGCTTGGGTCATCGATCGCAAGCTCGGAGAAGGCGATGCGCTGCAGGGTGTAGCCATGATCGGAAGCGGAGTCTGGATAGAAAACCGAGGCCGTCTGACCGTGAAGGAACAGGTTGCCATTCGCGGCTTGCAGCTGGATTCGGTCGGTTTCCCTCAGGTCTTTGGAGTAGACGAGCAATTGATCTGAGGAAACGATGATCGGCAGTTCTCCCTCGACGAAAGCGAGGCTATCGACCTCCGCTAGCTGTCCGATGGTTTCCAAGGTGACGCTGTCGTAGACCCAGCCGCGCCGGCCGATCTGGCGGCTCTTTCCAGACCAGAGGAAGAGTTTGCTGCCGATGGTCGCGTTGCCGGAGTATTGCGATCTGAGGCTCGTGCTGAATTCTCCGTTGTCTTCGTATCCGATGGCGAAGCGTCTCTCGTTTCCATAGACGCTGTAGATCTCGTTGAGATTTGGCTCGATCACCGCATCGGCGTTGAAAGGGTCGTAGGCGGTGAAGCTGTCTAGTCTGCCGAGTGTGTTCTGGTCATAGGAATCGATATACGCGTAACCGCTGGAAGAGTGGTTGACGAAGAGCAGGTCGCCGTCTGTGTGGAGAGAGAGGATGGGATGCAGGAAGTTTCCCAAGTGAGTGGCGTCGCTGCCATCGAGGGCATAGCGGTAGAGAATCTTGCCGTAGGCGACGAAGAGGAAGTCGTCTGCGACGACGAAACAGCTGGCTGACTCGTCGATGGCGATGGGGTCGAGCCAGGTCTGGTTCTCGAGGTCGTAGCGGCTGATCTGGTCGGCGTCGCTGTGCAGAAAGTAGGCGATCTCGGCCACTTCCAAGGAGTTTCGGGAATTGCCGCCGGCGGCTATCAGAAGCGTGGGGCAAAGGAGGAGCAAGAGGGCGCGAAGAATCGAGAGAGGGTTCATAATAAGGGAGTCCACTGATGCCGACTCTTGCAGGGAATTCTGTCAAGGATATGTAAGCGTATATGCGTATTCTAGGGGTGTTTCGTAGGGGATGGAAGCCGCGCCCCGGCCGTGGGTTGGCACGCGAAAAAGGGCAGCCGGTGAGGGCTGCCCTTGAAAGGGGGTCGTGCAGGGTTTGCTGCGCGGGTCGGTTTACTTATCGACGGCCTTCTTGATTTCGCCGCGGGCCTTCTGGCCCTTGCCTTCGGCTTGCTCGAGGTTGCCCTCGGACTGCATCTTCTTGTTGTCGGACTTTTCGCCGACTTTTTCCTTAATTTTCCCTTTGGCGTCCTTTGCGGCGCCTTCGGCTTTGTCTCTGATTCCGGATTTCATGGTGTCTTTCGTTTCAATAGGTTGATGTTTGGCGAGCGGCTGGACCGTCGTTGGTTCGCTGCCTTCCCTGCTCGCTCTGGGTTTCCCGGTAGGTTGCATGCCTTGCGCCAAGGCCGTTGAGCGACAATGGTTAACTCTATTAACTGTTTGGATACGAGAGACTTAGGGGACATTTGTCGATATGTTAAGCAGGGGGAGCTCAGCTAGCGCTGCTGCGATCTGCACTGCCCATTCCATGGCGACGTGGTGGTTTGAACTGCAACTGGCTCGGGGAGGCGAGCGGGCATGAAAAAGGGCAGCCGGCGAGGGCTGCCCTAGGGAATTGGGTTGGTGGAGAGCGGCGTGCCCGGCGGTGCGTGTCGAGCGGCGTGCCCGGCGGTCACGCCCTACCTTTAGATGACGGCGAGGATGGTGTTGAGGGTCTGGCTGGGACGCATCGCAGCGGAGGCCTTCTGGTCGTCGGGGTGGTAGTAGCCGCCGATGTCGGCAGGCTTGCCCTGCACGGCGATCAGTTCGTCCACGATCTTGGCTTCGTTTTCCGCCAGCTTTTCGGCCACCGGGGTGAATATGTTCTTCAGGTCGCTGTCCTGGTCCTGCGCGGCGAGGGCCTGAGCCCAGTAGAGGCACAGGTAGAAGTGTGAACCGCGGTTGTCGATGCCGCCGAGGCGGCGGGTGGGCGATTTGTTTTCTTCCAGGAACTTTCCGGTCGCGGCGTCGAGGGTTTCGGCGAGAACCTTGGCTTTCGGATTCTCGTCGACGTTTGCCAGGTGCTCGAAGGAAACGGCTAGGGCGAGGAACTCGCCTAGGGAGTCCCAGCGCAGGTAGTTCTGATCGAGGAACTGCTGCACGTGCTTGGGAGCGGAGCCTCCGGCTCCCGTCTCGAAGAGACCGCCACCGTTCATGAGGGGGACGATGGAGAGCATCTTGGCGGAGGTGCCCAGCTCCAGGATGGGGAAAAGGTCGGTATTGTAGTCGCGCAGCACGTTTCCGGTGACCGATATGGTGTCCTCGCCCTTTGCCATGCGCTCGACGGAGAGCTTGCAGGCGTCCGCTGGAGCGAGGATGCGAATATCAAGACCTTCCGTGTCATGGTCCTTCAAGTACGTGTTCACCTTTTCGATCAGCTGGGCGTCGTGGGCTCGTGTGGCGTCGAGCCAGAAGACGGCTGGCGTATCGGTGGCTCGGGCCCGGGCCACGGCGAGTTTGACCCAGTCGCGGATAGGGGCGTCTTTGGCCTGGCAGGCCCGCCAGATGTCGCCCGCTTCCACTTGGTGCGAGAAGAGCGTTTTTCCGGAAGCGTCGACCACCGAGACGGTGCCAGCCTCGGGGATTTCGAAGGTTTTGTCGTGCGAGCCGTATTCCTCCGCTTTCTGGGCCATGAGGCCGACGTTGGGCACGGTGCCCATGGTCTTGGGATCGAGGGCTCCGTTTTCCTTGCAGAAGTCGATGACGGCTTGATAGACGCCGGCGTAGGAGCTGTCGGGAATGACCGCGAGAGTGTCGCGGGTGTCGCCATTTTTGTCCCACATGATGCCGCCGCTGCGGATCATGGCCGGCATGGAGGCGTCGATGATGACGTCGGATGGGACGTGGAGATTGGTGATGCCCTTGTCGGAGTTGACCATGGCCAGGTCGGGTCCGGCTTCGTAGGCGGCTTGGATGTCGGCTTCGATTTCCGCCTTCTTGTCGGCGGGGAGTGATTGGATTTTGGATACTAGATCGCCGAAGCCGTTCGCTGGGTTGAACTTGAGCTCAGCCAGGGTATCGGCGTGTTTTTCGAGAAGCGGCTTGAAGTAGGCCTGCACGCCGTGGCCGAAGATGATGGGGTCGGAGACCTTCATCATGGTGGCCTTCATGTGCAGGGAGAAGAGGGTGCCCTCGGCTTTGGCCGCTTCGACCTGCTCGGCGAGGAAGGCGTCGAGGGCCTTGGCGGACATGAAGGTGCCGTCGATGACTTCGCCCTCCAGAAGCTTGATGCCGGACTTGAGGGTCTTGTTTTCGCCGGAGGCGGTTTTCAGCACGATGTCGACGCTGGTGGCTTTGGAGACGGTGACGGACTTTTCGTTGGAGCGGAAATCGTTTTCTCCCATGGTGGCCACGCGGGTCTTGGAGGAGGGTTTCCATTCGCCCATGGAGTGCGGGTTCTTTTTGGCGTATTCCTTGACCGCCTTGGGGGCGCGGCGGTCGGAGTTGCCCTCGCGCAGCACTGGATTCACTGCCGACCCGAGCACCTTGGCGTAGCGGGACTTGACCTCCTCCTCTTCGGGCGAGGAGGGGTTGGCTGGGTAGTCGGGAATGTCGTAGCCGTGCTCCTGCAGCTCCTTGATCGCTGCGGTGAGCTGCGGGATGGAGGCGGAGATGTTGGGCAGCTTGATGATGTTGGCTTCAGGGGTCTTAGCCAGCTCGCCCAGTTCGGCGAGGTGGTCGCCGATCTTCTGCTCGTCGCTGAGCTTTTCCGGGAAGTGGGCGATGATGCGGCCGGCGAGGGAGATGTCGCGTGTCTCTACGGCGACGCCTGCGGACTTGGCGAAGGCCTGCACCATGGGCAGGAAGGAGTAAGTGGCGAGCGCGGGCGCTTCGTCCGTTTTGGTGTAGATGATGGTGGAATTGGCTTTGCTCATGATGCTACGAGACCGTGGTTAGCTGTCCCTCTTTCTTTAAGAGGGGAGTTCACGAGTATTCGCTTGGAGCGAAGGGTCAACAAGATAGGCGGATTGCGTGGAACGAATCCTTTCGGATTCGGCGCTTGGAAGGCTCTCTGGCTAGCCCGCGGGCGCGGCTTCGGGGCTGGACGGGGCTTGTGTCGGGTCGAGCAGGTCGGCGGCTACGGTGCGGTAGTCGTCCTCTCGGTCGCCTCGGTTGAGGGCCAGCTCGCAGTTCGTTCGCAGGGCGTCGGTGTCGATGCGCTTGTCGAAGCTGGACCAGACTTGGAGGATTTCCGGGTGGATTTCCAAGATCTCCGCTCTGACTACCGGGAGGGCCATGTAGTTCGGGAAGTAGTTTCGATCGTCGATGAGGAAGGCGTACTTGTCCTTGCGATCGCGTTCGATGTGCGACTCCCAGCCGATGGTGGCGTCCGCTTCGCCTTCGTCGAGCAGCTTGTATCCGCTGGCGATGCGGTTCTCCACGTTTTTGAAGTTGAAGCCGTAGTGATGGCGGAGGCCCTCGTAGCCGTCGGCTCGTCCGAAGAATTCGTTGAGGGCGGCGAAGGTGAGATCGGGGGAGTGGGTGGCGAGCTGGCTGACGGTGCGGATGCCGCGACTCTCCGCCACGTCGCGCCGAATGATGATGAAGTAGTTGTCGCGAGCGTTGAAGGGCTTGAGCCAGCGTATGCCGCGGTCGAAGCAGCGCTCGTTCAGTTCCTCCACCACCGTATCCACATCCTTGTTACGCGGGTCGACCTTGAGGAAGGGGGCGGCGGTGGCGGTGTATTCCACGTAGGCGTCGATGTGGCCGTAGGCGATGCCGGCGAAGTTGTTGAGGGTGCTGCCGTTGGGGAAGACCACGCGAGCTGGGATGTCGACGCCGTCGCGGATCAGTTTTTGCTGCAGCAGGTGAGCCAGCAGGCGGGAGGAGCGGAACTGCTTGCTGCCGATGAGCAAGGGCCCTTGCTTGGCGCGCCGCGAGGCTTCGCCTAGGGAGCCGCCGAGGATGGTGAAGAGGATTTCCTGCGAATCGCCCAGGCGATCCGCGACTTCGTTTCCCATCTGGCGAAACTCTCCGTCGACCCGCTTCTTGAGCTCGTTGAACTCCATTTCCATCTCGTGCCCTTGCAGGTTGAGGCGCAGCGACTTGAGGGTGGAAGAGAGGGCCAGCACCACGAAAGGGAGGAAAAACAAGGCCACCAGCATCAGCGCTTGGTTGGTGGCTCGCAGGTTCCCTACCGCGAGCACGTCCAGTTCGACCAGGAGGAAGAGCACCAGCAGGATTTCGTAGAGGCCGATCAGGAGGGCGGGACCGAATCGGTTTGCCCAGGATCGCAGGGAGCGATCCTTTTGGTGCAGGCGTCTGTATTCGTCGGTTTTCATAGGAGGGTCATTGAGTTGGATGAAAGTCGACGGTCTCCCCGTCGATGGTGGCTCGGCTTCCGGCAACTGGACCGGTGACGAAGCGAATCTGGGTTTTGAAGTCGGACGAGGCCCTGGGCTCTTTCGCTGGATAGAAGGCGTCGCCCCAGCGCTCGACCACCACCAGGGTGCCGCTGGGAACCACGAAGCGGCCGCGGGCAGATTCCGCCAGAATGTTGGCGTTGGGATCGCGGGAGGCGATGGAATAGGTCCAGGCCGAGTCGAGCTCCCGGTTGACCCGGTTGAAGATCTCCTCGTACTCGCCCGAGGCCTTCAGTTCGAGCAAGGCCCGGTCGAACGACTGTCGAAGCTTTTGATTGTTGGGGTTTCCGCGAGCCCAGAGCAGGAAGAGCGGATTGCGGTCTTCGGGGTCCTCGAAGAGCAAGGAGCGCAGGTACTGGGTGCGGCCGGCGAAGTGGTTGCGAACGGTTTGCAGGGCCACCTCCGTTGATTCGAGCAGGACGTGGGGCGAATCGTTGGCCAGCAGGATCGCGAGGGCTTCCACCGCGTTGGGCGCGGAGATCGACCCGTTTTTCCGGGCTTGGGCCTGATACGACTCCGGGTAGGCGTAGCCTGAAACCAGGATGACGGGCAGCGTTTCCAGGTAGTCGCGGATCTGACCGCCTCCCGTAGGCGGCTCAGGGGGCTGCAGGTAGAACAGGGAGGACTCGAGCTCCAACAGCGGAACCTCGCAGTAGTCGAATCGGGCTTGCCGCTCCGGACTGAGCCGGAAGGGGAAGGCGGCTCGGGCTTCGGTATCGGTTTCGCTGGCCTCCAGGCGGTTGAGGCCCTCTTCCCAAGGGCTGAAGATGAACTCCGCTTGGTAGCCCATGCGGCGAAAGGTGGCTTCCACCACGGCGGACAGGGTGCCGTTTTCCGCCAGTGACTGCCCGGTGTAGGGTTTGAAGTCGCCCGTGATCAGGTAGATGGTCTTGCCGAGATCGGCTTCCTTCTGCGAGCGAATGTAGAAGATGGCGATCAAGGTGGTGAAAACGGAAATCGCCAGAGCGAAGGAGACCGCGGCGGAGGTCGCGTCCTCGGAGCGGCGCATCTTGATCAGGGCTTTCAGCATGGTGAGACGAGCGGTCCAGGCATGGCGAGGCCGTGGGAGGGCGGCTCGACATTTGCAGGGGATGAAGAGTTGGCAGGCGGAATCGATTTCAGAGATACCTGCTCTTCGCTTGCGGGTCAAGACTGCGGCTGCTGTCGCTAGAAAGCGAAAAAACCGGTCGTCGCCTTCGAGGCGGACCGGTTGTCATGAAAAGTGGATACGGCGTCGCCCTAGTCGACGCTTCGATTTCGCTGGTTCAGCGTGAAGGAGCGTTCGCGCATCGATTCCGGGCGCGAGCCGAGCGAGGCGTAGCGTTTGCCTCCGAGCGGTCCGATGCAAAGCGGTAGGTCGGACTTTTTGCCGTTCGTTTGGCCATTCGCCGTAGTTGGCATCTGGATGCGAGGGCGGCTCTTGGTCGGATTCGCCCACAGAGTGGACGGGCTAGGGACCAGCGGTTCGGCTGGGGTGTTGGTGTAATCAGGCGTTGGCGATGCGTTCATAGACGTTTGGATTCGACGCGCAGATTCGCTTAAAATTCGTGTAAAATGAAGTCCAAAGCGCCTGCGAGCCCCACCATTCTCAGGTCGGGCTGCCGCCTAGGATCGGCTACTCAGAGAGCGTACTCTAGCGCTCGCGGTTGACTGGCTCGCAGGGGAAGGAAGCGAAACCGTATCGCAAGCGAGCTTCCGCCGTCAGCGAGCGACGCTTCAAAACCGTTCGCTGAAGCTGCGGTAGATCTCCGCGGGAGGCGAGGTCTAGGCGAACGACCGCAGGACCTGAAGGGCCTGCTCGGCTTGGGGAACGGGGATGAAGAGGTGGTCGTGATAGAATGCGGATACCACGTTGCAGGGGATTTCCGCTGCTGCTAGAGCGTGGGAAATGGCGGCGAGGAATCCGACCGCTTGCAGAGAGGAATGAACGTTGAGCGTGATGCGCCGGTATTGGCAATCGTAGGACAGGTTGTGCTTCAAGGCTTCTCGCTCCTCGCAGATGAGGGTGATGCCTTCAGCTTCCTTGAAGCGACCGCATGACACCAGCGTCGATGGTATGGCTTCGTGAAGAATCGAAACGAAAACGAAGGTTTCTTGCGAAGCCACCGGATCCATCGTTCGAAGCAAGGTGTTCAGGTCTGAAATGCCGCTCATGAAAGGTGATCCGAGTAGAACGGCAAAGCGGCGCTTCGTCACTCGCAAATCGCCAGATTGAGAGAATGATATGGCTCGAGCCGTCAAGCCCAAGTCTGTGAGATGTGCTGTGTAGTTGAAATAAAACTACAGTGAGACGGAGCTATTCGCTCTCTTCCAGAAGATCGAGCATGACCTTCGCATAGCGCTCGCCCAGCATCTGATAGCCCTCGGGCGAGAAGTGCAGGTCGTCCTCGGTGTCCGGACAGCCCTCGGAAGAAACGACGTGGGCGGTGGGAATGGTTTCCGGCAGGGTGCGAATGATCTCGTTCATGCTGGCGCATTTTCCGTTTTGGTCGGCGGCGACCACTTCGCCTGCGATGAGGGGGACGTCTTCCGCCTGCAGGTCGAGATCGCTCAGGAGGTTTCGGTAGATGGTCTTGACCTTGGCGGGCCACTCCTGATCGCCGGTGTTGGACTCGCCTTGGTGCAGCAGGATGCCTTTGATCACTCCGTCCTTTTGGGCCAGCTTGCCCATCTCAACGAGGCGAGCGTAGGGATCCTTGTCGTAGGCGCTGGCGATGCCGTGCAGCCAGTCCGGAGCGTCGGCGAGGTAGGCCTCGCGGGTCGTTTCGTCGAAGAGCTCGATCTTGGTGCCACCCACGGCGACGTTGATGACGCCCACCTTCTTGTCCTCAGGCAACTCTGCTACCAGGGCGCGGCCGAAGTAGTCGGCAGGGCTCAGTCCAGCTGGTGGGCGGCTGAGCGGCGGCACGGCGGTGTACCATTGGCCTTTCTCGCGGCCCATCTCTGGAAAGTCGACCGCTGCGAGCACCTGAAAGCGTGGATCGACCGGACCCTTCTCGGACTCCGGTATGCCGGGGTAACCTTCCATGTTGGACTGGCCGAAGCACAGGAAGATATAGAAGTCCTCGTCTTGGGCTGATAGATTGGCGGCTCCTAGAACGACGCCAACGAAGGTGAGAGTGAGAAGCAGTTTTTTCATGAGAATTGAAAGGGGGGGCGGGGCTCGAAACGGAACCACGGTCGCAAATACGATAGGCACGTCTATAGCTGTAAACGTTTGTCTCGACCAGAAACCGCCAGCAAGATTGCGCTCTCTTTATAGGCTGCGAGCGGGAGCTTACTCCCTCCACAGATTCGGAAGGAAACGATAGTAGAGCAGGTGGCGCCAGGTGGACCAGTCGTGGCCGCCGTATCCGCCCACGTAATACTCGTGCTCGATCTGATGGTTCTCCAAGGCTTTGATCAAACCGTCGACTCGGGCACCGAAAAAGCCTTCAGCCTCCAGTTTGCCCTGGCCCACGAAGAGGTAGTCGACTTTTTCGTTAGCTTGCGGGTCGTTGAGGAAGTCGGCCAAGGATTCCTCGGCATCGACGTCGCCAGCGCTGAGAATGCCGAAAGAGCCGAAGAGGTCGAGTGAGTTGAGCCCAACGAACATGGTGTGGCGTCCGCCCATGGAGAGACCCGACAACGCTCGACCCTCTGGCTCCGGAATGGTGGAGTAGGTTTCGTCCACGAGAGGGACGACATGTTCGCGCAGCTCGCGTTCGAAGAGGTCGAAGGTATGCTCGACGTGTTGCGGGTGGTTTCGGTGGATGACCTGATTGTTGGGGATGGCGATGATCATGGGCTCCGCTTTTCCCTCCGCGATCAGGTTGTCCATGATGAAATTCGCTCGCCCGTCGTACATCCAGTTGTGCGGGAGCTCGCCGCTGCCGCCTACGAGGTAGAGCACAGGGTAGGATTTCGAAGCGTCGTATCCAGGAGGCGTATACACATAGATATCGCGTTCGCCGCCGGTGACGTCGGAGTGGTAGATGTGGCGGGTGATGGAGCCATGCGGAACCTCACGAGCGTCGTAGTAGGCGGGACCGTCTCCATGCACTACCAGCTGGCTGTAGGGCGGCATGCCGGTGAAGGAGGCGATGGTGTTGGCCGGGTCGGCGACTTGCACGTCATCGATGAGGATAAGGTAGGCGTACATGTCGGGGCGAAGAGGGCCGATAGTGAGCTCCCAGATGCCGTCGTCGCCCTTGGCGAAGGGAAGGGTGTCTCCCCAGGACTTTCCCACCGCGGCCAGGATAGCTCCGTTGAGCTGAACATCTAGCGCTTCAGGAGCTTTGACGCGAAAGGTCACGGTCTGGTCATCGTGAACTTCCGGCGAGTTGAGAGGAGCGCTGAAAGGGGTGAGGTTTTCCGTGTTCGCCTGTGGATTCCAGTCGAGGTTCACGTTGGCTTGCTGAGCGTGAGCGCTTGTGAGCAGCAATGATGCGAGAGCGATGAGGGGTAAGGGGCGTACCATGTTTGGATGATTTGAACGATTGGAGGTGGATAGAATGTCGAATTGACGGAGTAGGGGGTGGAATGTTTGCGCGACGGATGCGGACATGTCGCAAATTTTCTTATTTGTCGCAAAATACGTAGTGGCGAAAAGGATACGAATCGAGGGCGGGTTGTTAAGACAAAATGGACGCGATCGCCTTTGGGAATAGGTGGTTCACGGGGCGATCGCGACTAGGTGTTCCCGCTGCTTCCAAGAGTGGGCGGACGAGCGTCGCCATTAGTTACGAGGGGACGATCGCCGGGCATTCTAGCGCGAAAGCCCTGGGGTGTTCGTAAGCTGCAGATTGTCAGCATCTAATAGTGGGGGGTATCAAAACTACCAATATAGGGGGCTAGTCATCTGCAGGCCAAGCTGATAATCTACAGGCGGTTCGACCGAGTTGGGCCATCGACGTCGCTCTGGCTAAGGCTGAGGGGCGGAGGATGGTCTTGATTGGCTGAGCTCCAGAGTTCGTTCCGGGCTTTGGGCATCCCAAAACGACTAACACCCCAAGTACCTGTCTTCTCAGCCGATGTTGGCGCCCTCCCATTCCTTTTGTCGCTGCTACAACGTTCCATCGCTTTCGGGCGATGGTCATTTGGATGAGCGAACGAAGAGCGGCGAAGGGCGGGGTGATCTGATCTTGTTGCGAGCTAGGCCCTTATCGCTAGGTTCGACGAGAGGTCCGGTCATTCGACGGGAGAGCTAGACAGCCGGAAACGAGCGATCCCATGAATGAACAAATCTAGGAACCTATGAACATCAAATCGAACACCCCAATCCGGGCTGGCTTTTGCGCCGCCCTGCTCGTCCCGCTGGCCTGCGCGAATGCCCAGTCGACGCCGGACGATGAAGAGGAGATCTTTACCCTGTCTCCTTTCGAAGTGACTGGCGATGAAACCCAAGGCTACAACGCTGCCACCACTCTCGCCGGCAACCGACTCTCCACCGAGCTACGCGACATCGGCAGCGCCGTTTCCGTCGTCACCAAAGAGTTTTTAAACGATGTCGGCGCCACCGACAACTCCTCTCTTCTCCAGTACACGACTGGCACCGAAGTTGGGGGAACCAAGGGAAACTTCGCGGGGCTCGGCGACGCCTCTCAGCTGAACGAGGACACCATTTCCCCCAATCAGAACACTCGCGTGCGAGGCTTGGCGGAAGCCGACAACACTCGCGATTTCTTCCGTAGCGACATTCCTTGGGATTCCTACAACGTCGAACGCGTCGACCTGCAACGCGGTGCGAATTCCATCCTTTTCGGACAGGGCAGTCCGGCCGGTATCATCAACGCCGGCTTGAAGGGCGCGAGCTTCGACAATTCCGGTCAGGTCGAGCTCAGGTTCGGCAGCTACGGAACCATTCGCAGCAGCTTCGACTTGAATCGCGTGATCCTCGAAGACGAACTGGCGGTCCGCGTGAACGCTCTGTATGAAGATGAGAAATACAAACAGGATCAGGCCTTCTCCGAGGATCAACGCCTCTACGCCGCCTTGCGCTACGAGCCGAAGGCCCTGAATAGAAATGGCTCCCATGCGATCCTGAAGGCCAATTTCGAATCGGGAAACATCGATAGCAACAATCCGCGCTTCCTTCCCCCGGCGGACGCGATCACGCCATGGTTTACCGATTTGAATCAGGCCACCTACAATCAGTTTCAAGCCTACGACCACCTATCCGGTCGGGCGAATCATGGGCAGTCGCGCGTCAATCTCGCCTCCGGGCCAGCCAACCCGGCCTACGAACCGGTGATCGGGAACTTCGGGTTTCCCGCAGCTCGACCCGGCCCGGCAGTCTTCTTCGATGGCAGCGGCCAGAGCATGTATGTTACCGACATCATCGGCGCTTTCGTCGCCGGCGGAATCGGTCCGGATGGAAACGTCGATGGCGGTATCGACGCCATTCCCGACAATGGTTGGGTGTCTCTACAGGGTACCGGACAATGGGCGATCAACGCGAACGCTCCGTATTCGAAGGCCGGCCTTTGGAAGAACAATCTGATAACCGATCCCTCGATCTTCGACTTCTATAACAACCTGATCGACGGGGATTCCAAACGCGAGTGGCAGGACTTCTCGGTCACGAATATCAGCTTCTCCCAGACCTTCTTGGAGAATACGGTCGGCTACTCGATCGACTACAACGCCGAGCAGTACGAGAACGGTCAAAAGGCTCTCCTTCCCGGCGAGGTTCGCCTACAGATCGATCCAATGGCGGTTTATGGCGACGGCACGCCGGACGCGGGCCAGGTGGAAGGCGGCGAGCCTTATGCCAACGGTACGCCTAATCCCAACGTAGGCCGTCCCTTCGTTTCGTCGAACAACGCCTGGTCGAACCGCTCCAACGACCGCGACCGCGAAGCCCTTCGGGCCACGGCGTTCGTCGAGTATGACTTCGACAAGGGTGATGGTAATTGGCTCGGGCGTATCCTTGGAACGCATACGGCCACGGGATTCCTCGGTAAGGAAACGTTGGAGACAGACGCTCGGGCGTGGCAGCGCTATGGCATCTTCGATGACGCGTTCTACACCCTTTCCGGTCGCCAAGCGGATCGCTTCAACGCCATGACGCCGGTGCAGATGGTCTACCTGGGCGATTCCCTGCTCGGGCGGTCGATGCAAGGCGCCAACATCCCCGTCGTATCAGGGGATCTCACTATGAATAGCGGTTCGATCAACTACTTCGATTCCACTTGGAATAGTAGCGTCGATCCGGCAGCGCCATGGATCAACGGATTTTATCTACCCGGGAGTGGCGACGAGCTGTCCACCCAGTCGGAGAACCCTGCGAACTACGTGGGCTGGACCAGCATGCCGCTGTCTATCGTGGACGTGGAAGCCTCCGCTGCGAATCGTGATCGCCTCACCACTTCGGCGGCGCTGAACAAGGCGGAGACGGAATCTCAAGCGCTCATCCTGCAGTCCAAGTGGCTCGACCGTTCCATCGTCACCACCTACGGCTGGCGAAAGGACGACGCGTCGTCCTGGGCCTTCAGCATGACGCCCAACGACTTCGACGCGGCGAACGATCGTGGGGCCATGGACTTGAGTCCGAGCAGCTACAAGCTGCCGAGCGTGGGCAAGGAAGTTGAAGTACAGTCTCGATCTTACGGGATCGTAGCGCACGTGACGGATATTCCAGGCTTGCGCGAAATCGGACAAAAGCTGCCTGTCGAACTCAGTCTCTACTACAATCAGTCGACTAACTTCAAGCCGGACTCCAGTCGGGTCGATCTTTACGGTCTACCGCACCCCGCTCCCTCTGGAAAGACGGTCGATAAGGGGATCAGACTTGAAACGCGCGATGGCCGCTATTCGCTGCGCGTCAATCATTACGAGACCACCAACTCGAACGCTTCCAGTACGCAAATCAACGCGGCTTCGATTGGAAACTGGATGCAGCTGAATCAAAACTTCGCGAACGTATTCGAATATAACATACTGCCTTGGGGTTACGACGCGAGCCAGGCGGGAAGCGATACCGATGTGTTTGGCGACGATGGCCTCCCGATGCGTTACAACTACCATCGTTTCTACACCGATGAGCTGGCCGCAGAGCCAGGAGCGATCGTTTCAGACGACGGAAACTGGGTGGTGAATCCAAATTTCGAGCACGCAGTGCTTGACGCGGTTCGCGCTTTTCAACGCTCGGTCGATCCTCGCTTCTACGAAGCTTGGGGAATCAATACGTTCGGCGATTTTGGCCCGTCTACCGGCGAAGTCTTCTACAGCGTCCCCGATGGGTTTACCATCATCGAAGACAACGTCTCGGAAGGCTGGGAATACGAGCTCAGCGCTCAACCGACAGACAATTGGCGCATCTCCTTCAACGCTAGCAAGACCGACGCTCGCCGGCTCAATGTCGGCAACGAGAACATTCGCGAATTCATGAATCTGGTGAGCGAAGCCCTCAGCGTGCAAAATGGTCTCGGCCGCATGCATCACTATTGGGGTACGGAAGACGTGGTCACCGCTGGCAAGAATTGGTACGACGGGGAAGGCCTGGTCGGGGCTCCTGGCTCGGAGTGGAGACTGGCCCAGCTCGTGGAAGGCGCGACAGTACCGGAATTGCGCGAATGGCGCATGAACCTCGTTACCAATTACGCCTTCGACGATGGCAGGTTCAGCGGACTCAATCTCGGTGGCGGCGTGCGCTACCAGAGCAGCGTTATCATCGCCTATCCGCCCACGGGCGATCCTAATGATCCCACTACCGTCGAGTACGATCTGGACGACCCGATCGAAGGACCATCAGAAACGAACTACGACCTGTGGGTCGGTTATGGCAAGACGCTCTCCGAGAATCTCGACTGGAGAATCCAATTGAACGTTTCTAACGCTTTCAGTGGCGGTGATGACTTGATACCGATCACCGCGCAACCGGACGGTACCTTCGCGGCGTACCGTATTGCGCCGACCCGCACTTGGAGCATTTCCAATACGTTCTCCTTCTAGATAGCTAGCCGATGTGTGCGGAGTCATCGTTCTCCGTACGCATCCTGTATACGAAGTATAAATACGCTTGGCGTGGCTCCGACCCGCTCGAGGTGGAGCCTTGCCTTTGCGTAGACGATCGCAGCTTAGGCGTGCTGCGAGATCCTCCTTTTTCCGATTTTTCAAATCAAACAGATTTCATGGTATCCAAAGACCATATACAGGCCCAACCCCAGCCGTCTTGCTGCTCCCCAAAGACGCCCTTGGAATACGAGGCGGTCATCTTCGATATGGATGGCGTCGTCACCAGGACCGCGTCAGCGCACGCCAACGCCTGGAAAAGGACCTTCGACGAGTTCCTCCGCGCTCGTTCGGAGGCGACTGGTGAGGCGCATCGTCCTTTCGAGCACCCGCAGGACTATCTCGCCCATGTCGATGGGCGTCCGCGTTATCAAGGTGTGGATGCCTTCCTTAAGTCGCGGGGTATTGAGCTGCCGTTTGGCAAGTCGGCTGATGCTCCGGGGTTCGAAACCGTTTGCGCGGTGGGAAATCGGAAAAACGAGGTCTTCAATGAGGTCATCGCCCTCGATGGCGTCGGTCTTTACGACTCCACCCTATCACTCATCCACCAGCTTCGTCAGCAAGGGGTGCGGATCGGGCTCGCCACATCGAGTCGAAATGCGGACCTAATTCTTTCGAAGTCGGGAGTCGAGGAACTCTTCGAGACGGTAGTCGATGGAATTGTATCCGCGAAACTGGGACTGAAGGGAAAGCCTGAACCCGATATCTTCACCACTGCAGCTTTCTGTCTCGGCATCGATCCCTCGCGTGCGATTGTCGTCGAGGACGCGGTCTCTGGTGTGCAGGCAGGATCACGAGGTGGGTTCGCCCTGACTCTGGGGCTCGCTCGGGAGGACAACGAGGCGGAATTGCGTGAAGGCGGCGCGAATGTCGTGGTAAACGACCTCGCCTGCCTCAGTCCGGAGACGCTCAACGACTACGTGATCGAAAGGAAGCCTCATGTCTAAGTCCGCGGTCCTCCCTCAATCGGCGGCGCCTGCGAGACGCAAGCCGCTCCTGAACTTCTGGCAGCTCTGGAATATGAGCTTCGGCTATGTGGGCATCCAGTTCGGCTTCGCCTTGCAGAACGCCAACGTCAGTCGCATCTTCGAAACGCTCGGCGCGGCGATCGACGACATCCCCATTCTTTGGATTGCGGGACCGGTGACAGGTTTGGTCGTGCAACCAATTGTCGGATACATGTCGGATAAGACCTGGAACCGGCTCGGTCGCCGAAAACCGTATTTTCTCATCGGAGCGCTGCTCGCTTCGCTGGGACTGCTGGTCATGCCAAACTCGCCGACGCTCTGGTTCGCCGCAGGCATGCTTTGGATGTTGGACGCATCGATCAACATCACCATGGAGCCGATGAGGGCGTTCGTGGGCGACATGCTTCCAGACGAGCAGCGAACAGCAGGCTTCGCGGTGCAAACCTTTTTCATCGGAGCGAGCTCGGTGGTTGGCTCTCTCATGCCCTGGTTGCTGACCAATGTATTCAATATCGCGAACACCGCTCCCGAAGGAGTTGTTCCGGATTCGGTGAAATGGTCCTTCAGCCTCGGGGGGATCGTCTATCTAGCCACCGTTCTCTGGACGATCTTCTCGGTGAGGGAGTACTCGCCTGAAGAGCAGGAGGCCTTTCATGGGAAGGATGAGGAGAACGCTGCGAGTGACGATGCGATCCAGTTGAACCAGAAGCTTTACACTCTCGTGGGAAGCTGCCTGGTGGCAATTGGTTTTGTATTCAGTTTTTTGATCGAAGAGCTTTCGTGGGATAAGGGGCTCTTTATCTTGTCTTTCGGGCTCAGCGCTTATGGCGGGCTTCAGCTTCTAGCTGCGTGGCGCTACCGTAATGGCAAAAAGCGCGGACTGGTCGAGATGATTTATGACTTTAACAACATGCCCGGTCCCATGCGGCAGCTGGCATTGGCCCAGATGTTCACCTGGTTCGCTTTGTTCTCCTTTTTCATCTACTCGACCGCTGCCGTGACCAGCCACCACTTCGGCAGCAGCGATCCGCAGTCGGTAGCTTACAATCAGGGAGCCAATTGGGTCGGCGTGCTGATGTCGGTCTACAACGGGGTGGCTGCTCTCGTGGCATTTCTCCTTCCGGTGATGGCCAAGCGTATCAGCCGTGTGAAGACGCATATGGTTTGTCTCGTCTTGGGCGGAGCAGGTCTTGCGTCGATGTATCTCTTTCGCGATCCCAAGCTGCTGATCATATCCATGATTGGACTCGGTATCGCCTGGGCCAGTCTGCTGACGTTGCCGTATGCGATTCTCAGCAGTGTGGTGCCGTATCGCAAGATGGGGATCTATATGGGCCTGTTCAACTTCTTCATTGTGATTCCGCAAATACTGGCAGCTGCAGTCTTGGGATTGCTAGTGCGAACCCTGTTTGGCGGACAACCCATATTCGCTTTGGCGCTCGGTGGCGCGTCCATGGTGTTGGCAGCGTTGCTGATGCTGCGCGTCAAAGATGAAAAGTCTCAACCGAGCATCTAACACATGAAATTGTGGGAAATAAACTCTTCAGAGATCGAGGGCGACGCTCAGAGCGTGATGCGTCTCGGTACGCAATACCAGATTAGCAATGGATACATGGGGTATCGAGGCACGCTCGATGAATACCGTAGCGAACAGCAGGTGGGCGTGACCATCGCTGGGCTCTTCGACCAGGTGGGCGACGCTTGGAGAGAGCCTGTGAATGCTCCAAACGGTGGATACACGTCGGTGGAGATCGACGGCAGTCCAGTGGGCGTCTTGACAAGCGAAGTTGCTTCCCATCGCCAGAGGCTCGATTTCCATCGGGCGGAGTTCGAACGTGAAACGTGTTTCAAGCTTGGGACCAAACGGGTGACGATCCGATCCAAACGCTTCCTGAGTTCCGTGACGCCGAACCTGTGCGTCATTCGTTTTTCTATATCCTGCGATCAGGATGCGAAGGTTGTCGTTCGGACTGGAATCGACGGAAAGATCTGGGATTTGAATGGGCCGCATCTGGTTGATCAGGTGTTTTCCAAAAACGATGATGCCTTGCTGGTGAACGCCTGGACACAGGAGACCGGTCAGCAATTGACGGTGGCGGAAGCGCTGCATTGTCCGTTCGGAAAAGAAGTCTACGAGGTCGAAGATCAGCTTAATCTACGGGTGATCGAATGGGAAACTCAAGCCGGCGAGGTGTATTCGTTCGATAAGTACTTCGCGGTGGTATGCGAAAAGGACAAGCTTGGAGAAAGTGTGCCACGGACGGCTTTAGCGATCGCTCGAGAAGCATGTCGCCAGGGATATGATCGCTGCCTTCGAGATCATCAGCAGGAGTGGGCGGAGCGATGGCTTCGCAGCGATGTGGTGCTGGAAGGGGATGACGACGCTCAGCTCGCATTGAGGTATAGCATCTTGCAGCTGCTTATGGTGGCGCCGGTGCGGGGGAGCGGCAACTCAATCCCTGCTCGGGCGCTTTCGGGACAGGTTTACAAAGGGGCGGTGTTCTGGGATACGGAGATGTTCATGTATCCGTTTTACTTGCACACGAATCCGAGCGTGGCGAGGGATCTCTTGCGTTATCGGATTCGGACTTTGGAAGGAGCCCGACGAAAGGCGCGTTCCGAAGGGCCAGGCTTTCGAGGCGCCTTCTACGCCTGGGAGAGCCAGGAAACTGGGGACGACGCGTGCAGCTATTTCAACGTGGGCGATCCAGTGACCGGTCGGGAGCTGCGAACGCATTTTCGCGATAAGCAAATTCATATCAGCGGAGATGTGGCGATCGCTTTTTGGAGGTACTTTGAGCATACGGGCGATGATTCGCTGCTGCTAGAGGGAGGCGCCGAAGTGATGCTCGAGTGCGCTCGATTCTATGCGTCCTACGCCTATTTCAAGAAAGACAAGAATCGATACGAGCTCCTCGATGTGATCGGCCCTGACGAGTATCACGAACGCGTTAACAACAACGCGTTCACGAACCAGGTGGCAAAGGAGACTTTCGATATCGCGTTGAAAGCAGTCGAGCATCTCCGAGCGACGTATCCAGAATTCTTGGAAGAATTGCTTTCCCGTTTGGACATCGAAAGCGAGCTAGTGGAATTTGCTGAAGTGGCGAAGCTACTCTACGTGCCGCGGCCGGATGAAACGACCTCCTTGATCGAGCAGTTCGACGGATATTGGAAACTGCGTGACGCCACATTGGAGGAGGTTAAAGGTCAACTGGTCCATCCGAATGAATACTGGGGAGCAGGGCAAGGGGTTGCGGTGCCGACCCAGATAATCAAGCAGGCCGACGTGGTGATGATGTTGACCCTTTTCAGGGACCGATATGACGCCAAGGTGAAGGAAGCGAACTGGAAGTACTACGAGCAACGAACCGAGCACGGATCCAGTTTGAGCGCCTGCGCCTACGCTCTGGTGGCCCTCGAGTTTGGAGAATGCGATTTCGCCTATCGCTATTTTCTCAAGACCGCTAAGGTGGATCTGGAAGGGAACTACAAGCTCTATGCAGGCACGATCTTCATCGGCGGATCCCACCCTGCGGCGAACGGGGGAGCCTGGATGACTGCGGTGTTTGGATTCGCAGGTCTACAGGTCACGGAACGTGGTCTGTCGATAACGCCGAGGCTTTTCAAGAAATGGAAGAGGATGCAGATCCCGATCTCCTATCGAGGCGAACAGTTCGTGATAACGATCACCCGACGCGAAGTGATTGTCAGCTCCTCGCCTAAGAATCGGAACACGCATCGAGTGCTGGTGGCGGGACGAGAAGTGACTTGTAGCCCGGGTTCGAGCGTTTTGACGGAAATCCAGGAAAACGCTCTGGAGGGAGCGTGTTAGCAAAATATGAATACGAAACGAAACTTTGAGAGAGCTATGCGGCTTTCCGTTGCGGGTATCCTCGTCGTCGCGAATTGCGTAGCGTTTGCGAGCGGCGATCAAATAGGAGCTGAACTCCCATGGGTCAGTTATGAAGCTGAGTCGATGGTGACGAATGGGGCGATCTTCGGGCCGAACTATCAGCCGCATACGATCGAAACGGAATCTTCGGCTCAACGCTACGTCGAGTTGCAGGAAGCTGGCGACTATGTGGAGTTCGAGGCGACTATCGAAGCTCAAGGAGTCGTGCTGCGATTTAGCCTGCCGGACGCTCCAGAGGGAGGCGGACTCGAATCGGAGGTGGAGCTTCATGTTAACGGAAGGTCGGTTCGCGACCTATCGCTGAGCTCGCGGAATTCGTGGCTGTATGGTGTGTATCCGTTTTCTAATGATCCAGAGAAAGGCAAGCCGAGAAACGCTTACGATGAAATGCGTGTGAAGGGTCTGGATATCAAGATAGGCGATACCGTACGTATACAGAAATCGATTTCGGACGGAGTGCCCTGCATTGTCGATATTGTCGATTTGGAACCTGTTCCAGCCCCATTGCCCAAGCCAGATGGAGCAATCTCCGTGCGAGCGTTCGGGGCGAAAGGCGATGGCGTGACCGACGACACTCAGGCCTTGCTAGACTGTTTGCAAGAGGCCCGTAGCGTGGGAGCGAGCGTTTTTGTGCCTGAGGGAGATTTCAAGATCACGCGTGACATCGTGTTGACCGACGGAGATCGTATTCAAGGTTCAGGCATGTGGCACACGACCTTTGTCGGTGATAAAGATTTATACAGCCAAGCCGATCGGCGCGTGCGCTTCAAACTGACAGGTGAGAATTGTCAACTGGCGGATTTCGCGATTGTAGGAGAGCTCAACTACCGGAATGACCAGGAAGCGAATGACGGCGTTATCGGCTCAGGTTGCAGCGACGCGACGATTGAGCGTATTTGGATAGAGCATACGAAAGTCGGCGTCTGGGTCTATAATGGCAGGGGCGTTGCGATAGAAGGATGCCGATTCCGTAACCTATTGGCCGATGGTACGAACTTCTGCGTGGGAACCACGGATTCGGTTGTCGACAATTGCAGCGCTCGCGGCACGGGAGACGATTGCTACGCGATTTGGCCGGCGGCATTCGATCAGGGCTACGTGGATGACTGCGTGGTGCCGGGCAACAACGTGATTCGCCGCTCGACGGGGCAGCTAACATTTCTGGCTAACGGAGCCTCTGTTTACGGAGGAGCGAACAATCGAGTGGAAAACTGTCGATTCGTCGACATTGGTACCGGGTGTGGTATCTTGATTAGCACTACCTTTCCAACATCGGACCCGGAGCGCGGTATCGACAACAACTTTAGCGGAACCACGCTGGTGGAGGGTAACGAACTGTTGCGCTGTGGTGGATACGACCATGGCTGGGCTTGGCGGGGCTCCTTTCAGATCTGTATGGATCGAAAGCGTATCTCCGGCCTGGCGATTCGCGATATGGTGATCCGCGATAGTATCTCGGAAGGATTCACCATCGTCGCCCCTGGAGCGGAAAAGGGCGAAGGAACGCTATCGGACACGAGTCTGAAATCGGTACGCATTTTCAATTCTGGCATCAGGGTCGATGGGGCTGCCGACTTGTTCATAAGAAGCGATGCGCAGGGAGACTTGATCATTCGAGACAGTCGAATCGAAGACATTGAAAACCTGTCCCCTTCCTTCTCCATCCAGAAAAGCCATTGATGGGCGCGAAGCGATCGATGGAGCGAATTTCTTGGACCCCGAATCAAAGGCATAAGCCGCAGTTCCTCTGGGTGGGGGACCGTGGTCTGTAGTCGTGAACTCGACGCGCCTAAACAGCGCGTCGAGTTCTTTTGTTGAAGTGAGAACGTGATATAAAAGTGAATACGAAAAAGTGTAAATTGAGAGCTCTGGTTGTCGGGGTCTTTTGTTGGCTGGCGATAGGCGCTTGCTGCGCTGGTGAGAGAAATGATAGGCAAGTGCTAGCTCATTATATGCCTTGGTATCAAAGCGAGCCGGTGAGCGGATATTGGGGCTGGCACTGGACGATGAATTCTCAAAATCCTGATCGACTGGAGGACGGACGCTACGAGCTCGCGTCTCACTTTCGGCCCTTGATTGGACCTTATGATTCCTCCGATGAGCATGTATTGGAATATCACCTACTTCTGATGAAGCTAGCTGGCGTCGATGGGGTGATCATAGACTGGTATGGTCTATCAGATTTTCGAGACTATCCCCAGCTCCATCGGGCCAGCGTGGAGCTCGTGCGTCAGGTGGAGAGACTGGGCATGACCTTTGCTATTTGCTACGAGGATCAGACCATTTCCGCTCTGGTTGACGAGGACTTGCTCGATGAAACGGAGCGAGTTTCCCACGCCGTTTCCGAGATCGAGTGGCTCGCGCGAAACTGGTTTTCCAAGGAAAGCTACTTGGACCTCGATGGAGCTCCGGTTTTGCTTTCCTTCGGGCTCGATGGTCTGAGCGATTCGGAGTGGAGCTCCAGTTTGCAGAAGCTGGCGATGCCGGTCGCTTACTTCAGCGAGCATCACAAACGTACCGCGGCGATAGGGGCGTTCGATTGGCCGATTCCCTCAGAGGGCATCGCCTATGTCGAGCGATTTCAAGCGGAGTCCCAGCAATGGCCCCACAGCATCCCCGCTGCCTTTCCACGCTTCGTGGACTTTTACGAGCAAGCGGGCGTGGGCAGGAGTTGGGGGAGCATTCCGGACGACAATGGGCGAACCTTTCGCCAAACACTGGACCTGGCTCTGGATAGCCAGGCTCCTATTATCCAGCTCGTGACTTGGAATGATTGGGGAGAAGGCACTGCGATCGAACCAAGCGTCGAGTTTGGATACCGCGACTTGGAGTACCTGCAGAAACGACTCAAGGGGCAGGATGCTGGAGCCGCTCTGATTCGATCGGCCGATTTGAGGTTGCCTTATAAACTGCTCCAGTTGCGTCGTGAAGGGGCGAATACGGACCGATTGGAGGAGGCCTCTATCGCCCTGGCTCGCGGCGACCTCCGACGCGCTCGCGAGGTTCTGGATCGGGAGGCGCTCTCCCAGAAATAGTGCGCTCCCGAACGGATTTCAGGCTCATTTTCTTCGACAGGCGTGGCCTTTGGGGTGATGATCGTTTCTCGTAATTACCCCGTTTCACCCTTCGTTTACCCCCCCTTGCTAAGAGTGCTCCCAGAGTTCGCAACCTTCATGCTCCGCTCCCGTTCACTTCGCTTCGTTTTGACAGCGATGTTCGCATTGTTTGCGGGAGCTCTTGCCCTCGAGTGTTTCGCTGCGAGGGTTGAATCGTTGGAACAACTCAAGCAGCTTGCCCGTCCGGAAGCGCAAAGGCACGCGTTCGACCTAGAGGGCACGGTGTTATTCGTGGACGCCCAATCGGGACGCTTGGTGCTGGGGGACGAGGAAGAGGCGGTGGAACTCTCCTTGGATTGGGGTGGGGAGGAAATCGATCTGGGAGACCGTATCGAAATTGAGGGTACGGGAGTGTTGATCGACCACGGAGGACGTTACGAATTGACTCGGCTCGCGTTGGTCGACAACGATGGACTCCACGGCGAGGTTGAGCAAACGGCGACTCTCGCCCTCGAAGCCGGAGTCCATCCGATCCGCGTTGAATGGTTCAATGCTATCGGGGAACCGGGGCTTTCCGTGGAGATTCAGGGGCCGGAGTTGCCTCGCCAGTCGATTCCCGCGAACTGGCTCAGTGCGGTTGGGGCAGATGGCGAGGAGGTTTCTGGGCTTCGGTATCGATCCTACTTTAGGGAGTGGTGGAGCTTGCCGGCGAGCATGGGCAGCCTCGTGCCCGATGAGAACGGATGGGTCGAAGATTTCGATGTATCGAAAAGTCAACGACAGGAGTTCGTGGGGATGTCCTTCGAAGGGTATCTGACCATCGATCGGGTGGGCGACTATGATTTCTTTCTTTTGTCCGACGATGGAAGCCGCTTGTTTTTGGGACCCGCTTCGTTGACCGTTTCGGTGGAGGACGGAGCTGGGTTTGAGCATCGAACGCTTCCTCAACTGATGGCGGGGCAAGTCCTCGAGGACGATCAAGGCATGACTTTGGCTGAGGTGGAGGGAAGCGTACTGCGTTTGAGCAAACAGAACGCGAACAGCGGATTTCTGATTTTAGCGTCGGTACTCGGTCAGGCTCGGGTGGACGTCGCGGACTGGTCGGAGCTTCCTGCAGAGGAGCTGATCGGTCGCAAGGTCCGGGCCCGGGGCGTACTCGCGCCGGGCATCGCTATGAGCGGAGAGCGGGTGGCAGCAAGCGTGCTTGTCCAGAACGCTTCTCAGATCGAGGTCCTTGGGGCAACGGGCTCTCCGGAAGGGATTACGCCGATTGCCCAGATCGAGCGTATGGACAAGGAGACGTTGGAATCTGGATACGAGGTAACGCTTCGAGGTGTAGTCATAAATCCGATACCCGGAGGATACGCTGTAGTGATTCAAGACCAGGAGCGAGCGATGTTCGTCGATCTGAATCAATTGCGGCCCGACGACATCGAATTGGGCGATCTCGTGGAGGTCGACGGCGTGGTGGAAGCGGGGGAGTTTTCGCCGATCGTCAACGCGACTGCCATGAGACGGCTAGGCGCGGGCGTGATGCCGGATCCGATCGAGGCCACACGGGAGGAACTGATCAACGGTAGCTTGCACAGTCAATACGTGGAGATCGAAGGCTACGTGCTTTCGCTCGATGAGCGCTCGATGACGCTCCGTTCGCGAGCCGGCGCGCTGGTTATCGGACTGGAGGGGGAGCCCGATCCGCTTTGGCTCAATGCCATGGTGCGGCTCCGTGGCTGTTTGCGGGCCTTCTGGGATGTGGAGAGCAGGCGAGTTGAGGTGGGGAAAATCGAACTCAACTCCGCGGAGATCAGTCTGGTTCATCCCGCTCCCAAGGACCTCTATGAGGCCCCTCGCAAGCGAGCTTCCGAGCTCTTGCGTTTCGATCCCAACGGAGGGCTGTTTCAGCGGGTAAGTTTGGTGGGGCAGGTTTTGTATAGCGAACCGGGGGTCCTGTTTCTGATGGATGATGGCCTCGGGGTGCGGGTCAGTCTGTTGGATGAGGAGAGCGTCTTCCAAAGGGGAAGCTTAGTTGAGGTGGTCGGTTTTCCTGAATTCGATAGCCCGGCTCCGAGATTCGCCCACGCGCTGGCTCGGCAGGTGGGACGGGCGGTGCTGCCGACGGCGGTCGAGCTGGATTCGGGTCGCTGGTTGGACGAGGATTTGGATTCCACGTGGGTGAAGGTCGAAGCGGACTTGATCGGCGTCGGATATCAGAACGGTCGTCAAACGCTGCAGCTGCGAGGGCAGGGCGACGTGTTTTCCGCGAGCGTTAGCGCATCGCCTGACTCGCTGAGGCCGTTTGAAGTTGGAAGTCGCCTACTACTGACAGGGGTTTACTTGGGGGTCGGTGGCAATCGGGCACTCAATGAACCGATCGAGAGCTTCGAGCTGCTGCTCGGGGCGGCCACGGATGCGCTCGTGCTTCAGACGCCCCCGTGGTGGACGATGCCGCGCTTGCTGACGCTTATCGGAGCCTTGAGCGTGGTGCTTCTGCTGGCCTTGCTCTGGATCAAGGCTCTGCAGCGTCAGGTGGCCATCCGAGGCCGTCAGCTGGAAGCGGCATTGGAGGAGCGCCACCATGCCGAGCAGGAGGAGGCCCTGAATCGGGAGCGCTCGCGACTGGCCTACGACTTGCACGATGAATTGGGAGCAGGGCTGACGGAGGTCGGACTATTGGGCACGCTGGCGGCGGCGCAACGCTTGCCGGTCGAAAAACGAGAGGATCACCTCTCGCGGCTTTCAGACAAGGTGAGGCATTTGGTGATGTCGCTCGATGAAATCGTCTGGGCGGTGAACCCGCGCTACGACTCGATTTCTTCATTCGTCAGCTACTACACCTCCTACGCCCAGCAGTTTTTGGAGCTGGCGGATGTGCGTTGCCGTTTCGATGTGGACGAGAACCTTCCGGAGGAGCCGCTGACCTCTCGCGTGCGCCACACCTTGTTTCTATGTTACAAGGAGGCTTTGACCAACGTGGCCCGCCACGCCCACGCCAGCGAAGTGGTGATCCGGATCGGGGCGAAGGATCGCGAGCTGGAGCTTTCCGTTTGCGACAACGGATGCGGTATCCAAACTGAAGCTACAGACCCTGGACACGATGGTTTGGACAGCATCCGCGAACGACTTTCTCAACTCGGAGGGAGCGTCGCTTTGCGGCGTGGCGATCCTTCGGGAACTGTTGTGACTCTTAAACTCCCCCTGCAATGAGCGAAGGCCCCATCCGAATAGCGATCGTTGAAGATCAAGACACCACGCGCGAAACCTTTGAAGCGATCATCAACCTCGAGCCGAGCATGGAGTGCATCCTCACCTGCTCCAGTGGCGAGGAAGCCCTGCGCAAACTGCCCAAGGTCAAGCCGGACGTGGTGCTGATGGATATCATGATGCCGCATATGACCGGCATCGAATGCGCCACTCGGCTGAAGGAAGTGGAGCCGGAGATCGAGATCGTGATGATCACCGTCTATCAGGATCCGGACCTTATCTTTGGAGCCTTGCGGGCAGGGGCCTGCGGCTATTTGCTCAAACGCTCGTCGCCCGATCAGGTGAAGGCAGCCATCCGCGACGCCTACCGCGGCGGGGTGCCGATGTCGGTGGGCATCGCCCGCAAGGTCATCTCCTACTTTCGTCAGGAGGCTCAGGTGGCGAGCGACGTCGATAGCCTTTCCGCTCGGGAACGCGAGGTTTTGGAGCACGTGGCGAAGGGCTTCACCAACAAGGAAATCGCGGCCAAGCTCTGCGTTACCTCCGAAACGGTGCACTGGCATCTGAGAAACTGCTATCGCAAACTGCACGTGCGCACCCGCACCGAAGCCGCCATGAAGCTGCGACAGGGCGTGCCCGGCGGTGGCGAATAGCGGTCGACGCCAGCGTTTTGTTGAATACGAACCGGGTCAAGCATCGTTAGCTCTCCAAGCCCTGCGGTATGCGATGCCGATGGGAGGGTCTAGCGATGAAACAGAAACCGACGGAAACGATTCTCACCATGCGGCCGGCCGCGCGAGCCAGGCGCCCTTGGGGCGTGCTCGGGCTGCTGTTCGTTATCGGTTTCGGGGCTTTGTTGGCCGGGGAAGGAAGCGGGCAGGATCAGGCTCTCAGCGGTCGCTACACCTACCGTTTCCTCGGTTTCATCAAGCTGTTCAGCATTTCGCTGTATTGGGAAACCGATGACGCGGCGCAGGCTCGCTTCGACGGTCGACCCTATGCCTTGCGTTTCGACTACTATCGCGGTTTTTCAGCGGAGCAGCTGGTGGCGGAAGGAAACAAAGCCCTGGCGAAGGAAGCCAGCGAGCAGGAGATGGCGCGCTTCGCGGAGTCCCTGGATCGGATCAACGCAAGCTACCTCGACGTGAGCAAGGGCGACCGCTACCGCTTGGACATCATCCCAGACGAGCGGCTGACGCTGTCCTTCAACGGGAAGGAGCTGATCGCTATCAGCCAGCCCGGCTTCGGCGAGTTCTACACGCGCATCTGGCTTGGCGAACGCGAGGAGTGCCAGGCGATCAAAAACGCTCTCCTGCCGGAGCGGCTTAGCGAAGCCTCTCAGGGCTAACCCCAAAATCGGCAAATAAAATACACTTTTGTATTAGTTTTGGCGCTACCCTGCAGTAGCCTGCTCTCATAGTTGCGTTCAAAAGTGACGCTTCGCCCGCCCCGGTCCGCTTTATGCAAATGCCGCTGGCATTATGGAAACCTTAGAAACGAGTTTTGGCACGCTGTCGGGGATCGCGAATTTTATGGCCTATGGGGACGGTTCATTGAAGTCGTGCATTCTCAACAAGGAAAATCGGATTCAGTCGGCGGCGGGCGAACTGATTCCTCAGTACCGGGCTGCGGAGCTGGGGCAGCGGCAGAAGAAGTATCGCAGCTCGCTGGACTTCTATCGCAATGGGGCGATCAAGAGCGCCGCTTTGCAGGAAGCCATGCCGCTGGCGACCCCGCTCGGCACCTTCAAGGCGGAGCTGGTCACCTTCTACGACGATGGGTCGATCAACCGTCTGTTTCCGCTCAACGGCCAGATCGACGGCTATTGGTCGGAGCAGCAGGAGGGGGCTTTGGCGGAGACTCTGGACTTCGATTTGCCGGTCGGAAAATTCAGGGCCAAGATCATCAGCCTGGCGTTCTATCGCAGCGGGGCTCTCAAGAGCGTGACCTTGTGGCCGGGCCAGCGCATCACCATCGACACTCCTGCTGGAGCCATGGACGCTCGCACGGGTTTTTCGCTGTTCGAAAGTGGGGCTCTGCGCTCCGTGGAGCCGGCGCGGCCCATCGAGCTCGCCACGCCCATCGGCTTGATCAAGGCCTACGACGAGGAGATGCTGGGCATGAACGCGGATCAGAACTCGGTGCAGTTTGCGGAGGATGGCTCCTTGCGTTCGCTCAAGACCATCCACACGGGTCTGCGGGTTCGGCTGCCGGAGGCGGTGGGCGAGATGACCATCGAGCCTTTGGAAGCCGCGAGCTATATCGACGTGACCGATACCCGGACCGTGCCCATGAGAATCGATTTCGAGAGCGAGCGCATTGTGGTGGAAGCCGCTCGAACCTATCGATTCGAGCTCTCGGAAACCAGGATCGCGACCTTCGAGCGAGCTCGAGTGATTCGCGAATCCTGCTGCGGCGGGTGCTCCGAAGGTCCCTGCGACGGATGCGAGGGAGGGGACGCTTGCTGTCGTAGTTGAGTCGCGGCCTTGGAGCCTGAAATTTTCGCCTCCGCGCTAGCGGTCAGGCTTTCCGGCAACGCTGCATTCTGCAGCGTTGCTTTCGTTTGGGTCGTGGGCTTTGCACAGCCGTCAACCTGTCCGGGATTTGATAGCTCGGTCGGAGATTTGTTAGTTTATCTAACGGAGTGACTTGCGAGATGCGCCTTCTATCGGGCTCAAGTCTGGCGCGGATTCGGCAGAGTCAGGGCCGGCTCTCGAGCGTAGAGTCTAACGGGAGGTATCATGACGAAGTATTCGAAACCAAACATCGTAGTGCTCGGAGGCGGCTTCGGCGGTCTGGAACTGGTCCGCAGGATCGACACCTCGCGGGCTCGAGTGACGCTGATCGACAAGCGCAACCACCACCTGTTTCAGCCGCTGTTGTATCAGGTGGCCACGGCAAGCTTAGCCGCTCCTGATATTGCGGAGCCGCTGCGCTCGATTTTTTCCAAGGACCAGAACGTGGAGGTGCTGATGGAGGAGGTGTTGGATTTCGATCTGGAGCGAAAGCAGGTCGTCACTCCGCGCAACCGAATCGGCTACGACTATCTGGTCGTGGCTCTCGGGGGGGAAACCAACTACTTCGGCAACGACCATTGGGCGAAGTACGCGACCGGTTTGAAAACGCTCGCCGACGCTCACCGCATCCGAAACGAGGTGCTCGGAGCCTACGAGGTGGCCGAGAACTTGCCGGGCAATTCGCGCGAGCGCCGACGTCTTCTCAACAGCGTGGTGATCGGCGGCGGACCGACTGGCGTGGAGATGGCGGGCACGCTCGCCGACCTCGCCAAGCGCTATTTTCAGAGAGACTTCCGCAACATCGACACGCGGGAGGCGAAGATCACGCTGATCGACGCGGTGGACCGCGTATTGCCGTCCTACTCCGAGGGGCTTTCCGCCAAGGCCAGGAAGCAGCTCGAGGAGTTGGGGGTGGAGGTCATCACCGGCAAGAAGGTGGAGGACATTCGCGATCGCTGCGTGGTGCTCGAGGATCGCGAGCTCGAGGCGGAAAACATCATTTGGACGGCCGGCGTTTCGGCCAACAAGATCACCCAGAAGCTCGACGTGCCCAAGGGCAAGGGCGGTCGTCTCGAAGTGGAGCCCGACTGCAGCCTGCCCGGCCATCGAAACGTGTTCGCCATCGGAGACATCGTCTCGCTCAAGGATGCCAATGGAACGCTGGTACCCGGCGTGGCCCCCGCGGCGACTCAGATGGCCCAGCACGTGGCCAAGATCATCAACCGGGAGATCGCGTCCGCTGAGCAGAAATCTCAACCCGGAGAAGGGGAGCGGCCAGCCTTCGCATACAAGGACAAGGGCAACATGGCCACCATCGGTCGAAGCCGGGCGGTGGCGGAAATCAAAGGCCGGGAATTCGCCGGTTTTTCCGCGTGGTTCCTCTGGCTCGCCGTTCACCTCGTACTGCTCGTCGGTATGCGCAACCGCATGCTGGTGCTGCTGCGATGGTTCTACGCCTACGTGCGCTTCAAGCCCGGGGCCCGCATCATCTGGCGCGCCCAAAAGGAGCGCCTGGAGGAGGAAGCGATGATGGAAGGCCGCGGCGAAACCGTGCACTGACGCATCTTGCCCTCAGCGGGGGGATTGGCTGTGTTTCCGGAAAATGGATACGTCGGGCGCCGCGCTTTAGGCTGCGAGGATCTTCAGGGCGATCTGCGAAGCGGCGTTGGCTTGCTGCAGCATCGACGCCCCGGCTTGGGCTAGGATGTTCGCTCTGGCGAGCCGTGTGGATTCCTCCGCTATGTCGACATCGACGATGCGGCTGTTGGCGGAGTTCAGGTTTTCTACATTGGCTGAGATCTGGTTCGCAGTGAAATCCAGCCGGCTCTGCTGGGCCCCGTTTTGCGCTCGGTAGGTCGCGATTTCTTCCAGAGCTCCTTTTATGGTATCGATGGAAAGGATACTGAGATCGTCCGCGGTCGCTACGGCCTCGTAGTTCGAACGGGCCACTATGAGCAGATTGTCCACGGTGGTTTGACCGGCCCCTGACGCGTGGGTGAAGCGCACCTTTGAAGGCGTGCTGCTCTGGCTGAGCTCGAGCTCGACCTCTTGCAGGTCCGTGTCGTTGCGGTAGCTGTACACGCGGTTGCTGGAGCTTCCGATCGTCGCGTCGAGCTTCGCTTCGTCGCTCCCGTTCTGATGGTCGAACTCCATGTGAAATGCGCCGCTAACGGTAGGCGTGAGCTCCGCCGCGCTCGGTTTGCTGTTGAGCCTCAGTTGTCCAGCGCTCACGGATACGTTTGGTGTGACGGCGCCGGTGCTCACTGTGGAGGGTGAGTCAAACGACTCGGTGATGGTCGTAAACAAAGGTGTTCCTTCTGTGGATACAATGTTCACGTTGTCGATCTGGGTGGTGGTGCCGCCGGTGGAATGCTCGAAGGAAAGGCTTCCGGAGTTGCTGGTGAGACCGGTGAGCGTGGCGGTGGGAGTGGGCGAGCCGTCGAGGTAGACGTTCGCGGCGCTGACTCCGTCGAAGACGACTTTCGCCGAGTGGTTGCTGGTGTCGCTGTCGAAGGAGAAGAGCTCCTCGCCGGGGGCATTTCCCAGCCTGACCCGCAGTGGGCTATGGGTGTCGGCCAGCTTGAAGTCGAAATCCAGCTCGAAGGCTCCAGACAGGCTGAAGTCGGATCTGGCGATGGCGATCGATGGGTCGAGCTTCAGCTCCCCATCCGAGACCTCCGCGTTAGGCAGCACGCTTTGATCCGTCCAGTTTTCGGATTCCGAGAAGTCCCGATTTATGTCGGCGAAAGGCGTTGCGGCGTCGTTGGTGACGCTCAGGTTGTCGACGGTGGTCGTTCCTCCGCCGGTTTCCTGCTGAAAGCTGAGCGGACCGAGTTCGTAGGGGAGGTTGAAGGAGTATTGGCTAGCGGATGAGCTGCCGTTCAGGTAGACAGCGGCGGTATTGGTCGATTCTCGATAGACGATGCGAGCGGAGTTGGCGGCGGTGTCGCCGGAGAACGCAAAGACCTCCTCGCCACCCAGGAAGGCTTTCAGCTCCTTGTCGGTTGAACCCATCTGGAAGTCGAAGTCTATGGTCATGTCGCCCTGCAGCGGTCCGGTTCTCACCGAGGAAGCGTCGCCGGACGCGCTGTCCAGGTTGAGCGTTCCGCTGGAGACCGAGGCTGAGCCGCCCGCGCTGGTGTCCGTCCAGGGGCTGGGGTCGTCGAAGGTGTCGCTGAACGTGGAGAAGTAGGGCACGCTGGTGACCTGAAGGTTGTCGAAGGTAGCCTTTCCGCCGGCGGCTTGCTCGATGTAGAGGTTTCCCGAGCGTCTCGTCAGACCGGTGTTGACGATGGATGGGCTAGGCTCCCCGTTCAGGTAGACCTCAGCGGTTTCGTTTCCGTCGAAGACGATGCGAGCTGAGTTGTTCGCGGTGTTGGAGGAGTAACTGAACAGCTCGCTGCCGGAGTCACCGTCGAAGGAGACCGAAATCGGGCTGCTGGTCGAATCGAGCTTGAAATCGAAGCTCATCTCGAAGGCCCCTTTGACGGGGGGAGCGATGATGGACTGGGCTCTTGATCGGGTGCCGTCGAGCTCCATGCGGCCGTCGATGTTGGCCGTCCGTTCGTATTCGCTGACGTTGGTCCAGTTGGCGGAACTGGAGAAGGTGTCTTCGATGAGCTCGAAGGGCGGCGGGTTGATTTCTCTCAGCTCGATCCCCTCCAGTTCGATGTCGGATTGCGATGAGGCGCCCAGGGTTTTGACGAAAAGCGAATCTTGTCGGAAAAGCGGGATTCCGTTGAAGGTGGAGTCCTCGATCTCCTTCAAGGCGTCTCGGATCTGCTTGAACTCGGTATTGTAGCTCTCCCGATCGGAGGCGTTCTTGGTCGGGTCTTCGCTCAGCACGGCGAGCTCGTTTATGCGCTCGAGCATGGCCGCGGCAGTCCCGAGGGCTCCGTCTTGCGTTTGCAGGTAGGACTTGGCGTTGGCGATGGACTGATTGGTCGCCGCGTATCGCTTGATGGCCGCTTCCATCTTCATGGAAACGGCGAGCCCGCCAGCGTCGTCCGCCGGAGATACGATCTTAGATCCGCTCGAAAGCCGATTGAGGCTGTTGCGCAGCATCGCGTTGCTACGCCGAAGGTTGTTTGCCGCAGCCGAGGCTGCGCCATTGAAGTTGATTACTACTGACATTGGACTTCCTTGTTGATGCGCCTGCGACGTCCTTGTCGCTTCGGGCCTGATCGAATGGAGAGGCCGCTCCGTGAGTTGGTTATACTAGGGGTGATCGGAAATCTACCTAGGTTCTTGAGGCTATCGAAACGGTTTTAGCTGGGGTTGTTCCAGGTATACGAACAGCTTATAAGCGGCTGGTGCATGGGGAGTAGCGAGTGGAGGCCGATGTCGCGAAGGGCGGGCATGAGGGGGAATCTCTCGAGCGATCTGTTTGAGTGGAATCCGTAGGGAGCGCCGGTGGGCTGATAGTCTTATCTAGGCAGTGGCTGGAATCTAGTATCGGCTTTACACCTAGGCTTGGCGAAAGGAGACTGACATAATGTTTCAGCTCCTCCCCATGCGAAAGCGCTTGTTCCTCGTCGCCGTTCTGATGGGCGTTTTCTGGTCGTATCAGCGGTTCGGATCCGGTCTGGAATCGGACATGGAGCGAAAGCAATCGATCGCGGAATCACGGGTCGCTGAGCGGCTGTTGGGGTCGGGGTCGGAGGAGGCGTCGGAGCTGGAGGAGTCGAGTGAAGCGGTTCCTCTCGATGAGCTTCGCCCGGTATCTCTAGACTGGAATCGGGAATCGTGGCGACGCTTCCCGCTTCTGGATCGAGTCGAGCGGGAAAGCGAAGGTGAGCCGGCGAGCCGGCGCGTGGCGGATCTGGTTTGGGTGGACAGCCTTGATTCGGCAGTCGTACTGGAAAGCCTGGTCCAGCTGGACGGGGCGGGCGGCGAGCTTTCGAATCGCATCTCATCGGCAAAGGTCGCGAACCAGCTGCTCGTCAAGACTGAGCATGGATTGGATATGCAATGGCTTGCGCGCGAGCTCGGGACGAGAGTGCTGCGCTATTCAGCAAAGGGCGGTTTTGCTGTTCTGGAATCCGAAAGCGTAGGATTGGAGAGGAGTTTGGAGCTCTTCGCTCAGGCGGAGCTGCTTTCCGAGCAGGTGGAAGGCTTGCTGGTCGAGCCGAATTTTCTTGTAGCCGCTTCGGTAGTCGAACCAAACGACCCAGCGTTTGCGAGAGGGGACCAGTGGGGACTGAATAACAATGCGTTTCCTGAAGGAGATATCGACGCTCCTGAAGCATGGGAGCTCGCTCGTGATGCTGAGGACGTGCTGATCGGTATTTTGGATACAGGCATTCGGATAACGCATGAGGACCTGCGGGATAACATTTTGCTGAATCCCGGAGAGGTGGACGGAAATGGCGTTGATGATGACGGAAACGGGTATTTGGATGATAGATACGGTTGGAATGCGATCGATCCGAATGAACCCCCGCTCGATGACAATGGTCACGGGACCCACGTGGCGGGTGTTCTTGGAGCGTCCGGCAACAACGGGTTAGGGATCTCCGGCGTCGTATGGGCGACGAATATCATCGCCATCAAAATGCTGAACGAAGAAGGACTGGGCACGATCGAAAACCTGGTGGAAGGGGTCGACTACGCGATCGATCGGAACGTCTCGGTGATCAACGCCAGCTTCGGCGGTCCTGACGATTCCAAGCTGCAGCAGGATGCGTTGATACGGGCGAAGGGAAGAGGCATCGTAGTGGCGGCCGCCGCGGGTAACGACGGAGATCGAAATCGAAAGGTGTATCCCGCCGCGTATCCGCTCGATAACGTCGTTTCGGTAGGGGCCCTCGATGCGAGCGGCTACATTGCTCCCTTTAGCAACTATGGAGCGGATACGGTGGAAGTGTTCGCTCCGGGAGAGGGAATCTTCTCTACCTACAATGGCAGAGATTCCGATTACGCGTATTCTGATGGCACCTCCATGGCTGTGCCCCTGGTCTCCGGAGCCTTGGCTCTACTTGCTCAGACGTATCCAGAGGAAACCTACGTCGATTGGGTGATCCGATTGGAGCTTTCGGCGCGTCGCTTCGACCATTTGGAGGAGGAGGCACGATTCAAGGGAGCTTTGAATCTCCATGCGGCTTTGCTCCTAGAGGACGCATTGCGGCGGCCTCGACTTGTATCCACCGGGGCTCGAAGGGCTGCCGTTTTCGAAGGGGAGGACGCTGAGTTCGAGGCCGAGTTCGAGAGCGATTCCGAAATGAGCTATCAATGGTATCACGAGCAGGAGCTTTTGGTTGGCCAAACCGATCGGCGCCTTAGAATCGAATCGGTCGAGGCGGGGCAGGAGGGCGAATACCGCTTGGTGGCGACGAACGACGAGGCGAGCTCGGAGGTCAGTTTCCGACTGGAGGTCGGATTCGTAAGCTCGGTTTTGACGGAGGCCATGGATGCGGTGGGGGTGAGCGTGGTCGAGTTCGAGGAGAACTTCTGGACCGTCGAAACGGATGGATTGAGCGAAGGCGGCTCGCATGTGGCTTCGTCTGATTTCGAACTGGGCAAGCGATACACCTTGGGGCTGGTGGTCGAGGGACCGAAAACGCTGCGTTTCGACAGTCGGCAAGGCTACTATTGGCAGCGGTTTCGCGAGCTGTCGGTGGAGCTCGACGGAGAAACGCCTTGGATCTCCCATGACGGGGCCTGGAGAAGCTATTCCTTGACGCTTCCGGAAGCGAAGCGATACCAGATCAGGATAGTCGCATCTCAAAGTTCGGAGGAGGGAAACGGGCTCGAGTCCATCGCCTTCGATCGTTTGAGAACCTACGAGTTGGGGAGCGAACCGCCGACCGCGGTGGCGATTCGCGGACGATTTGAACAACGCCCATTCGAATGGGCCTCTTTCGGAGGGAGATACCAAGCGAACTCTGAGCGCGAGGTCGCTCTGTCTTGGGAAAAGGACGGGCTGCCGATAGAGGGCGAGCAGGGAGCCAACCTCTATTTCCATTCGATCGAGCCAGAAGACGAAGGCATCTATCGCTTTGTCGTCAGCGATGAAAACGGAACGGAGAAGAGCAGGCGGTATTTTCTCAAAGTGCTGACCAGCGAGACGCCTGCCCGCTTCGAGGAGGTTTCCGAAGAGGAGAGAACCATCAAGGTGGCGTATGGCGACTCGGTGCTGATTGCGCCGCCACACGTGGGCAGTCCTCCTCTATCGTACAAGTGGTTCCTCCAGGGGCGCGAACTGCCGGAGCAGACGGGGCCGACGCTGTCGATAGGCTTCGTCAGAGAGCCGCACGGTGGCGACTACCAGGTGCAGGTTTCGAATCCCTTTGGAGATGACTGGTTGACCTACTCCGTAGCCGTCAGCCAGAGAGGACAACCTCCATTGCTAGCTATGGGGGAAGAGCAGGCCGAGCGGGTGGTCCAGGCTGGATTCGGGTTTCAGCTGAGTTTCAGCCTAGAAGCAGGATCCGAACCGATACGATATCAATGGTATCGGGATGGCGTTCCCTTGAAGGGGCGCGAAGAGCGCCTGCTGAAGATTGCTGAAATGACCCAGAGTGACTCCGGGCTCTATCAACTCGAGGCGCGAAACCTGTATGGCGTCGCGAGAAGCGAACCGGTATCCGTTTTTGTTGGTTTGGATGAAACGGAGGTCATGGACTTCGATGGACTGTCCTGGGATATTAACTACCATCCGGACGTTTTCGGACAAGCGGATGAGTCGAAGGACGGAGTGGACGCGCTCGAGTTCGATCTAAGCGTGTCGTCGGGCTTCTTGAGTCCTACGGCTTCGACGACCTTGTCCGGACCCGCGAATTACTCGTTCTGGTGGAAGCGCGAGCGTGACGGGCCCGTTTTTTCCTGCACTATCGAAAAAGACGAGCGCAAGCGAATGGTCGCCCAGCTGAAGGAGACTGGCGCTTGGGTCAGGCAGACGATCCACGTGCCCGAAGGCGATCACCTGGTCGCTTGGGAGTTCGCCGGCAGTCAGGAGCCGTATTCAGACGGCGGGCGCGCATGGCTGGATCTCCTGGAGAGAACCGATGCTCCGGCCTTCCATAATCAGGCGATCTGGACCGCCTTGGTTGCGGAAGAAACAGCCCATCTGAGTTGCCCTGCTATCGGCAAGGGAAACCTCGAGTATCAATGGTACCGAAACGAGGAGCCTATGGTTGGCGAAACGAGCTACGATCTTGCTTTGCAAGGTATCCAAATGCCGAGTACGGACGATTTCTATCTAGTCGCTCGATCTGAATACGGAGAGACGCGTTCGCAAGTGTTCACTCTGATGGACGCGGCTGAGCTTTTCCCTGGCTGGCAGGTGGGCAATCTTGAAATGAGTCCGGGGTGGCTGGTCGAAACGGATGCTCACGGATCGATCCTAGGCCTAGGCGGCCAGCATTACGATGAGGCTCCTTTGTGGCTCGAGTTCGACCTGACGGGTCCTGCGTCCGTTGTTTTGGATACCGAACAGCCATTCGTGCGTTCGATCTGGGCGGTACAGGTTGATGGCGCTGCTGAAACGATGCGGATCTGGGACGATAGCGACTTGGAATGGGAATGGAAGACGCGAGGATACGTGACTGTAGGCGAGGGCTCGCACCGGATTCGCATTTCCCTGAAGCGGAGTGGACTGGACAAGTGGAGGTACATCGATCGGATCCAGTCGATCGACGTCGGGGAGCGAACCCGCTTTCTGATGCAGCCCATTGCGGACGAGCGGGAAGCTTCGAGAAACTATCGGGCGACCTTCACTTCCGCTCCGGGTGCGGAGGTGAATTGGTTCAGGGTCGGCAGAGACGCTCCTATCAAGGCAGATGTGGAGGCGTCCTTCGCGGATCTTCATAGAAACATCGAAGTGGAGAATCATCAAGGTCAGTTCTATATCCGAATAACGGATACGGATGGAACGAATTATGAATCGGATACGGTTTCGGTTCCCTACCTCTTCGGAGGGGTGGATGCCCTGCTCGACTTTCCGATCTACGGATTCTCTACGAGCATGAGTCTAGCGGGGGATGATTCGATCAGCGTCAAAGGAGGAAGCTCCTTGACGCTCCATTCAAGCTTGGGCCAAGAGCGCGAGTGGGTCTCGCTGCGGATTGACGATGGGGAGCCATACGAGGATTTTGCCCATCGCTGCAGGATTCGAGTGGATTCCGAACATGCGGGGCTTGTCGCGAAGGTGTCTGGCCATAAGGCGAGTCCTGAACAGTTGGTGCTCGGGGAGGATTGGCAGACGATCGAGTTTCTATCTGATCTTGAAGTGGAGGTGCATAACCCTGATCGAGCGAACTTTACGGTTTGGCTCGATGCTGTAGAGCCGGACGGACGTATCGAGATCTTGGAGTCGCCCTATCACCATGCAACCTATCCCGGAGCGACCGTCGAGTTGCTGGTCAAGGTGACCTGCGTTGAGGAGGTGACTTATCAGTGGCGGAAAGATGGAGTCGCCATCGAGGGCGCTAGCGATTCCAAATTGAGGTTGGAAAACGTTTCAGCGAAGGACTTGGGGAGCTACGATGTCGTGTTCTCCACGGACTCGGATACCGCCGTGAGCTCGATAGGGGAGGTGAGCTTTGTCGAGGATCTCGCGAGCGCTATCGGCCAGCCCGGTTTGAAGATCACCACCTATGGCCACCGGCTGTGGGAGATCGATTACTCCGAGAGTTTCGCGGGAGACAGTTCGCTGCGAGCGGGCGAGGTGGAAAACGGCGAAGTGAGCGTTCTGGAGATTCACTTGGAGGAGGAAGCGTATGTTTCGTATGCCTCGGCCCGATTCGACGATGAGCTCGACCGTTGGTACGACGTCTCTCGTTTCGCCGAAAATGGCATCCTATCCATCGCTTACGCTCCTCAGAGGACTCCGAAAGATTGGTATGAGAAACGCCCATCGATCGACCGTCTGGAGTTCGCCTTTGCCGACTTCAACCGGTTTGAAAACTGGTTGAGGGGGTGGAACGACCAGGCGGCGAGCGCCCTGCAGGGCAAGGTGGATCGCAGCTCCGACCCCGATGGTGACGGGCTCTCGAACATCGTGGAATACGCCCTCGGGCTGGATCCTTTCACGCACGAGACGCCTCCTCGGTTTGAATGGACGAATAGCGAAAAGACCGCGCTCTCCATTCGCTATCGTGAAGCGCTCAGCGACGAAGTCAGGGTGTTGCTGGAGCTCAGCAGAGACCTGCGCAATTGGTCGGTGCTCGAGCCGGAAGAATTGGATGCCATCGCGGGAGAAGATCCGCGCTACAGAGAGTTGAGGGCGGACTTGGATTTGCGAGAGCATGGGATCGAGCCCCCGGACGGTCTCTTCTACCGCTTCAAGGTGTTCGTCCTTCGAGATGGCGAGCAATACTCGAATGGCGCCACCTCGCTGTGAGCGTTGCCTCGTAGTTCGAACAGGCATAGGCAAGAGGAAGCGAGGCAGTCGATACGCGCTCGTAGAAAGCAAGCGCGAGGCCTCCGCTGGTAAGGCGAACCCAGCCATCGAACCTTGGTTCGATTCCCATGAAAGCGTTCGGACACAAAAAAACGTAGACCGTTTGGACTGCGTTATAAAAAATGGTGCGGGTAGACG